>JBAZYO010000010.1 GCA_041659285.1 Vicinamibacterales bacterium | reverse complement strand
GGCGAAGGGCCAGTGCAAAACGGGTCGCCTAACACGCCGCCCAACAAGCCGCTGCAACCGACGAGCGGCGGGGAGTTCTGACACCACAGATTGCTGAAACCGCCCGCTCGCGGTTGAGCGGCAAGGTGTTAGGCATCCAACAGTGCCACATCGTTCCATAACTTGCCCGACATGCGCAGGTAAACACCCGGTTGACCTCTCCGAGCCCCAACTCCGCGGGAAGGAACCGTTCGTATTCGCATGTCCAAGCCTGGACCGCCGATATCGACTCACCGGTTTTTCAATCGATACGCGCCGCAACTTCTTCCGCGGCGACTCCGGGGTTGTGAAACCCTACGCCGAAAGCGAACAAGCATCCCTTCGCGAGCAATTCGGGTCACGTCGGTTCGACGAGAAGTTCAAGCGCTGGCTGGGGATCGACTATCCGCCAATTGGCCTGATCGACGAGTACCCGGGCAAAATCGCGGAGATCATCAATTGTTACAGCATGGGTGACTGGTACCCGGCAGTTGTGTCAAGTTGTTGCTTGGCCGAGAGAATCCTGAATCGTTTAGTTCTGCAATGTCGCGCCCACTTTCGGTCACATCCGAAGTACAAGCTGGTCGCTCGACAGAATAGCTTTAACGATTGGGACCGGATGCTTGACGTCATTCACAGCTGGCAGTTGATTCCGCAGCGGGCCTTAGACCTACTTGAGGAGCTCCGGCCCGTTCGGCATCAAACGATTCATTACAACGAGGGGTACGATTTCGAGGCAATCGCACCTCGGGTCGTTAGCCAGTTGGTCGCGGCCGTCTCGGAGACCTTTGGTGTCCTAAACCGCAAGGACATCTATCTGGTCTTCGATGTCCCCGGTGAGGTCTGGGTACGATCCGATGCCGAGAAGTTGCCGTTCGTCAGGGAGTTCGTGTTTCCACATTGCTATCGCGCTCACGCCGTGCATGAGATCGATACCGCGAAGAAGCGAATTGTCGAGCGCCTCGGTAGAGTCGGGCCACTATCAGATGAAGAGTTCGTCGAATTGAGGCGCGAGTCTCAGAAACCGCGAACTGGAGATGCCTAACAGCGGCTGCACCCGACGGCTGCCGCAGAGACATCATTCCGGGTAGAATCGGCGGCGCGGCGGCCGCCGCGGGTGAGCCGCAGGCGTTAGGCCGCATACGCTTTGTACGACCAGGGACTGAGCTCCCAGTATGTCCGATTCATTATCCAACCTCGGCGGAGAAGCAGATCCCAGCTCATGGCACTTCGCTGCGCCACACGGACCCCTCCCGAATCCGGTTGGTCACACGTTCCCGCTATTGACTCACGACGCACATCGTGCGTGGCGCTTGATCGGAACGGGTTTCTACATCAGTGGCGATGGGCTGTTCGTAACGGCTCGTCATGTTATTGACGACATTCTCGATGGCGATCAGCAAATTGCACCACTCGCCATCATGCATCTGTGGTCCGAAAGTGGTCTCTTTGGGCCTGAGTCGTACCTGCTCCGTCCAATCATGCAGTGCTGGCTCGGCGATGGTGCGGATGTCGCCTTAGGTGCGGCCGCTCAAGCGACTAACACGACAACCGGCGCCGCCCTGTCCCATTGGAGCTGGCCGCTCTCATGGGAGATGCCTGCACTCGGCGCACCGGTCGCCACCTATGCGTTTCCCAATCACTCCATCGGTCACACGGCGACTGGGCAGCTCTTTCGATTTAGTCCGGACCTGTATCCAGGCGGCGTCCTGGAAATCGGCGACTTTCGCGACCAGCTGCTCGTTCCATATCCGTACATGCACGTTGGGTTTCAAATTCACGGAGCCGCTAGCGGTGGCCCCGTCGGTTCTAACACCGCCGGTGTCGTCGGGATCAATTGCCGGTTTATGGACCCAAGTGGCCCTGGCGTCGTCGCTCAGATTCGATGTCTCCAAGACGCCTTTCTCGACGATCTCATCCTCTTAGGAGAAACTGCTCCACGACGAGTTACGTTCACTGACCTCGTGCGCGCGGGCGCAGTTACGGCCAGGCATCATGTAGCAAATGCCGTTCCGACGCAGTCAGGGCACCTCGTCAGGTTAGATACGGTGCCGATAGCTGCCCGTGGGCCGACGCTGGAAATGTCGGTGTGGTCATAGCCATTGGCTTTCACTTGACGACGGCCTAACATGGCATGCAGCCGACAGCGCCGACGAGCGAGTGCGCCGCGGCTGATGCCCGTCGTTAGGCCGCTTCGCCACACTCGCGGTTCTTGTGGCATCGCTTATGGCCACCCACGTGACCAGGGTCCGACCGCGATGACTGTCAGTGACGAGGAGCGAAATGAGAGTCACCACGGGGAGTAAGCATTTGATATCCAGGCGCAGCGCACTGGCGCTGTTGGGCGCGAGTGTTGTCGTTCCCTTCGCCGCGTGCAAAGGGGCAGGCTCGTCTCAGGCCACCGTGGTCGGCAGCGCCAGCGGCGAAGCCCTGCACTACATGAGCCTCCGCGACGTGGCCCGCCGCATTGCAGCGCGCGAACAATCTCCTGTGGATCTCGCCCAGCGCATGCTGGATCGCATCGCGAAACTCGATCCCATCCTGAAGAGTTACGCGACGGTCACGCGTGACCAGGCCCTGGCTGACGCCCACGTTGCCGAGCAGGAGATACAGGCTGGCAAGTATCGTGGGCCACTGCACGGAGTGCCGAGCGCCGTGAAGGATCTCTGTTACACGAAGGGCGTCCGTACCATGGGCGGATCGGCTGTGTACAAGACATTCGTCCCGGACTTCGACGGCACCGTGGTATCGAGGCTCCACGCCGCGGGTGCGGTGTTGCTCGGCAAGCTGAATCTCACGGAAGGGGCGACGGCCGGTTACAGCCCCGCCTTCGATGTTCCTCGAAACCCTTGGAACACGGACTATTGGCCCGGCCTGTCCTCGAGCGGGGCAGGTGTCGCCGCAGCGGCCGGTCTGTGTTTTGCCGCGATTGGCACCGACACTGGTGGGTCAATTCGCTTTCCGTCGTCAGCCAACGGTGTCGTCGGCCTCAAGCCGACGTACGGGCGTGTCAGTCGATACGGGGTGCTGCCATTCGCCGAGTCCCTCGATCACGTCGGCCCGATGGCTCGCTCGGTCGCCGACGTGGCCATCATGTTCGACGCCATTGCCGGGCACGATCCCAGCGATCCCACGTCACTCGATGCGCCGCCGCCGAACGCGTTCAGAGAGCTCGGACAGAGCATTCGAGGTCTGCGGATTGGCATCGACCGCAAGTACGCCCTCGAGGGCGTGAACAGGGGCGACGCCGCGGCACTCGAGGAGGTACTGAAGGTGCTGGCCGGGCTCGGCGTGCAGATCGTGGATGTCCGCATGCCAGACCTGTCGTCGCTGCTGGATGTCTGGCAGACGATTGCGGGCGTGGAGATCGTGCAGGCGCACCATGCGACCTACCCGTCGCGAGCGAGCGAGTACGGTCCATACCTTCGCGAATTCCTCGACAGCGGCGCACGCCAGACGAGCGAACACCTTGCTCAGGCAAAGCGGGCGCGCGCGGCGTTGACTGCACAGTTCGCCAGTCTGCTCGACTCGGTGGATGCCATGGCATGCCCAGCGGGCGGATCTCCCGCCTGGCGCATCGCCAGAGAGACGCAGGTCGGCCCCCTGGGCGCCCTCCATGCAGCGTGGTCCGCTGCCGCGCCGAGGGCGATGGACTTCACGGGGCCGATGGATCTGGCCGGTACTCCGGCGATTTGCCTTCCGTCCGGCTTCTCAAGGGATGGACTACCCTACAGCATTCAGTTTGCCGGCCGCCGCCTCAGTGAGCCCCTGCTTTGTCGCATCGCCAGTGCGTACGAGGAGGCGACAGGCTGGCATGACCGTCATCCCAATGTCGACGCTCTTTGACCGGCCACGAATGCCACGACGCTGCCTAACTTCAACTGGAGCCGACGGCGCGTGCCCTTTGCGCGCCGCGGCTCAGTTGCAGCGTTAGGCCGACATCCGAAGATGCGAGAGGAGAATCGTGAGCACGGTATTCGTCAACATTGGACTTAGCCTCGATGGCTACATGGCACCGGAAGGAATGACCATGGAGAATCCCGGGTACAAGAACTGGGGTGCCAAGTGGGGTGCGCTGATGGCCTGGATCATCAATCAGCAGTACTTCCGCGAGAACCTCAAGTTCGGACCAGGGGGAGAGACCGGCCCGGTCAATGACCTGGTTCGCAGCACCTCAGAGCGCATCGGTGCCAACATTATGGGCAAGCGAATGTTCGACCAAGGCGAGCGCGCCTGGCCAGAGGAGGCTCCGTTTCACACACCGGTGTACGTTCTGACCAATGAGAAACGCGAACCTTGGGTGCGCCCCGGTGGGACGACCTTTTACTTCATCAATGGCGGGCCGGAGCGCGCCCTGGAGCTGGCTCGGGAATCCGCAGGCAGCCGTGATATTCGTATCGCGGGTGGAGCGGATGTAATCCAGCAATACCTGAACCTGGGTGTCGTCGACGAGCTGGAAATTGCCTTGGCACCCGTGTTGTTTGGCGGCGGGCGGCGTCTCTTCGAGAACCTACGCGAGCCTGGGCCGCAGTTTCGGATTGACAAGGTTCTTGATAGTCCAAGCGCCACACACTTGCGCTATGTGCGTCATTGAGGCGCGGCCTAACAGCCGCTGCAGCCGCCGCCTTCGCGACCGGAGACTCTTGTGTGAGTGAGGGGTTGACATGCGGTCACGAATCAGCTGGTTGGTCCTGGCTCCCCTGGTCTTCCTCATCGACCCGCACCTGGCCTTCGGACAAGGCTCAGAAGCCAGCGTGTCGATGACCTACACGGTCCTTCGCGATACCGAATCGGATTACACCTTCGGAGGAGTGTCTCTCGCCGGAACGCGCCGAGTGCGCCGCTGGGTGTGCGTTTCTGCCGAAGGCGCGTTCAGTGTTCATCACGAGGACTACTCCTCCTCGCAGGGCGGCACCTACGATTTTCGATATCAGTCAATCCAGGCTGGGCCCCGCGCGTCACCGCTCACGGGCCGGGTTCAACCCTACGCTGAGCTGCTGGCAGGTGTCACGCGCCTGGGCATCTGGGAGCGCCGGCTCGACAACACTGGAGGATGGGGTTCGCCGACGTTCTCGGTACAGCCGGGACTCGGCGTTGACCTTTTCATCACCCGACGCGTGGCGGCGCGGCTAGGAGGCGACCTGCGCCTACTCTTCAGGCATGACAATCGCTTCGACACGGACTATCGCACAACGTTGTACCGGCTCAACGTCGGACTGGCGCTTCATCTGGGTGGGTCGTAGGAGAGTGGACGAGTGAGTGGTGCCGTCGAACACGCGAATGGATCCGGCGCGCTGACTGTCTTATGAATGGCGTCACAGAGGCGCGCGGCTCATTCGCAGCCGTTAGGCGCCAACTCGCTAAGTCCGGACCCATAGGCAACAGGAGTAGAATCGGCCTATGCCACACCGCATCACGCGCGAGCGGATGATCGAGGCGATCCGTGAACTGCCCGAAGGAGCCTCCGTCGATGACGCCATTGAACGCTTGGTGTTTCTGGCGAAGATCGAGGAAGGCCTGGCGCAGCTCGACCGGGGTGAAGGCATTCCCCACACCGAGGTCAAGCAGCGTCTCGGGCTGTGACCGAGCTCACTTGGTCTCCGCGCTCGGTTGCGGATCTCGAAGAGATTCGCACGTTCATTGAGGCCGACTCGCCGGCCTGGGCAGACTTGACCGTCCGTCGTGTGGTTGCCGCGGTCGAACGCCTTCAACAGTTTCCTGATTCGGGACGTATGGTGCCGGAGCGGCACTCGCCCGATCTGAGAGAAGTCATTTCCGGCAACTTTCGCATCGTGTATCGACGACGAACGACTACCGTGGAGATCGCAACGGTGTTTCGATGGTCGCGCGATTTCTCCGCGCTAACTGACAGTCATTCTGTCTAGGCCGACGGCGGAAATGCGATGAAACGCATCTGGACGATCATTGGCGTCAGCGACGTCCCCGGCAGCTGCAAATGGTACCAGGCGATCTTTGGCCAGCCCGAGACGCCTCCGGGCCATGACCACTTTGGTCAGATCCTGGATACGGATGGAACGGTCTTGCTCTGCCTCCACCAGTGGGGCGCGCACGAGCATCCCTCCTTGATGAGTCCGGACGAGGTGCCACCTGGCAACGGGCTCCTCTTGTTCTTCCGCGTCGACGATTTCGACCTGGCACTCAAGCGAGCACGCGCTCTCGTCACCCGGCTCGAAGAGGAACCGCACGTGAACCCGAACACTCGAACAAGGGAGTTCTCACTCCGGGATCCGGACGGATACTACGTCACAATGAGTGCGCTCTCGGCGCCACCTCCCGCGAAAAGACGGCCTCGCCTGGCGTCGCTTCCGATCCAGGCCCGCCGCTGAATCCGAACGTTCACGGCCGGCGAGCGATCTAGAATCCGGGAAGTCAATCCACCTGAAAGGCTTCCACATGTCCCTCCGTCGCCCGCTTGCCGCTTCGCTCGTCGCCGCCGTGCTCCTGGTCGCGGCGCCAGGTGCCCAAGACAACGCGGCGCCGCCGCCCATTCGGGGCTTTTCGCCGGACGGCTCGCTGGCCCAGCGGGCGACCGAGCGTCGCCTGCGCGAGTTGCCACGGGCCGAGTCAATCAAGGCGTGGCACCGCTACTTCACGGCGCAGCCGCACCCGGCCACCTCGCCACGCACCCGCGAGATCGCCAACTACATCGCGGCGCAGTGGAAGGCGCAAGGGCTGGACGATGTCGTGATCCGGAGGTACGACGTGCTGTCGTCCAATCCGAGGAAAGTTCGCGCCGAACTCATCGCGCCAGTGCGGTACGTGCCGTCGCTGCGGGAGGATCCCTACCAGGAAGACCCGGACTCTTCCCAGAAGGCCATCAGCGGCGCGTGGCTGTCGTTCTCCGCGTCCGGAGACGTCACCGCGCCGGTGGTCTACGCCAACAGCGGGAATCCCGCCGACTACGACGAACTCCGCCGCAATGGCATCGATCCCAAGGGCAAGATCGTCATCGTCCGTTATTCCAACCCCTACAGCTATCGCGGATTCAAGGCCCTCACCGCCGAGCGGGAGGGCGCTGCCGCGATGATTGTCTACTCGGACCCGCAACAGGACGGATACACCCAGGGCGAAGCGTTTCCCAAGGGACCATGGGGACCGGCGAGCCACCTGCAGCGAGGTGGCATCGCCTACGACTACATGGTCCCCGGCGATCCGCTGACGCCGGGCTGGGCGTCCACGCCCGGGGCCAGGCGCATCCCGGTTGGCGACGCGGTCTCAGTGCCGAAGATCATGGCCTTGCCGATGTCGTATCGCGACATTCAGCCCATCCTTGAAAAGCTCGGCGGGCCGCCGGCGCCGGCCGAGTGGAAGGGCGCCCTGCCGATCGAGTATCGACTCGGCGGCGAGGTGGCGCGCATGCACCTGCAGATCGACATGCGCACCGACGTGCAGCCGAACTACGTGGTGGAAGGACGCATCACCGGCAGTGAGCTGCCCGACGAGTGGGTGGTGCTTGGCAACCACCACGACGCCTGGGTATTTGGCGGCGTCGATCCCTCGAGCGGCACGGCCTCGATGATGGAGCTCACCAAGGCGTTGGGGCGGCTCAAACAGGAAGGCACCCGCCCCAAGCGGACGCTGGTGTTCTGCGCCTGGGACGGCGAGGAGGTCACGCTGACCGGGTCCACCGAATGGGGCGAGCAGTTTGCCGCCGAGCTCAAGCAGAAGGCGGTCGCCTACCTGAACGTCGATTCGTCCGCGTCCGGACCGCGGCTCGACCTGTCGGCGGTGGGGTCGCTGGCGCCGATGGTGGTGGACCTGACCAAGGAGCTCCGCGACCCGTCCGGCATCTCGCTTTACGAAGCGTGGCGACGCCCGGAAGGCGAGAGCGACGGCCCGAAGGAGGGGACGCTGCCGGACCAGGCGCTGGCCGTCACGAAGATCGGCAGCGGGTCGGATCACACGGTGTTCATCAATCACGTCGGCCTGCCGGTGATCGAGATGGGGTTCAACGGCCCGTACGGCGTATACCACTCCGCCTACGACAGTCACTACTGGGTCAACCAGATCGGGGATCCCGGTTACCGCTACCACCAGTTAATGACCGAGCTCTGGGGCTCGATGGCGTTGCGACTGGCGAATGCGGAGCTGCTGCCGTTGGATGTGGAGTCGTACGCCGCATCGATTCGAGATTTCGTCCGCAACCTCGACGCGATCGCCGGCGTGCGCGATCACCTCGAGGTCTCGCGACTGGTCACTGGGGTGAAGGCGCTTCGCGCATCGGGCCGGAAGTTGAACTTC
Organism: Vicinamibacterales bacterium; assembly: GCA_041659285.1. Taxonomy (NCBI): domain Bacteria; kingdom Pseudomonadati; phylum Acidobacteriota; class Vicinamibacteria; order Vicinamibacterales; species Vicinamibacterales bacterium. The sequence continues at coordinate 203,797 of JBAZYO010000010.1, read as the reverse complement.
CGCCTGGAGTCGGTCCTGGCGTCTGGCGGGCCAACCCGCGAAGTGGCCGGCCGCGTCAACCGCAGCCTGCGGCAGTTCGAGCAGAACTGGTTGCATGAGGAGGGGATTCCCGGTCGTTCGTGGTTCAAGCACCTGCTCTACGCACCGCGCTACACCTATGCCGCCATGACCCTGCCGGGCATCACCGAAGCCGCCGAACAGGGTGACTGGACGCGCGCGGCCGCCCAGCTCTCGCTCGTCGCCGACGCGCTGGCGCGCAACACCGCGCTCGCCGACGCCGCGGCCGCGGACCTGCCGCCGGGCGCTGCTCCCACGTCTCTCGAATCCCGACTGCGACAGGTGCGCGACCAGGTCGATGGCCGCATGGCGGTGTACGTCGAGAACGTCGCGACCGGCGAGCGCGTGGCCATCGATGCCGATTCGCCCTACGAGACCTTCAGCGTGATCAAGGTGCCGCTGATGGCGGCCGTGCTCGAGCGCGTGCGCGAGGGCCGGCTGTCGCTCTCGGATCGCATCACGCTGACGGCCGACCAGCGGCGGATCCCGTCGGGCGTGCTCTACGCCCTCGACGCCGGCCTCCAGCCGACCGTCAAGGACCTTCTCACGTTGATGATCGTCATCAGCGACAACGAAGCCACCGACGCGCTGGGCGACCTGGTGGGCCGGGAGGAAGTGACGCGCTTCATGGCGCGCCTGGGTTTGCCCAACACCATGCTGCGGTTCTCCGATCTCGAGTGGGATCGACGCTGGCTGTCTCAGTTGGATCCCACCTATCGGGACGCCGGTGGCGATCGCACGGTCGAGTTTCCGTTTGCGAAGTATGGCGACGCCGCCGTTGGCGAGGCGTTTCGCAAGGTCATCGAAGACACCGGCCTCTACTTCGGCCGGAGCACGGCGCGGGAAACGGGGCGGCTGTTCTCGCTGATGGCCAGGGGCGAGCTGGTGTCGAAGGATGCCTCCGCGCTCATGGTGTCAATCCTCAAGCGCCAGCAGGTGAACAACCGCTTTCCGCGCTACCTGGGCGCGGATGTCGAGGTGGCACACAAGACCGGTGACGGGCAGCCGTGGGTGGCCAACGATGCCGGCATCCTCTGGGTGAAGGGGACGCCGATCGTGCTCGTGGCCTTCGCCGGCCACCATCGCGGCACCACCGAGGAGGTTCACGAGGCCGAGGCTCGCATCGCCGCCATCGTCGCCGACTACTTCGGCGGGACGGTCGACGCCTCGGCGATTCGTCCGCCGGAACGCCGATGATCGTAACTGGCTACGGCGCGAGCCGGTTGTATTTCCGTAGGGCAGTACGTAACCGGTCGTGCGGCAAGGCGTGCACGCGGTTGCCGTCGCGACCCGTCATCGTCTCGGCCGCCACGACCGCATTGATGATTGCTTCCTCGGTGGCCTGAATCGCTCCCTGGAACAGCGGGTCGATGGCGTCGTTCGACAGCATCGTCACAGCCGCGGTGGCCGGTTTGTCGTAGGTGCCGGGATTGGCCGTTGAGAACGCCAGGAAGATGTCGCCTGAGCCGTTCCCGCCGCTGCCGCCGACGCGCGCGACGCCCAGCCCCGCGCGCTGCGCCAGCCTCCGTAGCTGGTGCGGAAGCAGCGGCGCGCTGGTGGCAATGACGACGATGATCGAGCCCGACTCGGGAGCCTCGCCCTGGGCCGCGCGCGGGCGACCGGTCTCGGGCATCAGGTCCGGAATCTCTTGCCCGACCGGCACGCCGGCGACGAGCAACTGCGGGCGCCGGCCGAAGTTGGCCTGCACCAGCGCGCCCACGGTGTAGGCGGCGCCGCCGGCGGTGACCACGCGCGAGGCGCTGCCGGTGCCGCCCTTGAAGCCGAACGCGATCATGCCGGTGCCGCCGCCGACGTTGCCTTCGGGCACCGCGCCGGACCTGGCGCCATCGAGCGCGGCCAGCACGTGCTCGCGCTTCACGTGAAAACCGAGGATGTCGTTGAGCGTGCCGTCGTAGGTCTCGGCCGCGACCGGCAGCGGCACGATGTCCGAATAGCGCGCCATCCACTCCACCGCGGTGTCACGCGCCACGCCGACGCTGTGCGTGTTGGTGATGAGGATCGGCCCTTCGAGAAACCCGCCCTCGGTGATCCAGGTGGTGCCGGTCATCTCGCCGTTACCGTTGAGCGTGTGCCAGCCGGCAAACACGTTGTCGCCGGATCGGCCGCGCGGCAACACCGCGGTGACACCGGTGCGGACCGGCCCCTTCCCGCGCGCCAGCGCGCCCTCGCCCGTGATGATCGTCGCCACGCCCACCTCGACCCCGGCGACATCCGTGATGGCGTTGAGCGGACCGGCGGTGCCGTCGAACGGCACGCCGACCTCGCGTGCGCGCGGCCGGCCCGCAGGGTCCTGGCGTCCCGCGAGCGTGATCACCTGTCCGGGCCTGGCGCCCGTCGTGCGGGGCTCGTCCCACACCAGCGTGCCGTTGACCCACACGTTGCGGATGCCCGTGGCCAGCTTGAACGGCTCGGTGAACGTGCTGTTGTCGATCACCGTGGCCGGGTCGAACAGTACGAGGTCGGCCCACGCGCCGGGCTTGACCACGCCGCGGTCGCTCAGCTTGAGGCGCGACGCGGGGAGCGAGGTCATCTTCCTGATGGCGTCTTCCAGCGTCAGCCACTGGCGCTCGCGCACGAAGCGCCCGAGCACGCGGGGAAACGAACCGGCGCCGCGGGGATGACGGAAGCCGATGCCGCCGTCGCTCGACACCATGGTCCAGGGCCAGCGATAGAACGCGCGAATGTCGTCGTCCATCATCGAGGTGCAGACGACGGAGGCGCCGCCATCCTTCACGATCTGGATGAAGAGCGCGACCGGCGTCAGGCCCTGGTCCTTCGCCACGGCGGCCAGCGTCTTGAACTCGTACTCGGGATGCGGGGCGTGCCGCGTGATGAGGACGTTGGCCGCGCCACCGACATCGGCCAGGCCCTTGGCGACGTCGGCGGGATCGTCGTAGCGCTTGCTGGGGATGAGCACGGTGATGGTCGACGACCAGGCGTTGTAGGGATAGGCGTCGGCGGTGACGTCGAGGCCCCGGGCCCGCGCGGCCTCGAACAGACGCAGCGCCTCCCCGGCCTGCCCCCACACGCCCACGGTGCCGAGCTTGATGTGCGTGTTCTGCACGGCCACCTTCGCCTCTTCGGCAATGGTCACCACTTCCCGCATCGAGTCGAAGGCCTTGTCGGCCTCGTCACGGATGTGCGAAATGTAGAAGCCGCCGAGCCGTCCCGCCACCCGCGCGAGGGCCACCACTTCGGCGGTGGCGGCGTAGCTGCCGACCTCGTACTCGAGGCCGGAGGAGAGGGCGACGGCCCCCTCGCGCATGCCCTGCTCGACGAGCGCCTCCATCCGCGCCAGTTCCTCCGGGCGCGCGACGCGCTTGAAGTCATCACCCATGACGCGTTGTCGCACGGTGGCGTGGCCCACGGCCGTGAGCACGTTGACCGACGCCGGCTCGCGTCGCAGCCGGCCCAGGTAGTCGCCAATCGGCCAGGGCGAACTGCCGTCCTGCCCGACGACGAGGGTGGTAATGCCCTGCGAGACCTGGCTCGCCGCCAGCGGCTCGGTCAACAGTCCGTCGGTCGAGTGGTTGTGGGTGTCGATGAACCCGGGCGCGAGCACCAGCCCGCGCGCGTCAATGACGCGGTCGCGGCCGGCGGGCTGGACGTCGCCGACTTCCGCAATGCGGCCATCGACGACGCGGACCGCGGCCCGTCGTGAGGGTGCGCCGGTGCCGTCAATGACGTTGGCGTTCACGATCACGAAGGACGTGGCCGACTGCGCGATCGCGGCCGGCATCGGCTGCCACACGGCGAGCACGCACAAAGGAAGGGCGCGCCACAGGCGGCGCGCCATGAGTCGGGTGGAGTCAGCAGGCGTCGAGCGTATCGGCAAGGTGGGCGATCCTTTCAAGGGCTTTGACCAGCGCGCGTAGGCTGACCGATTCTACGCCGGGCTGGTATGTGAACCATGTTGATGTGATGGTGTCGGAATGGCACCGTCCGCCTAATCACGAATTTCCAGGCAATTGACGCCGGCGCCAGATTCCCTGCTGCGGATGCCACCAAAGCCAAGTAAAACACAGCCGCAGATGGACTTGCCGACGAATCGAATTGCCGCCATGATGCGCGGGGGTGGAGTGTGGCTCCGAAGTGGCAGGATCAGCTCAACGGGCGTCGGACGAGCAATTGGCGCCAGACACCCATATAAAGTTAGCTGGCGATCGAGGACAACCGACACACACTTCGTGTCCCTCATACTAAGTACTGGACCAATGCAGAACCGGTCGCCGAGTAGGCGGTGGTCGATGAAATCCTCATCATGAGTAACGCGGACGCCATTCCAGGACTCGCCGGGGCACGCCGCCAGCAAGTGGCGGCCGGCCTCTGGGCTGCTTGGCAGCAAGACCACCGGAGTGCAGCGCTGCTGACGGGGTTTTCCGGGCTGGGCAAGACGGAACAGGTGGTCCGTCCGCTGGTCGCTCGCGCTAAGGGGCAGGGTGCGCCGGCCGTTCTCATTGATGTGCCGCTTCACCCGACAGACCTAGAAGCGGAACTTACGGGTCGCCTCGTGGAGGAACTGCGAGCGAGCGGCGACGGCGAGCTGGCGGAGTCGATAAAGGCCGAGCCCAGCTTCGCGTCAGCACTCAGATCACTTCTGCGTCAGGGCGCACTGGTCGTCGTCGATGAGTTCCAGCGGGTACTCGAACCAGCCAGCGGAAAACCAATCGAGCCTTTGGGGGAAAAGATCCGCAGGATCGCGCAGCGCGCCGCAGATGGCGGCTGCCTGTGGCTCGTATCAGGTCGAGATGTGGATCCGGGGTGGACCGAGTCGTTCTACACCACACAGCTCGAAGCACCGCCGGAGCTGGAGGATCAGGAACGGATCGTGCTCGACGCGCTCGCGACGGCCGACGCGGAAGAGCGGTTTCCTATGGATCGCAGGGTGGAGGTAGTTCGGCGATTGGGCGCAAACCCGCGCCTGCTCCGGCTGTTGGGGCACCTGCTCCGCCACTACGCTCTCGGGGAGCTGCTCGGCCCACCGGGCGATTTACCTGAAGCGCCGGTCGAACCTCGGCTAACCGAGGGGATCGAACGCGACTTGCTGGCGAAGGCGACGGAAGGTCTCTCTGCCAGAGCAGCCTTGCTCCAACGTGATCTTTGCGTGCTGCGCGACCCGGAGCAATGGGACGTTGTAGAGGCGATCGGAGTCGCTCTTGGTGACGTGCGCGCACTCGCGCGTGAGCTTCGTGAGCGGTACCTCTTGAATGTCCACGCGAACCGTTATCACCTCCACCCCATAGTCAGGGAAGTCGAAGGCCCTCGGCTGCGCGGCGATGGAGCCGCGTGGCGAGACGCCCATCGGCGCGCTGGAACTTGGTACGCTCGTCCCCTTCGCGCGACCGATCGGCACATACTCGACGACGCGCAACTCGCGCTTCGTCTCGCCGGAGCACGCTATCACCTGGTAGAAGCGCGGGCGACGGACGAGCTCCGCGAAGTAACGCGCGCGGTGAAGAGCTATGTCGATCGAAAATACGGGTGGGGGTCCAGGCGCCCGGCTGATGGTGCCGAGCGCGACGCGCAGATCTCGTTGTTGGAGACATATCTTGAAGAGCCGGGACCCGCCGCTGTCGAGTACACATACTCGAAACTGCTCAAGGCTCGCGGCGCGCCTGGAGACGTGGAAAAGGCGTTGCCGCACGCGCAGAGCGGGACCGCACACCAAGACCATTCCCAGCCATGGGTATTGTGGATCAAGATCGTTCGCGAGGTGGAGGGCCTCGATGCCGCGTTGGCAGCGGCGACAACTGCAGCTCAGAGAGTCGAGCCATCAAGGGGGCTCTATTCTATCTATCAGCTCTTAGGCGCGGTGTTGGTCCAGCTCGGTAGAGCCGAAGATGCCGTTCAGGCACTCCTGGATGGCGCTGCAAGGACTGGTCACGTCTACGTTCAGCGGCTCATTGAGGAGGCGCTGCAATTTGCCGCAGCAGATTCATCTATTGATCTCCTTCGGCGCGTGTGTGATTGGGCAAACAACAATCAACAGATCAGTCCTTCCAACACGCTCGCACCTACACTAGCGCTGGCTCAGGTGTTGATCTTTGAACATCAAGCGGATTGGAGACGAGCGGCTGAAGCAGCGCAGAAGTCCCGCGATCTTCATCCAACCTATCTGCACCTCGCGCTCCACGAAGCTCTGTGTTGGCTGGGTTCAGGAGAACCAGATAATGCGCAACTGGCACTGAACCGTTTCCCGATTCCTTGGAAGTACGATTCCCGAGACGGCAACGTGTGGCTTGCTGGGTTCGTGGCGTTGCAGCTGCGTGATTTGCCGCGTGCGTCGAAGTTCCTCGGCACCTACCTTGCTGCTAGCGGCCCCACCTCGGAAGCTGGTATCCGTGCCGCCCTGCTGCGTGAGTGGGATCACCGCGTCGCCACGGTGGGTGAGCCGAATCCAGCGCTCGCGTTTCCGATGTTGCCCCGATCGATTACCGGGCTCGAAGGCAACGTGTGGCGACCGCAGTATGGCCCTCCCGTTCTGCCGCAGCATCAGGGCCAACCGCATCAGCACGCCACGAGTCATGGCGACGGGCTCCAAGTTCTCGCCGTCGCGACCGAATGGGACTCGGGTCACGGCGGCCTCAGCACGTTCAACCGACAGCTCTGCCGCGCGCTGGCCTCCGCCGGCGCGCGGGTTGTCTGCGTCGTACTTGACGCGCCCTCCGGAGTAACGCGGAACGTCGACGGCGTCACGCTGGTCGGCGCAGTTCGTACGCCAGGACGGTCCGATCACGAGGCGCTCTCGCGCAGGCCGGTGCTACCGGGCGGATTCACGCCGAAGTTCATCATCGGACACGGTCGCGTGACGGGTCCGGCGGCCAAAGTCCTGGCCGAGGACCAGTTTCCGGCAGCGAAGCGGCTCCACTTCGTTCACATGGCACCAGACGAGATCGAGTGGTTCAAGCTCGACCGGCACGACGATGCCGCAGCCCGCGCCGAAGAGCGGCAGCAGGTCGAACTTGATCTCGGCCGTAGCGCCGCCCGCGTCGTCGCGGTCGGCCCTCGCCTTCACAACCGGTGTCTGCGAGATTTCTCCGCCTACAATATTCCGCCGCCCCTGCGACTGGACCCTGGTTTCGACGCGCCGAATGCCGAGGCACGTACACCTCCGCCGGGCGAGCCGTGGATGATCCTGCTCCTAGGGCGGCTAGAAGATGATCACTTGAAAGGCCTCGATATCGCAGCCCGCGCGGTTGGGCTGGCAGTCGATCGCGGTACTGTGGCTCCCCTTGAGCTCGTGGTTCGAGGTGCACAGCCTGACACCTCGGACGAGCTTCGACGCAACCTGCGTGAATGGTCCGGAGTGCCCGCTCTGCATATCGTCGTTCGTCCGTACACAACGGACATCGAGCGCCTCGACGCTGACCTCCGGCGGGCGAGCGTGCTCGTCATGCCGTCGCGTTCGGAGGGCTTCGGGCTCGTGGGACTGGAAGCAATCGCCGCTGGGACCCCCGTGCTGGTGAGTTCTGAGAGCGGGCTCGGTGCGCTGCTCCGCGAAGCCCTCGAACCGGAGCAGGCCACGCGTCTCGTAGTTCCGATGTCGGGTGACGACGCTCAGGATGGAGAACAGTGGGGTCGCACTGTCGAGGCGATGCTGCGAGATCGCGAGGCAGCTTTTCGACGAGCAGCCGAAGTGCGAACACTCCTAGGTAATCAGAAGACGTGGGCCGCTGCTGCTGCTGGCCTCCTAGCAGAGCTCCGCGACGTGCTTGTCGGCGGCGGATGACTGACTCATTTGGACGTGGGTTCTGCCGCTCTGGCCGCTCTTGCGCGTGCAATCGAGATCGGTCTGCGGTTTCACGCCAGCCAGCTAGCCACGCAATGGAGCCGCCGGCGCGCTGTCATCGTGTGAAAGATCGACGGAACGAGCGCGCCGCGGCTCATCGCTGGCGTTAGCCCGCTGAACCCACACACCGAAACGACGACGAACGATGAAGGCCCCGGAACAGATTGAGACGACGAGGTTGATTCTGCGGCAACCTCACTTGAGCGATGCGGTCACGATCTTCGAGCGCTATGCGAGCGATCCTGAAGTCACGCAATTCCTGGGTTGGCCGCGGCATCGCACGATTCGAGACACGGAGGCCTTCCTGCAGTTCAGCGCAGCGGAATGGGAGCACTGGCCCGCAGGGCCGTACTTGATCACTTCGCGCTCGGACGGGAGGTTGATCGGCGGCACCGGTTTCGGCTTTTGCGCGCCGCGCGAGGCCGTCACCGGGTATGTTCTGGCCAAGGATGAATGGGGCATGGGCTACGCGACAGAGGCACTCACCGCTGTTCGATGTTGCTGCTCGGATAGGCGTCAAGCGATTGCAGGCGCTCTGCCATCCGGACCATCGCCCATCGCGACGCGTTCTCGAGAAGTGCGGGTTCGTCCGAGACGACACGGCGACGCAGCAGGTGGCGTTTCCCAATTGGGCTCCAGGCGTTCAGCACGATGCCATTTGCTATGCTCTGGCTCTCAAGACGCAGGAGAATCACACGGGCTAACACGGTATCTTGCAGCCCACGGCGACCTGCGTGACGATGAGCCGCCGCGGCTGAAGCCTGGCCGCTATGCCGCAAGGCAGTACGAACTGATTTCGTCCAACTCGGGTTCGATCATCGGACTTGGGTAACCCTGCGAGACGAACTCCACCGCTTCGCCCAACAGGAGACACAAGTCAGCGGCGCCACGCGATTTGGACAGAAGCATGTTGTGCTGGGTACGATACCAGGGCCTTCAGGGCGGGGCGCCGCTATCGTGGTCGTACGGATCGTGCGCCACGGCGAAGACTTCCGTCGATTCGTGACGGCCTATCCGGGAGTGAGATCATGAGCGAGCCATTCCATGAACTCGATGCCGTGGTACGGGCCGCGCCCCAGCAACGTCAGCGGGCGTCCAGCGCGTCGGCAAGGCGGGCGATCTCCTCGAGGGTGGTGACGAAACGCGTGAGAGCCTGTTCCAGGCGAGCCGTCTCGCGGGCGACCGCCGCGGCGTCGCCGATGCGAATCGCCTCGGCCAGTCCCGGGAGCGGCTGGCCCTCATACAGCGAGTAGATGTTCCACCCGTAAATCACGTGACGGTACCAGCGGGTGTCCGGCGGCGCCGACTCATCCAGCAACTGCTGCTCCAGGCGAACGAGGGCGTCGTTGATTTGCCGCGCGCGCGCCGGATCGACGCCACCCGCGGCGCCGCGCCGATCCAGCCGCGCTTCAATCGCCGAGGCCGCGGTGACGGCCCGCGTGGCCAGGCCTCGTGCCGTGGCCATGTCGATGGCGACCCGGCGCCTCCCCATGTCATCGACCGCCCATCCGGCGGCGTTGTCGATGAACTCTTCCATCTTTCGCGCGTAGTGCGAATAGCGGAACGGGAGCAGTTCCGTCGACGCCAGGCGCATCACGGTCAGGCCGAGCACGCGCGCCAGGGTCTGGCCGACCTTGAAGCCGGGGTCGGTGTGGCGCTCCACGTACTGCCGCGTGTCGTAGTTGGAGTGATAGGGGCCGTAGCTCCCCTCGAAGTCGAACTCCATCTGCAAGGTGGGAAGTCCCAGGAAGTCCTGGAACGCCACGAAGTCCGCGCCGCTGCCGAGCGCCGCCAGCTCCACTTCGTAGCCGTCGGGTCCGCGACGGCGACGCTCCACCGGCTGTCGCTGCCATTCGTCGGCCCGCCAGCGGTCGTAGACCGAGCCGCCGCCATCGTAGTGCGGCACCTCGCGCGTCACCTGCACGAGGAAGTCGCGGAGCGAGGGCGTGCCGCCGCCGTCGAAGCGGCCGCGCATCGACAGGTCGGTATTGATGTAGACGATCGCCTTCTCGCGCAACTCCGCCTGCATCGCCTCGGCGTACTCGGTCGATCCGATCAGCCCGAACTCTTCCGCATCCCAGAAGGCAAAGACAATGGAACGCTCCGGCGTCCAGCCCGATCGCGCGAGGGCGGCGAGCCCGCGCGCCACCTCGAATGTCGGTCCCAACCCCGTGCCGGGATCCATCCCGCCGAAACTCCACGCATCGTGGTGGGTGCCGAGCACGATCCAGCGGTCGGGGTCGCGGCCGGTGATCTTCCCGATCACGTTGCGAATGGGCCGCCGGCTCGCCTCCATCTGCACATCGAGCCGCACCGTCACCGGGCCCGGGCCCAGCCGATAGGCGAACGGCAGCCCGCCCTGGAATCCGGCAGGCACCGGTGGTCCGGCCAGCCTCGACAGGATCTTCGATGCCTCTTTCCACGCGAGCACGACCGCGGGGATCCTGGGCAGGGTGGGCGCCGTGGCCGGATCGAGGGCCGGGGCGCCGCGCGTGGCGCCGACGCCGGGCGTCAGCGGATCGCCGTGCCAGAACCAGCTGTACTTGGCATTGCCGCTCTGCGACTGGAAATCAGCGCGCCAGGGGCCGTCGGGCCATTCCAGGCCGCGCGCATAGCCGTCATCCGCCGGATCGGAATAGATGATGATGCCGGCCGCGCCGGCGTGCTCCGCGGTGTGCACCTTCACGGCGCGGTGGCTGCGCGCGTAGCGCGCGATCACGATCTTGCCGCGCACGTCGACGCCGGCCGCGGCCAGGCGGGCGTAGTCGGGCGGCAGGCCGTAGTTCACGTAGACGACCGGTGCGCTGACCGTGCCCGACGCGGAGTAGGCGACAAACGCCGGACCCAGTTCGGGATGCGCGCCGTCGGGATCGCGGGGATCGACGGGCTCGCGGACGGTCAGCGATTCGGCGCTCGGCCAGACGATGTCCACCTTCACCGACTTCGGCGTGGACAGGTGCACGACGTACTCGCGCACCTCGGTCTGCAAGCCCGCCGTGTCGAGCGCGCGTCGCACCCGATCGGCCACCTCCATCGAGCGCGCCGATCCGGCGATGTGCGGGTGTTCGGTGACCTGCCGGTGTATCGCGCTGATGGACTCGGTCGAAACACCGCTCAGAAAGCGCTGTTCCAGCGCCCGCGCGGCGGCCGCCCTCGCGGGCGATGAACCGAGCGGGACTGCCGGCGTCCCGGCGGCGGTTGACTGGCCGGGTGAGGCCGCGGTCGACGGCCGCGGCACGAGGGGCAAGAGCAGGCGCGACGGGTGCGACTGGTCGTGGAGAATCGTCTGCGTGGCGCGGAGCACCGTGCCGTCCTGCCCGAAGACGCCGCCGGTATTGGGATTGCGGTCGAAGCGCGGGAAATTGCTGCTCGACACCTCGAGGCGAATCCGGTGTCCGGTGCGAAACAGGTTTGACGTGGCACCGAGGTCGATCGTGATCTCGGTGGGCTCGCCGGGCGTCAAGAGCGCCGGCGCCGTCTTGCCGGCCCGGTATCGCGCGCGCAGAATGCCGTCGGCGAGGGCCCGGGCGGTGCCGTCGGGAAACACATCCACCAACGTGCCGGTGAAGTCGGTGTCGCGCGCGCTCGACGCAATCCACAGCGTGAGTGCGAGGGGGCCGGTCACTTCAAGGTCGGCGGTCAGCGGCGAGCTGGTGTAGACGAGCACGTCTGGGCGCTGCTCCATCGCCCGCCGATCGATTGGTGAACGCGAGTAGCCGCCGCTTGCGCCCGTCGGCACCGGGTCCTTCGGGTCATAGGTGTATTGGTCCGATGGCTCTCGACCCGGGGCCGCGAGGTCCAGGCGCCCGTCCCCCAACAGCGTGGCCGCATGGCCTCCGCCGCGGAGAAAGTACTCCGTGGTGCGAGCGCGCGCGAGGGGCCATTCCTGCTCGTCCCGCCACTGGTTCAAGCCCATGACGAACAGGCGCACCGGCGCCTGCTCTACGGGGCTGGTCCGGCTAAAGCCGGACTCCACATTGGCCCCGCCACGGAGCCAGTAGTCGAACCAGCCCAGCATGGCTTCGTCCGCGCTGAAACCGGCGTCCGGGCCGAAGTCGACATTCCCGATCGCCGTGGTGTCCTTGCTCGGTCGCGCGTGGGTCCAGGGGCCGACCACGAGGCGCTGGTAGCGGCGCGCGGTGTCGGTGGCCGCGTGCGCACGCAGGCCCGCGAAGTTGCGCAGCGTGCCGGTGAGCAAGGTGTCGTACCAGCCGGTCAGGTGGAAGGCCGGAACAAGGAAACGGTCGTGACGGGATTCAATGTCGGCTGGAGCCCAGAACGCGTCGGCGTCGGGGTGCGAGAGCAGCTGCCGGTAGCCGGGCGCAAAGCGATTCAGGTCGAGCTCGTTGAACGTCATGAGCGGCAGGTGCCACAGCCACGACGACTGGAGCAGGGCCGTGTGCCGGGGTTCCAGGCCGATGGGACCGTCCCGATCCATGTCCGGCGTCAGCACCCGGCGGCGGACGTCCATCGCCTGGCCCAGATTCCACCCGAGCCCGTCACTGAGGTAGAACGCACCGCCCTGGAACACCATGTCATGGCGGCGGCTGTAAGACGAGGCGGGAAACAGGGCCACGAGGGCGGGGGGCTGACGGGTGGCGGCCTCGAGCTGGGTGGTCGCCAGGTAACTGCCGCCGAACATGCCAACGCGGCCGTCCACCCATGGCAGGGACGCCGCCCATTGCACCGTGTCGTAGCCATCATCCGCTTCGTCATGAGGCTTCGCGACGCCGTCGGAGGTGTATCGCCCGCGGGTATCCTGCACGACCACGACGAACCCGTGCGCCGCCATCGCGCTGAATCGCCGGGCCGCGTTGCGGTCGTTCTTGGAGTAGGGCGTGCGCTGCAGCAGGGCCGGGAGCCGGCCGGGAGCCGCCGGTCGGTAGACATCGGCACGAAGAATCACCCCGTCGCGCATGCGGGCGGGCAGGTTCTTCTCGACCCGGACCTCGGGCGGCGCATCTGGCGGCGCCTGGGGTGGCAGCGGGGCGGCGCCGAGCAATAGCAATGCCAGAACTGGGACAAGTGGTGATCGCATGCGACTCGGGACGTTAGTCCCCGTCGTCCGGCGTGTCAACGCCGGGCGCACGCAAGTTTCGATGACCGGATGCGGGACGAATGACCGACGAGACCATAACGCCGTTGACATAACAGTGACGACGGCCAGATAATCCGCTCGGTTTGTAAAACCTTGTAATCGCCGGGGCGTCGATGACGCGGCGGCGGCGAGTCGGTGGTAGCGGGTTGGGAGGTTGAGATGCGGCGTTGTATGGCCTGGGTCTTTGCGATTGTCATGCTATTGGCCAGTCCGGCGTCGGGGTGGGCTCAGACCACCACCGGCGTCATTCGTGGCGTTGTAACCGACGCGTCCGGCGCCGTGTTGCCCGGTGTCACGGTCACGCTGCGAGGGCGTGCCGTGCCTGGCGCGCCGACGACAGTCACCAATGAAGTCGGTCTGTATCGATTCCCGAACCTGCCGCCGGGTGCCTACGACCTCACGGTGGAGCTCGCTGGCTTTACGACCAGCACCCAGACCGGCATTCAGGTGTCCCTTGGCGGCTCGGCCGAGATTGACGTGCAGCTCAAGCTAAGTACGCAGTCAGAGACCATCACCGTGGTCGCCCAGGCGCCGGTCGTCGATTCAACCAGCTCGCAGGTGGCGACCAACTACTCGCGCGAGTGGGTCGAGAACGCCCCCGTGCGCCGGTTCACGTTCTTCGACCTCATCAACGCCGCGCCAGGGGTCAGCCCGTCGACGTCCACCAGTTCCCGGTCGCAGTCATTCGGATCGGCGACCAACGAAAACGTCTATCTGATCGACGGCACCGACTTCACGGCGCCGCTGACCGGCGCGGCCTGGCCGTGGCCCAACACCGACGCCATCGAAGAAGTGCAGGTGCTCTCACTCGGCGCGCCCGCCGATTACGGCAACCTGGGCGGCGCGGTCTTCAATGTCGTGACGCGCCAAGGCAGCAATACGTTCCACGGCGACGCCAATTTCTACTTCCAGAACCAGAGCCTGACGGGCCGCAACACGACCGACAAGCAAGACAACAAGCTGCCCTATAACCGCGATGAGTTCAAGGACACCACCGTGCAGCTGGGCGGCCCGGTCATGAAGGACAAGTTCTGGTTCTTCGGCTCGTTCCAATACCAGAAGGACGCCGATTCGCAGCCCGGCACCGATCCGGCGTTCCCCGCGCGGTCGTCGGCCAAGCGCTACTTCTACAAGGTGAACTACCAGTTCAACCAGAGCCACCGTCTGCAGTTCCAGACGCACGACGACTTCTACCGCATCCCGGCGCGCGCCTCCGCCAACACCGCGCCCAGCACACTTTCTGTGGAAAACGGGCACAACCCATCGCCCGGCTTGCTGTGGACCTCGGTGATCAACCCGACCACCGTGTTGGAGGCGCGCTACTCGGGCTTCTACGGCGTCGATCATGGCGACCCGCTCAACGGCGGTTCGCGCGTCGCGCGTCGCTACAACGACCTCGACACCGGCCAGATCACCGGCGGCATCTACTCGTGGTACGACGGGAAGAGTGCCAAGACCGCGTTCTCGGCCAAGGTCACGAAATACGCTGATGCGTTCATGGGCGGCAGCCACGACTTCAAGCTGGGGGTGCAGTATAACGGCGGCCTCGGCGAGTACACCTACGGCCTCAACGACTACATCTACACCTACGGCTCGACGCCCGCGTATGGCTACACGCAGTTGCCGTACACCCAAGGCGGCCGCCTGCGGTCGATGGGCATCTTCGCCGACGATACCTACCAAGTCGGAAGGGCCACGCTGAACCTGGGCATCCGCTACGACGACAGCAAGGCCTACATCGCCGCGCAGGACCTCCTTGACGCGAGCGGTAAGCCCACCGGGGCCCAGTCCCGGGCGGTCGACGAGGTTTTCCGATGGCGCGTCGTGTCGCCACGCATCGGCATCAACTTCAAGGCGAACGAGAGCGGCTCGACGCTGCTCAAGGCACACTACGGGCGCTACTACCGGGGCATCGTGACCGGGGAGTTCGACAACACCACGCCGTCGATCTCTGCGAGATACTTGTTCTCCGGTCTTTACAGTGCGGCCGGAGTCCCGCTCGACAAGGAACTGGTGTCCGACAACTCCAGGCTCTCCGTCGACCCCGACTTGAAGAACCCCTACACCGACCAGTTCATCGCTGCCTGGGAGCAGCAGGTGGGGCAGAACCTCGGGTTCTCGGTGAGCTTCGTGCACAAGCGCAGCGAGCGCCAAACGGCGTTCCCCGACATCGGCGGCACCTATAGTCTGGTCGCTTACACGGCTCCGGCGGGCGCCAGCGTGCCTCAGGTCTACCGGTTGACGAGCGGCGCCGATTCGCGGCGCTTCCAGCTCAGGAACGACGACCGCATGTTCTCGCGCTACAACGGCGTAGCGTTTGAAATCAAGAAGCGCATGTCGAGCCGCTGGCAGGCCAACTTTGGCCTGACGCTCTCGAAGTCCACCGGGCGCCAGGGCTCGAGTTCGGCGCGTTCCACGCCGCTGTCGAACCAGAACAGCATTGCCAGCATTTTCGGGCAGAACCCGAACGACTTCATCAACAGCGATGGTCGTCTCATTGGCGACCGGCCGGTGGTCCTGAAGACGCAGTTCCTGTACCAGATGCCGTGGGGGATCATGTCGTCCGTCAACTTCATGAGCCAGAGCGGCAAGCCGATCTACTCGGAGATTCGCGCGGCCACCAGCGCCACGGGCATTCCCGGGGCAAGCCGCATCATTGCCACGAAGAGCGACGGCGAGCTCCGCACCAAGCAATGGCAGACGATCGATGCCCGCGTCGAGAAGTCATTTAACCTCGGCCGCGGCGCGGAGTTGGCGGTGTTTGGCGACTTTCTGAACCTGACCAACAGCGATGCGAACGAGAGCGTGCTCGACCGGCGCCTCGGCAACGCGAACTACAACGTGCCGTCGCGATTCATCCTGCCGCGCCGGTTGATGGTCGGCGGCAAGTTCCGGTTCTAACAGGCCTGGGACTTGGGGCTTGCGAGCCTCAAGCCGGACACTTACTGCCCGGGGTTGCGATACGCGCGGCCCCGGGCAGTGATCTGTACGGCCAAATCCTGATCGCCTTGGGCCGCGGCCAGCGTGGCTGCCCTGGCGTTGACCGTGACCGCCTCAGCCAGCCGATTGTTGGCCGCCAGCGCCGCCGCCAACGTTTCGATTGCGCGAGGATCGCGGTTGCCGGTGGCCTCGACGACCGCGCCGGCCAGTCGCAGCGCCAGCATCGCATCTCGAGGCTCGATGACACGGCCAGTCGCCAACAGGCGCGCCAGGTTGTGCGCAAGGCCGACGTCGTTCTGGTGCTTCGCCAACGCCGTTTCAAACACCGACCGCGCCTCGCGCGTCTGCCCCGACTGGAGTAGCAGCACGCCGAGCGCGCTCGGGACCGCCGGGTCGTCAACGCCCAGGCGTATTGCTTCTCGCAGGACCGGCAACGCCTCGCCGAGGCGGCCAAGGCTGGCGAGTGCCATGCCCAGGCTCGCCTGCGAATGGGTTCGCTGAGGGTCGAGGGCGACGGCCTGCCGGTAGCGCTCGGCCGCTCCGGTCAAGTCGCCCCTGGTCGCCAGGTCGTTGCCCTGGCGTTCGAGACGCCCGGCATCAAGGCGGTCGAGATTCGCCCTGGCGCCGGCGTGGTCCGGCCGCAGCGTGAGGACCTGCCGATACCGGGCCGCCGCCTCCTCGTTGCGCCCCTCGGCGGCAAGCGCCACGCCGAGGTTGTACAACCCGACATCGTGGGCCGGTTCCAGCGACACGACGCGAGTCCAGAGCGACACCGAGTCGGACCACCATGTCAGGACCTGCCGCGACGCCAGTGATGAGGCCACGGCCAACACCACGAAGGCGGCGGTCACCAGCCGGGCACGGCCCTGCCGTCGTGCGGCCCACCGCGCGCCGGCTCCTGCTATCACGATCGCCAGGACGACTCCGGGCAGGTAGGTGTAGCGATCGGCAGTGACCTGGAGCCCGCTCGGCACCAGTCCCGCAGCTGGGGCCAGCAACGCCAGATACGCCACCCACGCCGCCGAGAGACCGGGCCACCTATGGCGCCAGGTCCAGGCGGCGAGGGATGCAGCCGCCAGCGTCAGCAACGCCGCGAGCAGCACGCCGGGGCTTTCGACCGGCTCGATCGGCAACAGGTCGAGCGGCGTCAGCGCCATCGGGGCCACGGTGTGCCACACGTACACGAACGGGGCCGATGCCGCCGATTGCAGTCGGTACAGCCACGGCGTGTCGTTCAACCCAGGGACGCGCGCCACGCTCTCGATCA
The DNA here is from genome assembly GCA_041659285.1 of Vicinamibacterales bacterium. NCBI lineage: Bacteria > Pseudomonadati > Acidobacteriota > Vicinamibacteria > Vicinamibacterales > Vicinamibacterales bacterium. Next base: position 186,625 of record JBAZYO010000010.1, on the reverse strand, counting down.
CGGCCGCCGCGATGGCCAGGACCGCGAACGGCCACACCCTGGCCACGCTCGCGCGCGGGCCTCGCTTGAGGAGACCGGCATCGACGGCCAGGAGCACGATCGGAAAGCCAAGGGCAACCGGCCTGGCACCGAGCGATGCGGCGTAGAGCACCAACGCCACGACCCACCACGCCGCCGATGGCCGCGCATCAATGTGGTGTCCGGCGTTAGCCGGACCGGTCATATAGGCGAGCAACGACGCGAGCATGAGTCCGAGCGCGAGAGCGTAGGGCAGCGCGCTGATCCACGCCACCGGCTCGACTCTCAGTGGGTGCAAACCATAGAGGAGGGCCGCGGCCAGGGCAGCCCGGTCGTGCCATGGTCCGGGCAGGTCCGGCGCGGTCCGCAAGAACGCACGACGGCTCACGCCCCAGACGAGCACCACGCAGGTGACATGCGCCAACACGTTCGCCGCATGAAACGCCACCGCGTTGAGGCCGTAGCGAGTCTTGATGGCGGCCCACACCAGCCAACTGAGCGGCTGGTAGTGTTCCATGTAGGTGGTCGTGAAAGCCCAGGTCGCTGCGCGGTAGTCGAGCGACGGGTTCTGCAGAATGACGGCCTGGTCGTCCCAGTTCAGGAAGGCAAACCCGGTGGCAGGCAGGAACGTCCAGACCACCGCGGCGGCCATCACGACAAGCGAGACGACCCGGGCGGCCATTCAGCGCAGCTCTGCGAGCCTTTGCCGTGCGGCGGCAAACCGTGGGTCGAGTTCGAGCGTGCGCCTGAACTGCGCGGCCGCTTCGTCGTGCTTGTTCTGCCTGGCGAGGGCCAGGCCCAGATTGTAGGCGTACTGCGGGTTGGCGCGCTCGCGCGTGGCCGCCTCACGAAAGGCCGCTTCGCCTCCGGACAAGTCGCCGCCGCCGGCGAGGACCATGCCGAGTGAATTCCAGTACGACGCCGTCGCCGGATCGAGCGCGATGGCTTCGCGCAGCAAACGGGCGGCGTCGGCCGGTCGTCCTCCGTCGCGATACAGCTCGCCGAGCTTGACCCGCACGAGCGCATCGCGAGGCGCCATCTGCGCCACGCGCTCGTAGGAGCGGGCGGCGAGGCCCCGGTCACCCAGCTGCCGTCCGAGGTCGCCTTCGCGTTCGATCAGCCGGGGGTCGTCCGGTGCGGCTCTCTGTCCGCGCCGGACCGCTTCGAGGGCCAGGGTGGCCTTGCCATCGGCGAGGTGCGCGTCGGCGAGCCCGAGATAGGCGGCCGAGTAGGAGGGCAGCTTCTTGATGGCGCCCTCGTAATGTGTGGCGGCCTCGCGCCACCGCTTCAACCCGGTCAAGGCGCGGGCGGCGTAATAGTGGGCTTCGAAGCTGTCGATGCCGAGGCCGAACAGGCCCCGGAAGCGATCGAGGCTGGCGGCGTAGCGGCCTTCGCGCAGGTTGATCAGTCCCTCGCGCATCAGCGTATTGAGTGTCTGGTACTCCGCGATCTTGTCCTTCGGGTCCGCGCCAGACGCCCGGCTGGTCGAGGGCCCGCCGCTGCTGACGTAGCCGAGCGCCCCCAGTTTCTCGAGCAGGTCCGGTGGCACCGCGGCGGTGGCGTTCCCCTGGCCGCGCAGCGTCGTTTGCTCCTGGCGCAGGCGCTGCTCGATTCCTGCCCGGTAGGCCCGCGCCCGCACCGGCTCCTGCTCGACGAGGTTGTGCCGCTCACCCGGATCGCGATCGAGATCGTAAAGCTCCGGCCGCGGGGCCAGGATGTACTTCCAGCGGCCGTCACGGAGCGCGCGAAGGTCGCTCCACCCGTAATGGATGAGCGGCGTCAGCGATTCGGCAAACGCCGGTTCGTCGTCCACGGGCGCGCCGCCGAGCGCCCGCGCCAGCGATCGGCCCGAGACGGCGGGCGTTGCCTCGGCCAGCCCCAGCAGTTCGAGCACGGTCGGCATCACGTCTACGGATCGCGCCACGACGCCGAGCCTCGTGCCCGCAGTGATGCCGGGGCCGCGCGCGATGAACGGAACGCGGAGCGTTGTTTCGTAGACGAAGAACCCGTGCACCGCCTCGTCGTGCTCGCCCAGCCCTTCGCCGTGGTCGGCCGTGACGATCAGCAGCGTGTCGTCGCGCAGGCCCGCCGCACCAAGCGCGGTGTCGAGCCGGCCCACCAACTCGTCTGACCACGCGACTTCGCCGTCGTATGGCCGATCGGCGTAGCGCGACGCGTACGGCTCCGGCGGCTCGTACGGATCGTGCGGGTCGTAGAGGTGCACCCACCCGAAGCGCCGCTCCGGCCCGGGCTCGCCGAGCCAGGCCACCGCCTCGGCCACCGTCGTATCGCCGCGCTTCTGGATCGTGTTCAGAAACCGGGCGTCGTCTTCGCCGACCTCGAACTGGTCGGAGTAGTGAGCAAACCCGCGGCCGAGGCCCGACTGCTTCGACAGCACGATCGACGACACAAAGGCGCCGGTCCGGAACCCTCGCTGTTGCAGGATTTCAGCGAGCACGGGCACGTCCTTGCCAAGGGGAGGCGACACGTTGTCTCGAATGCCATGTTCGGCCGGGTAGAGCCCGGTGAAGAGCGAGATGTGCGATGGGCGCGTAAGGGGCGCATGGGCCGAGGCGTGCAGGGCCATGGCTCCTTCGCGCGCAAGACGGTCGAGATTCGGGGTGGCCACCGTCGTGTTGCCGTACGCGCCGACGCGGTCGGCACGAAGCGTATCGATGGTCACCACCAGCACGTGCCGGGCCGTGCGCGCGGCCGGCGCCGCCGGTGGCGTGGGCGCACACGCGGCGCCTGCGGCGAGCAGCGCCACGGCCACGACGAGTCGGTTGCCCGGTGTCGAACTCACCGGCGCCCCGGGCTCCCGCCCCTGGCTTCGGCCCGCTTGCCGGCTGCCGCCTGGCGCGCCGCATCCGCGTCGCGACCCTGGCGCGAGTAGATATCGGCGAGTACGTAGTGACCCAGGGGGACCATGGCGGCATCGGGCTTCGTCGCGAGTCCCCGGGTGGCCGCCTCCTCAGCGTCCTTCAGATTGCCGGCGTCCAGAAGCGCCTTGGCGAGGTACAGGAAGCCGGTACCGAACTCAGGGTTCTGGTCGACTGCCGCGCGAAAATGCGTGAGTGCATCGGCGGCCCGACCGTCGCGGGCGAGCAGCTTCGCCAGGTTGAAATGGGGCTGGTACAGCTTGGGGCTGACCTTGATCTCGGCCTCGTACTCCGACGCGGCGGCCTGCCACTCGCCGCGTGCCTCGTGCACCAGGCCAAGGTTGTAGTGGGCCATCGACTGATCGCCCTTGAGCTTGATCGCTTCGACCAACGCGGCCTGCGCGGCGTCGATTTGTTTCAGCTCGAGGCGCGCTTCGGCGATCTTCACGAGAAACACGGCGCGGTCGCCGTCGAGTGCGAGGCCCTTCTCCAGCGTCGCGGCCGCGTTCGCAAACTGGCCCTGGCGCATCGACAGTTCCGCCAGTTGATAGAGCGCCTTCGCGCCACGCGGGTTGAGCTGAAACACGCGCTCGAAACCAGCGCGCGCCTCGTCCAGCTTCCCCGCCTGCCGGTAGGCCAGCGCCAGGCTCCACGCGGCGCCCTCGTGCTCCGGGTCGACGGCCAGCGCTTGCTGGTATGCCTTGATCGCGTCGGGAAGCCGGCCGGCCTTGGTGTGGATGTTGCCCAGGATCGTGTGAGCCTCCATCACCTCGGGATCGGCGGCCAGCACGCTGCGGACCTTGGCGATGGCCTCGTCCAGCCTGCCGGCGACGGAGTCACTCCCGGCGAGCTTCAGCAGGTTGTAGAGGCCGATCATGTCCTTGGGATCGCCACGGGGCCGTTCCACCAGCGCCGCCCGGCTGATGGTGCTGGCCACGTAGCCGAGCGCTCGCAGCCGTTCCTCGGCGGCGGGGTCGATCGCGCGGGGTGCCTGTGGCGTCGCGGCGACGGCCGTTCGCGTGGCCATCTCGCGGAGGGCGCGTTCGAGGGCATCGGCCATGCGTGGGTTCGAGGCCGCCAGGTCACGCGTCTCGCCGGGGTCGGCCTGCGTATCGTAGAGTTCGCGGCGCGGCGCGGCGATGAACTTGTATCGGCCATCGCGGACCGCGGTCAGTTCGCTCCAGCCGTAGTGGTAGCGCGGGTACCACGTCTCGCTGAATCCCAGGAGATCCATCTCCTCGCCCCGGCCCAGCGGCATCAGGCTGACGCCCTGCACCTCGGACGGCACCGCGGCGCCGACGAGATCCAGGACGGTCGGCATGACATCGACGATGCGAACCTGTTCGGGCACGGCGCGCGCCGGCACGCCCGGCCCGGCGACGATCAGCGGGATGCGCACCGCGGCGTCATACACGAAGAAGCCGTGCTGCTGCTCGCCGTGCTCGCCGAGCGACTCGCCGTGATCGGCCACGACCACGACGATCGTGTCATCGAGACGCCCGCTTTCCCGCAGCCGATCGAGGAGCCGGCCAATCTGCGCGTCGGTGGCGGCGATCTCGGCGTCGTAAGCGCCCTGCATGGTGGCTGGAAACCGCGATCGATACGGCTCCGGCGGCGTGTAGGGGCTGTGGGGATCGTAGAGGTGCACCCACGCCAGGAACGGGCGGTCGCGATCCTCGTCGAGCCAGGCGAGCGCGTGATCGACCACTTCACTGCCGGGCCGCTGCGCCGCATCCAGGCCGGCGGCCATTTCGTAGTTCGCCAAATCGAACGCGTCAAAGTAGTGGTCGAACCCCTGCGCGATGCCCCACCGATGGTCGAGCACGAAGGCGCCGACGAATCCCCCGGTGCGGTAGCCGCGGGACTGAAGGACCTCGGCGAGCGTCGTGATGGTGTCGTTCACATAGAAGCTGCCGTTGTCACGCACGCCGTGAAAGGTCGGAAAGGTGCCTGAGAGCAGCGAGGTGTGGGCGGGCAGGGTCAGCGGCGCTACCGTGGCGGCCTGCTCGAACCGCAGGCCGCGGGCCGCCAGGGCGTCGAGGACGGGAGTCGAGGCGGCCTGGTAACCGTAGCTCCCGAGCCGGTCGGCACGCAGCGTATCGACACTGACCAGCAGCACCGACCGCGGGCCGCGGCTCGACGACCCGCCGAGCCAGCCCTTCTGCCAACCGAACCAGCCGGCAGCGAGAGCGACCACAACGGCCGTCGCCGCGAGACCCTTGCGCATCGCGTTATGTTATCAGCGGCGATGCCGCGGCGGTCTGCCTGTCGGCTCACGGTCGAAACCGCTGAGCGCTGAAGCGGTCACATGGCGCCGCCCAGCATGGTCAGGCCAATCACGAGCAGCACCGCGCCGAGGGCCGTCCTCAGGATGGCGTGCGGCAGGCGTGATGAGATCGCGGTGCCAACCAGCGCCGCCGGAATGGAACCCGCCAACAGGTCGCGCAGCAGGGCCAGATCGATTCCGCTGAGCGCGAGGTGCCCGGCGCCGGCACAAAGCGCCAGCGGAATGGCGTGGGCAATGTCGGTGGCCACCAACCGCTGCGGGGTCAGGCGCGGATAAAGGCGCACCAGCATGACCACGCCAAGGGCCCCGGCGCCCACCGACGTGAGCGTCACCAGGAAGCCGAGGACGGCCCCCGCGGCGACGGTGGCCGTGGTCGTCCATCCGGAAGAGGCCGGCTCGGTGGCGGTTCGGCGCGGGCCGAGCGCCCGGAGCGGTGCTTCCGCCAGCAGGCCGGCCGCGGTCAGGCACACCGCCAGCGCAATTGCCAGTTTCACCAACACCACGCCGCCGTCGTTCGCCTGCCGGCCGGCCATCCAGATGAGCGTGACCGCCGACGCCGGCAGGCTGCCCATCCACAGGCGCCTCACCACCGGCCAGTCGATCAGCCGCTGTCGCATGTGAAGTCCGGACACTGCGAGCTTGGTGACCGCCGCAAACCACAGGTCGGTGCCCACGGCCACCAGGGGCGCCGTGCCAAACCCGAGCAGCAGGATGGGGGTCATGAGCGCGCCGCCGCCGACGCCGGTCATCCCGACCACGAATCCGGTGAGGGCGCCGGCCGCCACCTGCAGCGCGTCCATCGTCACCGGAGCCGCGCGAACAGCTGCTCGGCGCACTCCTCGGGCGAGCGCCCGGCCGTGAGCAGGTGCACCTCGGGCGACTCCGGCCGCTCGTATGGGCTGTCGATGCCGGTGAAGTTCGGCAAGGCGCCGCTGCGGGCCTTCGCATACAAGCCCTTGGGATCGCGGCGTTCGCATTCCTCGATCGGGGTGTCGACGAACACCTCCACGAACTCTCCGTCTGCGAACCGGTCTCGCGCCGCTCGCCGTTCGGCGCGGAATGGAGAGATGAACGCGACCAGCACCATCAGCCCGGCATCCACCATCAGGTGGGCGACCTCGGCGACGCGCCGGATGTTCTCGGCCCGGTCCGCCTCGGTGAAGCCCAGGTCGCGATTGAGTCCGTGCCGGATGTTGTCGCCGTCGAGCAGATAGGTGTGGCGGCCCGCCGCATACAGGCGTTGCTCGAGGCGGTTGGCGATCGACGACTTTCCGGAGCCCGAGAGGCCCGTGAACCACACGCAGCACGGTTGCTGCTGCTTCAAGGCCGCCCGCGCCGGCCCCGTGACCTCGAGCGCCTGCCAGTGCACGTTCGCGGCGCGGCGCAGCGCGAACTCGATCATGCCGGCGCCTACGGTTTCGAAGGTGAGCGGGTCGATCAGGATGAAGGCGCCCAGCGTGCGATTGACGGAATAGGGTTCAAACACGAGGGGCTGCGCCGTCGACAGGTTGACCACGCCGATCTCGTTCAGCGCCAGCGTCTTCGCCGCCAGGTGGGCATCGCTGCCGACGTCGATGCGATGCTTGATGGCGGTCACGGTCGCGCGCATTTCCTTTGAGTACGCCTTGAGCAGGTACGAACGGCCTGGAATGAGGTCGTGAGATCCCATCCACAACAGCCGGGCCTCGAACTGATCGGCCACCGCGGGCGCCGCCGTGGCGGCCGCGATCACGTCGCCACGGCTGACGTCCACCTCGTCGATCAGCGTCAGCGTGACGGAGTCGCCTGCTTCGGCCCGGGCCCGCTCGCCACCGCACGTCACGATGCCCTTGACGCGGGTTTCCACGCCGGAGGGCAGCACGCGCACGCGGTCGCCCGGATGCACGGCTCCCGCGCAGACCCGTCCGGCCGCGCCACGAAAATCGGGGCCGGGACGATTGATCCACTGCACTGGCATCCGGAACGGCCCGGACGAAGGCGGACCGGTCACCTCGATGGTTTCGAGATACGAGATCACTGTAGGCCCGTCGTACCAGGGCATGCGCGCGCTCGGCGCGACGAGGTGATCGCCCTCGAGCGCGGAGATTGGGATTGGCCTGACGCTGGTGATGCCGCACGCGGCCGCGAACGGCGCGTAGGCGTCGACGACAGCTTCGAAGACCTCCCGCGAATAGTCCACCAGGTCCATCTTGTTGACCGCGAGCAGGACGTGCCGGATGCCCATGAGCGCGACGATGCGGGTGTGGCGCCGGGTCTGGGTGAGCACGCCTTTGCGCGCATCGACCAGGATCACCGCCAGGTCGGCGGTGGAGGCGCCGGTGGCCATGTTCCGCGTGTACTGCTCGTGGCCCGGCGTGTCGGCGACGATGAACCGCCGGGCGGGGGTGGAAAAGAAGCGGTAGGCGACGTCGATGGTGATGCCTTGCTCTCGCTCGGCCTGCAGTCCATCCACCAGCAGCGCGAAGTCGACGCGGCTGCCCTGCGTGCCGAACTTGCGCGAATCGGCTTCGAGCGCCCGCGTCTGGTCGTCGAAGACCGCGCGCGACTCGTGCAGCAGCCGGCCGATCAGGGTCGACTTGCCGTCATCGACGCTGCCGCACGTGATCAGCCGGAGCAGGGGGAGGCTCAGAAGTATCCCTCCCGTTTCTTCTTCTCCATGGATGACGGTTGGTCGCTGTCGATCAGCCGGCCCTGTCGCTCGGAGGATGCCGCGGCCACCGTCTCGGCGATGATCGCCGCGATCGTGGTGGCGCGGCTCTCGACGGCGCCGCTCAACGGGTAGCACCCCAGCGTTCGGAACCGCACCCATCGGCGTTCGGGCTGCTCGCCGGGTGCGAGCGGAAACCGCTCGTCGTCCACCATCACGAGGGTCCCGCCGCGATGCACGACCGGCCGCTCGGCGGCGAAGTAGAGGGGGACCACCGGAATGGCCTCGCGTTCGAGGTAGCGCCAGACGTCGATCTCGGTCCAGTTCGACAGCGGGAACACGCGCATCGACTCACCGGGGCGGATGCGCATGTTGTAGATGGCCCAGAGCTCCGGGCGCTGCGCCTTCGGATCCCACCGGTGGCCCGCCGCCCGGAACGAGCAAATGCGCTCCTTGGCGCGCGAGGCCTCCTCGTCGCGGCGGGCGCCGCCAAAGATGACGTCGAAGCGGTGGGTATCGAGCGCCTGCCTGAGGGCCTCGGTCTTCATCACGTCCGTGTAGGGACCCGAGCCGTGCGAAAAGGGATTCACCCCGGCGGCCAGGCCGGCCTCATTGCGGTGCACGAGGAGGCGCATGCCGGACTCGCGCATCACGCGTTCGCGGTGCGCGTACATGTCCCGGAATTTCCACGTGGTGTCGACATGCAGCAAGGGAAACGGCGGTGGCGAGGGATGGAACGCCTTGCGGGCGAGGTGCAGCAGCACCGACGAGTCCTTGCCGATGGAATACAGCAGGACCGGTCGCTCGGCGCCGGCCACGGCTTCACGCAGGATCTCGATGCTCTCCGATTCCAGGACGTCGAGCGTCATCGACCCCCCATCATGGCACGACTGCGGTGCGGGTCAGAGACCATGGGCGACTCGATAGTCATGGATCTTCCGCGCCCAGACCCAGAGGAGGATGGTGCCGGTGACGATCAGCCCCAGCGACAGGCCCACCCACAGGCCCCACACCCCCCAGCCGATCACGAAGCAGAGCGTGTAGCTCACGGGCAACCCCAGCAACCAGTGCGCCGCCAGGTTGACGAACATGGGTGTGCGCGTGTCGCCGATGCCTCGCAGCGTGCCGGTGATCACGCCCTGAATGCCGTCGAACAGCTGAAAAATCGCAGCGAGGTAGAGCAATGACGTGCCCACGGTGAGCACGGCGGGGTCCGCACTGAACCAGCCGATCAGCGTCCGCGGCATCGCCACGAACAGGGCGCCGGAGGTCAGCATGAACCCCACGCCGAGCAGGATGGCGGTCCACCCCGCGGCGGCGGCGCGAACGGGATCTCCCGCGCCCACGGCGTGACCGACGCGAACCGCGCCGGCCGAGCCCACGCCCAACGGGATCATGAAGGCGATGCCCGCCAGGTTGAGCGCAATCTGGTGTGACGCGCCGGAGATGGGATCCAGCGTGCCGGCCAGCGCCGTCGCCAGGGCGAACACGCCGACCTCGGCCAGCGTCTGCGAGGCCGCCGGCAGGCCAAGGGTCAGCAGGCGGCGAAGCCGCGCCGGATCGACAACTCGCGGAATCCGCCAAATGCTCTCGCGGCCGGAACGCCTGTCGGTCCACCAGATCGCGGCCGCCAGAGCGGCCAGCATGTAGATGCGCGCGATCAGCGTGGCCCACGCCGAGCCCGGCACGCCAAGCCTCGGGAAGCCCAGGTGTCCGTACACGAGCAACCAGTTCATGGCGGCGTTGAGGACGTTCGCCGAAATCAAGGCGAACATCACCGGCGTGACGCGGTGCAGGCCCTGCAGGTAGCGCCGGCAGGCGGCGTAGGCCAGCAGGAACGGCGTGCTCCAGATCAGGACGAAGAAATAGGGCTGCAGCTGCGGCACCACCGCGGCGTGGAAGCCGAGCGACGGGATCGAGAACGCCAGCAGCAGGCACACCGCCATGATCGGCAGGGTCATCAGCGCCGCCAGCGCCAGGCCGTCGAACAGCCAGCGGTGGCAGTCGCGGATGTCGCCGGCGCCGAACGCCTGCGACACCAGCGTGTCGAGGCCGAGCAGCACGCCCATGCCGAAGATAGCGACGGCGATGTGCAGGGCGGCGCCCACGCCCACGGCGCTGATCGCCTCGGGGCCGAGGCGCCCCACCATCAGCGTGTCCACCACGCCCATCGCCATCCAGCCGAGTTCGGCCATCACCACGGGGACGGCGAGGCGGAGCATGGGGACCAGTTCGGAGCGGAGGGACGCGCGCACGGGAATCCTCAAGCTTACGGTAGGATGGGCCGGCGGAGCCAGCCATGCGAAGCCGAGTCACAGCCAGTCCGGCTAAAGCCGGACTCCACATTGTCGTTATCGCGCTCGGCCTGTCGGTCACGGTGGGCGCGCAGGTCGGCAACACGCCGGGATCCGGATTCACGACCATCATCGGCAGCGCCATGCGCTACGTGATGGCCTACGAGCAGAAGTTCTCGCTGCTGGTGGCGGAAGAAACCTACGTCCAGGAGCTGCAGCGGCCCACCAACCCCGGCGACAACCTGAACCAGCGCAACCCGGGTGGCGGCATGCGGGCCGGCGGCGCGATGAACCGCCTCGTGCTCCGCTCCGACTTCATGCTGGTGCAGTTGGGCGGCGACGGCGAAGGCTGGATGTCGTTCCGCGACGTGTTCGAAGTGAAGGGCGCCAAGGTGCGCGAGCGCGACGACCGGCTGTTGAAGCTGTTCCAGACCAACGACAAGGATCGCTTCGAGATCGGCGCCAAGTACACTGAAGCAACCGCACGCCACTACGTCGGCAACGTCGCGCGCACCATCAACATCCCGACGCTCGCGTTGATGTTCCTTCACCCGCGGGTGAACGAGCGCTTCGAGTTCACGGATGAAGGGGAAGAGACCATCGCCGGCCGCGTGCTGCGGCGGGCCGCCTACCGCGAAGCGGCGCGGCCGACGCTGATCAAGACCACGCGCGGACGCGACCTGGCGCTGACCGGGCGTCTCTGGATCGATCCGTTCACCGGCACGGTGGTGAAGACGGAGCTCAACGCCGCCGATCCGGCGGTGCGCTGCGCGATCACCGTCACCTTCAAGAAAGACGAGGCGCTGGATTTCTGGGTGCCGTCACAGATGGACGAGTACTACAAGGCGGCGCTGGGGCTCGACGAGATCCTCGCCACCGCCACCTACGCGAACGTCAGGCGCTTCTTGAAGACGCCAAGCGAATGATGATCTGGTGATCTTGCGAACTCGTGACGTGGCGATTTGGCGACCAGCAAATCACCAAATCTCCACATCACGAGATCACCAAATCCGGATTCGTTACGGCGTTGGCAGAGGCGGCATCTTGTCTTTCGGGAGCCGCGGCAGCTTCTCGTCCCGCATCGCCAGGTGGTAGACCGCCGCCGCAATCACCATCGCCGACTGCTTCGCATCGTCTTCGATGACACGCTCGAAGGTGTCGAGGTTGGTGTGCCAGGTGTGCGAGTTGTATTCGATCGGATCCTGCTGGATGCCAATCCCCGGCAGGCCGGCCTCGTTGAACGACGTTGAATCCGTGCCGCCGCGGCGGCGGCTCTGGGTGGCGCTGACGCCGAAGAAGCCGTTGTCTTCGAACGGCCTGGTGGCGTCGCGGAGGATGGCGGCGGCGTCGGCCGGCCCGAACACCGACATGCCGCGGGCGCGGCCGGTGCCGGAGTCGATGTTGAAGTAGCCGGCGAAGTTGGCGTGCTCCGGCTTGGCGTCTTCGATCATGCCGAAGTGCTGCTTCACATATGCCTGCGAGCCGAGCAGGCCCTGTTCCTCGCCGCTCCACAGCGCGAGCCGAATCGTTCGTCGCGGCTTGACGCCGATCGCCTGCAGGATGCGGATGGCCTCCATCATGGTGGCGCAACCAATGGCGTTGTCGGTGGCGCCGGTGGCGGAGTGCCACGAGTCAACGTGGCCGCCCAGCATCACCACCTCCTGCGCCTTGTCGGTGCCGGGGATCTCGGCCACCACGTTGTAGGCGGTGGCGCCCTCCGGTGACGTGTGGTTGACGATGGTCAGCTCGAGCTCGACGACGAGGCCATCGGCCAGCAGGCGCGAGAGGCGGCCGTAGTCTTCGTTGCGCATCACCACCGTCGGCACCGCCTTGGCGATGTCAAAGGTGCGGTTGTTGAACGCGCGGATCTGTCCGTGCTCCCGGCCGGCGTCGTTGACGCGGGCGGCCGCGCCGGCCGACACCAGGAACTGATCGAGCTGCTCGGCCACCTGGTTGGCGGGCACGACGTTCGGGTCCGGCCGCGCCGGCGGGCCACCGGGAAATCCGCCACCGGGGGCGGGGTTGGCCGGGTCGTATTGGGCGCGCACCTCGTTGTCTTCGCGCCGCTTCTGCGGCGGAAGGATGGTCACCCGCACAACGGCGGGCGCTCCCACCATCACCACCTTGCCCTTCACGCGGTCGCGGTGATCGGCGAAGAACTTCGCCAACACCTCCTTGGTGGGCTGCGCGGGCACGATGATCTGCACCGCCGGCGCGGTCACCGTCCCATTCGTGCCCGGCGTCCACGCCAGCGCCTCGGCGATGAGCGAGTCCTTGACGGGCGCCGTCACGTGGACCGACAGGCGTTCGTTTGACCAGCCGGGATGACCGAAATCCCAGGGTTCGAGGTGCGCATTCTTGAGGCCCCAGGTCGTGGTCTCCTTGACGACCCAGTCCTGTGCGGCCTTCAGGTTCGGCGACCCGGTCAGGCGCGGGCCGTAGACGTCGGTGAGGAAGTGGAGCGTGCGCAGAATCTGGGAGTTGTCCGTGGCTTCACGGCGGATCTTCCACTGGATGTCGCGGTCGACTTTCTCCTGCGCCGTCGGCGTCGCGATCGACAGCGCTGCTAGAGCGAAGCTCAGGGCGAATGTGGTGTAACGCATGGCCGCCATTCTAGTCCGGCTAACCGCCTTCGCGAACGCTACGGCGGGTCAAGAGGCCGGACACCACTTCGTCACGTTACAATCGATAGGTTATGCAGATCGCGAAACCCGCCATCCTCAAGCCCGGCGTTACCCTCGACACCTTGCCTGCTCCGCGCCCCGCCGACCTGGCGGGCGGCGATGCCAGCCGGACCATCCGCGGCAAGGCCCTGGTGATCTGGGACCCGAAGCACCCCGGCAAGAAACTCGACGCCATCGACACCGACCAGATCACCCCGGCCGCCGACTGCGTGTCAGAGAGCCTGGAGACGCTGGACGAGCGGTGGAAGGCGGGCTCGTTCCGCTACCTGATGCCCGACTTCCGCGCCCGCGTCCATCAGGGCGAGACGTTCGTCGTGGCGGGCGATCGCTTCGCCATCGGCAGCTCCCGCGAGATGTCGCCGGCCGGCCTCAAGGCGATTGCCGACGAAGTGGGCCTCGAGATGGTGATCATCTGCGGCCACAACATGGGCGACATCTTCCGCCGCAACTCCTTCAACCTCGGCCTGCACGTCGTCCAGAGTCCTGAGGCGGTGGCCGACGCGAACGACGGCGACGAGTTTACCTACGAGACCGGTTCGCGCCAGGTCGTCAATGTCACCCAGGCCAAGACCTACACGCCGGTGCCGCTCAGCGCCAAGGAAGACGAGATCCGCCAGAGCGGCGGCATCTTCGCCGTCGGCCGCCGCGAGTTCCGCTCGTCGGTCGAGCGCAAGCCGGAAGTGATCTTCCCGGATGCAGAGCAGGCGCGCGGCATGTCGACGACGGCGCAAATCGTGTGGGCGCACCGCGTGGACAAGGACGCCGAGGTCGCACCGGGCGCCACGCTTCGCGTGTATGCGGATCTGCTGCCGGCCTCGGATGGCACGGCGCCCTTCTCGATCCACACCTTCAACCAGATCACCGGCGGCAATTCGATTCTTCCGCGCCAGGCCGCGGTGGCCAACGATCACTTCGTCTTCACCGGCAAGGCAGACGACGACAAGCAGACCGGCATCGGGCGGCAGTTCGCCGCGTTCCACGACATCAAGAAGCCGTACTACGCGACGCCGGGCGACGGCATCTTCCACTTCTACTTTCCGGAGCAGGGCCTCGTGCTGCCCGGCCAGTTCATTCCCGGCGCCGACTCGCACAGCCGCGCCTACGGCGCCTACGGCGCGGTCGGCATGGGCGTGGGCTCGACGACACTCGGGTTCGGGTGGTCGACCGGCTACATCTACTTCACCATGGCGGGGCAGCGGCGCGTGACCTTCCGCGGCAAGCTGAGCTCGTGGGTCACCGGCAAGGACATCGTGCTGGAGTTGCTGCGGCGCTGGGGCGCCAGGCAGTCGCAGGGCATGTCGGTGGAGCTGGTGGACGCCGGCCAGCAACTGCCCATCGCCTTCCGCAACACCATTGCCAACATGATGGCGGAGGCCGAGGCGCTGAACGGGATTTTCGCGCCCGACGACATCACCTACGCCTGGTACAAGGCCAAGGGCATGACGGAGTTGCCGTATCCGCACTTCGGCTGCGGCCCTGATGCGGTGTTCGACATCGATGAAGAGCTGGTATTGAACGACATCGCGCCGATGATCGCCAAGCCGTTCAGCCCCGGCAACGCGTTCCCGGCCGAAGACGTGGCGCGCGAGCGCATCGAGTTCGACAAGGCGATGATCGGGTCGTGCACCAACGGCAGCTACGACGACCTGCTCTCGGCGGCGCTGGTGCTGGTGGCGGCGCGCGCGCAGGGCCTCACCAAGGTGCAGAAAGAGCTCGTGGTGTTCCCGGGATCGGGCGGCGTCAAGCTGCTGATCGAGCGCCCCGATCCACGGCTGGGTGGTGAGTCGATTGCGGATGTGTTCCGCAACGCGGGTGGACAGATCCGCGCCTCGTGGTGCGGGCCATGCTTCGGGCAGGGCAGCGACGCGCTGGTCAAGGGACAGCGCGCGATCACCTCGTTCAACCGCAACTGGCAGAACCGCATGGGCCTTGGCGGCGAGGGCTATCTCGCATCGCCGTCGGTGGTGGCCGCTTCGGCACTGGCCGGTTACATGGCGCCGCCCACGGAGCTCGGACTCGTCTGGGACCCGGAGAAATACGGCGTCTAGCGGTCAGATACCAACCGACAGGAGCGGCAAATTCTTCTGACGTGAAGAAACTGACGCTGTTCCTGTTGTTCGTCCTGATCCCAGCACTTGACGCTCGTCAAGCCGCAGCCGGCCCGCCCGTTCTTCACGATCTAGCGGCGCGCCAGCGTGAAGGACCCCTGGCGCTACATCGCCGAGTAGGGCCTGGATCTGAATCTACGCGAATAGAGTCCGCGGCTCACAGCGAACCGGAAAGTTGACCGAGTTGGCGACGAAGCACAGGTGATGCGCACGTTGGTGCAGCGTCTCCGCGAGCGCGGCGTCGCTGCCGGCCTGCAGTGTCACCGTTGGCCGCAGCACGATCTCGGTGAAGTGGCCTCCGGTCGCTGCCACTTCAAGCAGCGTCCCCACCGCTTCGTCATCGTAGGCCGTGACGATGACCTTCGCCTCGGCGCACAGGTGCAGGTACCACAGCATGTGGCACGACGACATCGCCATGACCAGCAGCTCTTCCGGGTTGTAGCGCGTGCCGTCGCCGCGAAAGGCGGGGTCGGACGACCCGGGAATGACCGGCTTGCCCGGCACCGAATACTCGTGCGCGCGGTCGTAGGTGCGGTAGTTCGCGGTGCCGGTGCCGGTGTTGCCGGTCCAGGTCATGCGAATGGGGTAGAGGTGCTGTTTGCCGGCTGACATATCGCCCAGTCTCCCATATTCAGGCGCCTGGCACTCCAGGCGCCCGAGTCCCGAGCCCCAAGCCCAAATGTCATAAGCTATCCGGCGTGCGGAAAGCCTTCAGTCTGGCGGTCATGCTCGCGGGCGCGGCGACGTGATCCCCGGCAACTACGGCGAGGCCGAAGACCGCATTGGCCGCCTGGCGCAACAGCTCCTGGAGTACTTCGACAAATGAGGACCGGCATTTTGTATTTGAAGGCATTGGCTCTGTGTCTCTGTGCCTCGGTGGCCTCCCCTTTGTGGGCCCAGGAGCCGGCGCTCTGGCCCGGCGCGAAGTACGACACCGCCATCCCGACCATCAAGCAGGTGCTGGGCCATGACCACGGCGAGGTCATCACCCCGCCCGAGGGGGTGGCGCAGTATCTCCAGGCCCTGCAGAAGGCGGCGCCCACGCGGACGCGCCTGGTCGAGTACGCGCGCACGTGGGAGGGCCGGCCGCTGTGGCTGTTCGTGATCGGCAACGCCGATCGCATCGCCAGGCTCGATCAGGTGAAGGCGGATCTGCGGCGCTTCGCGGATCCCCGCACCGTGGCGCCGGCGGAATCTGATCGCCTCGCCCGCGAGCTGCCGGTGGTGGTGTGGCTGGTGCACGGCGTGCACGGCAACGAGATCTCGTCGGCCGACGCCGCCCTCGCCGAGGCCTATCACCTGCTCGCCTCGCAAGGGGACGCCGGCGTGGACGCCGTGCTGCGCGACGCGCTGGTGCTGATCGATCCCATGCAGAACCCGGACGGCCGTGCCCGCTTCGTGTTCCAGAACCTGTTGGGCCGCGCCTCCGCGGCGGATTCCGCGCCGTACAGCGCCGAGCACGACGAGCCATGGCCGGGCGGGCGCGTCAATCACTACCTGTTCGATATGAACCGCGACTGGTTCGCGCAGTCGCAGCCCGAGACCCGCGGCCGCATCAGGATCGGCCTCGACTACGTGCCGCAGGTCACCGTGGACCTGCACGAGCAGGGCGGCGACAACGCCTACTATTTCGCGCCGCCGGCGGATCCGTTGAACCCCCACATCACCAAGAGCCAGATGGCGTCGTGGGACCTGTTCGGCCGCGCCAACGGCGGCCGCTTCGACGAGCGCGGCTGGGCGTACTACATCCGCGAGGTCTACGACGCGTTTTACCCCGGCTACGGCGATTCGTGGCCGACCTTCCAGGGTTCGATCGGCATGACTTACGAGCAGGCCTCGGCGCGCGGGCTGGCGTTTGCCCGCAGCGACGGCGACACGCTCACCTATCGCGACGGCGTGATGCACCACTTCAACGCCGCCATCACCACCGCGATCACCGCGGCCCGCAATCGCGAGAAGCTGATGCGCGACTACCTCGACTACCGGCGCAGCGCCGTGGCCGAGGGCGAGAAGGGGCCGGTCCGCGAGTACCTGATCGTGCCGGGCCACGACCCGTCGCGCGCCGACCGGCTGGCGCGCAACCTCGCCACCCAGGGCATCGAGGTGCGGCGGGCCGACGAGCCGATCAAGCTCGCCGCGCGGACCCTGCCGGCCGGCACCTACATCGCCTCGAACACGCAGCCCACGGCGCGCATGCTGCGCAACCTGCTCGACCCGAAGACCGACCAGTCGGCGGAGTTCATCAAGCGGCAGGAGGAGCGCCGCAAGATGCGGCTGAACGATCAGATCTACGACATCACGGCGTGGAACCTGCCGATGTTGTACGACGTGGAAGTGGTGGCCAGCCCGGCGCCAGTGGGCGCCAGGTCAACCCCGGTGCCGGCGCAGTACGACGCGGCGATGCCGGCGCGCGCCGTGGCCCCGGGCAAGGTCGGCTACCTGATGCCGTGGGGCTCCAGCGCCGCCGCCCTCTCGGCCGACGCCCTCCGGCAGGGACTGCGCATCCGCAGCGTCGGCGGCGCTTTCACGCACAACGGTCGCCGCTATCCGATCGGCACGGCGTTCTTCCGCAACGCCGAGAACCCGGCTGACCTCAACCCCAAGCTGGCCGCGCTCGGCACGACATACGGCGCCGAGATCGTTCCGATCGACGCTACGTGGGTGGACGAGGGCACGTCGCTGGGCAGCAACGACGTGCAGGCGTTGAAGTCACCCAAGGTCCTGCTGGTGTGGGACACGCCCACGCAGACGCTGTCGGCCGGCTGGACCCGCTACGTGCTCGAGCGCCGCTTCGGCCAGGACGTGACCGCGGTGCGCACCAGCTCGCTGGGCCGCGCCAACTTCAACGACTACGACGTCATCGTGATGCCGTCGGGCAACTTCAACGGCACCATCAACGACGGCGTGTTGAACCGGGTGAAGGACTGGCTCAGGAGCGGCGGCACGCTGGTCACCATGGCCGAGGCCACGCGCTGGGCCACCGGCGCCAGCGTCGGGCTGCTCGACACGACGGGTCTCCTCAAGGACGGGCGGCCGGATGTGGCGCCGCCCGCGGGTGCATCAGGTGCATCGGGTGCGTCAGGTGCGTCGGGTGCTGCTGGTGCCGCGCCGAAGCCGGGCGAGGTCTTTGACTACGACAAGGCGATTCAACCCGATCGCGAACGCCCCGCTTCGCAGCCCGGCGCCATCCTGCGCGTGACGCTCGACACCAATCACTGGCTGACCGCCGGCAACGACGCCGAGACGCAGGTGATGATCGAGGGCAACCGCGTGTTCGCGCCGCTCAAGTTGAACAGCGGGCGCAACGTCGGCATCTACGCCACCAAGGACAAGCTGATCGCCTCCGGCCTGATCTGGCCGGAAGCCCAGGACATCCTGGTGCAGAAGGCGTTCCTGATGCACCAGCCCTTCGGCCAGGGCCACGTGATCGGCTTCGCCGAAGACCCGAACTACCGGGCGTTTACCGAATCGACGATGTTGTTGTTCATGAATGCGGTGTTGTTGGGCCCCGGTTACTAGGCGGGACTGAAGTCCCGCCCTTCTGGCACTAGTTAGGGGAATGAATCAATGAGAGCGATCAACCTGCGCAACCGGCCTTTGGTTTTGAAGATCCTGTCTTCTCTGTGCCTCTGCGTCTCCGTGGCCACGTTCGTTTCGGCACAGAGCGCCCCGTACTACCCGCCGGCCGGCGCCTGGGCGAAGAAGACGCCCGCAGAACTCGGCATGGACCCGGCGAGGCTCGCCGAGGCCGTCGCCTTCGCGCAGTCGCGCGAGTCCACGCGCGCCATGGATTTCTCCGACCAGGAGAAAATCTTCGGGTCGCTGCTCGGCTCGGTCCCCACCAGGCGCGCCAAGACCAACGGCCTCGTGATCTACAAAGGCTACGTCGTCGCCGAATTCGGCGACACCACGTGGGTGGATCCCACCTATTCGGTGGCCAAGAGCATGATGTCCACGGTGGCGGCCATCGCGGTGCGTGACGGCAAAGTCACCGACCTCGACGCGCCGGTCGGCGCCACGGTGAAGGACGGCGGCTACGACGGCCCGCGCAACGCGCAGGTCACCTGGAAGATGCACCTGCAGCAGGAAACCGAGTGGGAAGGCACGATGTTCGGCAAGAAGGACGACTTCGTCGGCGCCGAGGCGTTCGGCGACGGCGAGCGCAAGCCGCGCGAGTTGAAGCGGCCCGGCACCTTCTACGAATACAACGACGTTCGCATCAACCGGCTCGGCATGTCGTTGCTGCAGACGTTCCGCAAGCCGGTGCCCGAGGTGTTCCGCGATGAGGTAATGGACGTGATCGGCGCCTCCAACGCCTGGAAGTGGGTGCCGTACCACAACAGCTACGTCACCATCGACGGCAAGAAGATGCCGTCGGTCAGCGGCGGCACGCGGTGGGGCGGCGGCGTGTGGATCAACTCGTGGGACATGGCGCGGTTCGGGTACTTGTGGCTGCGCGGCGGCAAGTGGGGTGACAAGCAGGTGCTGCCGCCGGCGTACGTGAAGGCCGCGGTGTCGGCGAGCGCGCACGGGCCCGACTACGGCTACTTGTGGTGGCTGAACACGGCGGGCAAGAACTATCCGGGGTTGCCCACCAACGTCTACGGCGCGCGCGGCGCCGGCAGCAACACCATCCTGATTTCACCCGATCACGATCTGGTGGTGGTGTGGCGATGGCACGCCGGCAACGAAGCGGAGTTCGCCAAGCGCGTGATTGCGGCGATTAAGTAGAGTCCGGCTTCTTGACTAGGCGCCGCGCGAGTTGACTCGCGCGGCGCGCATCGCGTCCAGCAGCGCAAAGCCAAGCCGGCGGGCTTTCCGGTAGGTTCTCAGGAAGGACACGAGTCGTCGGATCACGGTCTCGGGGGGACATTATACGACTCCAGGTGACAAGATAGCGCCGGAAACCCCTTGTTGACGAGCCGGATTGTCACCATAATCCGCGGAACTCCTCCTAAGCGTGTCGTCAACAGATTCGTACTCCGAACACTCGGAGACCATCGAGGCGGTTCTCGCCTTCGTCAGCCGCCGGCATCGGCTCGCACCCGACGACGGCGATGAGTTCTCGTCGTGGGCGCGCCTGCGCCTGATTGCCGACGAGTGTGCCGTGCTGCGGAAGTTCCGGGGCACGAGCAGCCTGCGCACGTACCTCATCTCGGTGGTGCTCCACCTGTTCCAGGACTGGCGCAACGCGCAGTGGGGCCGCTGGCGGCCCAGCGCGCAGGCGCGCACGCTGGGCCCGGTCGCGGTGGAACTCGAAAAGCTGGTGAGCCGCGACGGCCGGGACTACGAAGAGGCCGTGGAGACGTTGGTGACGACGGGCCAGGCGAAATCGCGGCACGAATGCGACGAGGTGTGGGCGAGATTGCCGCGCCGGGGCTCGCGCCGGTTCACCGATCCGGATGTCCTTGACGATGTGCCGGCGCCGGCCGGTTCGACCGACTGGCTTGGCTTCGACGACCCCCATGAACTGGCGACCCGCGCGAGCGAGGCGCTGGCGCAGGCGCTTCGCGGCCTGCCGCCGCAGGAGCAGTTGATCATCCGGCTCCGCTACCTCGATGGCTTCACCGTGCCCCGAATTGCCGACGCCATTGGCGGCGAGCAGAAGCCGTACTACCGGCGCATCGAGCAGATTCACGAGAAATTGGGCGCGTCGATGATGGCCGCCGGGGTGACGGTGGAGGAATTGCACGCCCTGTTCAGCAACCCCGAGGCGGAGCTTGGGGAAATCCTGGCGGCCGAGTTGGGGAAATTGAGAGTCGGGCCGTCTACTTCATCGAACGCCGGGGGTGGCGCATGACGAATGAACCCAGGGCGGGCAAGGCCATCGACCCGGAAACATTGGCGGCGTACATCGACAAGCGTCTCTCCCCGGACGAACGCGCCGTCGTCGAGGCCCAACTCGCCACCGATCGCGAAAGCTATGAGCTGTTGGTAGAGCTAATGAAGGCGCAGGACGAACTCGGCGACGTCGCCTCGGCACCAGCCAAAGCGACGCCGGCGCCGGTCGTTCCGTTGCCGCCGAGAGTGTCGACGACGCGACGTTGGATCGTCGCCGGCGGCGGGCTGCTCGCCGCCGCGGCGGCGCTCGTGCTGGTGGTGCGCTTGCAGCCGGACCTGCTGCAGCGGCTGACTGGCGGAGTAGCCGTCGATCCGCAGCTTGCGAAACTTGTCGCGGCAGTCGGCGAGGAGCGCTACATCGAGGCGCGGCTGAGCGGCGGGTTCAAGTACGGTCCGTTGCGATCGGTGACGCGCGGACCTGGCGATCTGTCGCAGCAGAATCTCGCGTTGCTGGCGGCAGCGGGTGAGCTGCAGAAGAAGGCGCAGCAGGATCCGAGCGCAGAGAACCTCCACGCGTGGGGCGTTGCGCTGGCCACTATGAGTAGATTCGATGAGGCGGTGTCGAATCTGGAGAGCGCGTACGCGCTGGAGCCGAGCGCCGAGGTGCTGGCGGACCTGTCTGCCGCCCATTTCGGTCGCGCCGAAAGTTCCGCTCGTAACGAAGAGTTGGTGCAAGCGCTGGACCTGGTGGAGCGCGTTCTGCTGGACCAGCCCCGACTGCCGGAAGCCCTGTTCAATAAGGCATTGATCCTCGAACGCTTCAACCTGAAGAACCAGGCGCAAAGCGCGTGGCGCGCCTTCCTCGAGGTGGACGCCGAATCCCGCTGGGCGGACGAAGCGAGGCGGCGGCTGTCTTCGACCATCGGCGCCTGGACTCCTCGCGACTATCAGATCGAGCTTGTTCGATTCGAATCTGCCGATGTCGCCTCGACTTGCCGCGAGGTGGGTCGTGACGGTCAACTTGCACGTGAACTGGTCGAGGACTACTTTCTGCCGGCCTGGGGGGACGCAGTCAGGCTCGCCGACGAGGCCGCCGCAC
Source organism: Vicinamibacterales bacterium (assembly GCA_041659285.1). Classification (NCBI taxonomy): domain Bacteria; kingdom Pseudomonadati; phylum Acidobacteriota; class Vicinamibacteria; order Vicinamibacterales; species Vicinamibacterales bacterium. The sequence continues at coordinate 164,828 of JBAZYO010000010.1, read as the reverse complement.
GCCACTGGCTGCAACGGGCGCGCGCCGTTGCAGAGTGCCTCTCGTTGCGGGGCGAACGGCCGACCCTGGCCGCTGTCGAGGTCGTCGAGAAGGCGCCGGTGACATCGCGGCTCCAGCTCGCTCAAGCGCACATCACGTGGAAAGCGGCGCGCGCCGCTTATGCGCGCAGTTCCCCGCAGGAATTCGGCCCGATGTTTCAAGCTGCAGGCGCAGTCTTGAAAGCGCACGGAAGCCCCTTGCATTGGTGGGCGCGGCAGTACGGAATCGCGGCCCGCTTTTTCGCGTCAGATCTGGAGGGTGTGGAGCGAGAGACGGAGATCTTGCAGCGCAGTGGCGCGATCGAGGAGAAGACGTCGCTGTGGGCTCGTCTGCAGTGGAATATCGCTGCGGTGCGCTTTCAGCAGGCACGGTTTGGCGAGGCGATCCAACTCTACAGCGTCGCCCTTGATGTCTATCAGGCCCTACCGGAGAAAGACAACACCGTCGCGATGCACCAGTCAATGGCCGAGGCGTTCGGCTACCTCGGCATGAATGACAACGCCTGGATGCATCACCGGCAGGCCCTCGCCGACATAGACCAAGTGCGCGAGTATCGAAAGGTCCAGGCGGTGCTCACCGCTCCCGGGTATACGGCGCACAGCATGGGCGCCGGGATGGCGTCGTACAACTTTTTCGCGGAATCCGGTGCCCTCGCGCGTGCCCAGAAGTCAGTGAACTATCAGTTCGAATCAGCAGTTGGAGCCGGCAGGGCACTTGTCGCGGCCGGCCGATTCAAAGAAGCGAATCCGTTCCTTCAGCACGCCGTGGATCTGCAGCCATCAGTGACGAACCCGAACTTACGGACGCGTCTGACGGGCGACGCCTGGATCGCGATGGCAGAAATGCGTGCGGGTGAAGGCGACAGTGCGGACAGCCTGTTGTGGTCCGAGAAAGCCAGAGCGAACATCGACGCGGTTTCTTCGGAGTATCGGATCGCGCACCTGCGGTTGTTGCGGGGAACGGCAATGCGTCGCCAGGGGCGTTTCGTGGAAGCGCGTGACGAGTTCGCGTTGGGAATCGAGGCACTGGAGTCTAAGCGCGCGCGTCTACAGGAGGCTGCGCAACGCATTTCGTACCTCGACCGGGCATGGGATCTGTATTCAGAAATCGTCGGCGTGTCGGCACTGGATCTGCAGCGACCCGAAGAAGGGCTGGCATGGGCAGAGCGGGGCCGGGCGCGAGTCGTGAAAAGCGCATCCGACGATTCGGTGTTGCACGACCTGACGTTGACGTCGCTGCCGTCCCGTCACGCAGTGCTCTGCCTCTTGATGTCAGACAGGGGCCTTTTCTCGTGGTTAATCACCGATTCAGGCCTTGAATTCAGGCATCTGGAAGATGTGACGGGGCTGAGGGCGTTGGCCAACCGAAGAAGCCCACCGACCACCGGCCAGCTCGAGGAAGCATTTGACGCGATGATCCGCCCGCTGGCCCATCGCCTTTCAGCTGACGATCATCTCGTGGTCGTGCCTGACTGGAACACCCAGAGCATCCCGTTCGCCGGGCTTCGAGACCGAAATACCGGTCGCGTCCTTGCCGATCAACCGTCACTGACGATCGCACCAACGGTGGTGAGTGCGTACAGCCACGCACTGCGAGCGGCGGCGCCGGCACGCCCCGATGCCCTCGCCGTTTTCCTGGCCGACCGTGTGGGCCGCGACTCGCCGGCTCTTCCTGGTGCTCGGTCGGAGGCGCACGCGATCGCCAGCCTATATCACCGATCGCGAGTGCTCGACGGGAACCTCGACACTCGTGCCCTCCAGGCAGCGCTTCGGGAAGCCGATGTGATTCACATCGCGATGCATGCGATGGCCGATGGCCGGTACGCGGATCGGATGACCCTGGCGATTAGCGATCCCGCTACGGGCCGTCCCTTGGACGTCAGTGCGCTCTTGGGGCCCGGGCTCAGCCGGACGCGCTTGGTCGTGCTCGCAGCCTGCCAGACGGCCCGCGGACCGTTTACGCGGGGCGAGGTTCTCATGAACCTCGCAAGGCCTTTCATCGCGGCCGGCGTGCAGCAAGTGCTGGTCACCGTCTGGGACATTCCGGATGAACTGACCGCAACATTGATGTTGGACTTTCATCGGGCTCTCGCATCAGGAATGGACGCTTCCTGTGCCCTTGCCAATGCCCAGCGTCTGGCCAAGCAACGCTCGTCGACCAGTAACTGGTGGAGTGGATTCGTGCTCATTGCGAGTAGTTGACGCCACCATTCTCAACACTGAGGAGTTCGCACATGTCCGTACGCATCAGGTTCGCCGGCCTTACGTTCCTCCATCTCTCCACGACTGGGGTCGAGAAGGGCTACGCCGCAGGAGAGGTGGCATTGATAGACCCATCGGCGGCAGACGCTCATCGCGATCTCGTCAAGGACGTCGGCAGTCACCTGCCATTGCTTGTCGTCAAAGAGTCAAGTGTCAAGGAGGTGGAGGGACCGGACCAACGCTTCCCCCTGGAAGGGGCCATCCGGGCGAACTGGCTGGGCGGTGCGACCAGCGTCGCTGGATTTGTCGGATGGTCACTCAGCGGTGCGACCGTTTCGCTCGCCAATGATATTTCGAAGAAGCTCACGGTGATTCGCGGAACGCCGAACCGTGATTCCGTCAAGGGATGCAACCTCGACAAGACGGACTGGAAGAGCATCGAGTGGATCCCCAGTGCCAACGTCGCCGCTCCAGGATTGGAACTGGCTCCGTACTGGCGTACGAGCCCCCACATCGCCGCCCGCTTCGTGCTCGGCGAGGGAACCCTCAGTTCGACCACTCCGCTCGAACCCAATTCTGGCCAGATTCCCATCAGCTTGTTTCCAGGCGACGGGCCTAAGGCCTACTCGGATGCGCTCCTCTTCGAGAAGACCGTTGTGTTCGAACCCGCAATCACGATCCACAGGCCAGCGTCCAGAACGATGATTCGTTTCGACACCACGGATCTGGACGTGTGGGTCCTTTCACTGGATGATCCGAATCACTCGACCCCATCCTTCGATCATTTCGTGCTGTATTCGCTGCTCCCATGGAGATTCCGCGTGCCGGAGTTCGATCCAAAGAATGCATGTCTCGATTACAAGCAGACGAGCGGTGAGTGCTTTGGTATGCGCTACGAGGACTAGTGGGCCGTCGTGGCTAAGCTGAAGAAATGGCAGTTTGTCGGTCTTCTGCTGCTGGTGGCGCTTCTCTGGGCCGTGATCGACATCCTGGAGAGGCTCCAGGACGGCCCCACCGAAGCGGGACATGCAGAAGTCGTCTGGGTCGACGCGAAGACACGATGCTCGGCGGTCAGGATCGCTGACACGATCCTCCTGACCGCCGATACTGCGCATTGTCAACTGGAGGAAAAGAACGCTGTGAAGGACGACAAGGGCGGCTTTGCTGCCCTGGAAACACTGATCGGCAACAATGCGGCGGCCGGTGTCTCGATCTGGAAGATGAAACTGGACCCGACCGCACCGGCGGGCATGTCGGTGTGGCCCGATGCCTCGGCGGTGAGCGCAGGCACCACGATGCGACTTGTGGGCTATGGCAGACCACCCTCGTCAGCGGGAGTCCGCAAAGCCGCCGTCGGCGCGTTGACGGCGGCCTGCAGTCCGACCGATGGGTGCAGTCAGCAGCCGGCCTGGACGGCGAACATCTTGCTTGGCCGCGCGTGCGGGCATGACAGCGGCGGCGGGCTCTTCACGACTGACCGCAGCGGATCTGCCAAACTTGCGGGACTACATATTGGGCCCGCTCCCAATGCGGGGTTGGATAGGGAATGTTGTGTCGACAAGACCCGCTTTGTTCTGCTCGACCTCACCTTGGAAAAGTGGATCTGCGACCAGTTAAAGGCCGCTGGGATCTCCCATGCGGCCTGCGAACTGTAGTGTGAGACTTACGCCGGATTTCCGTCTGCACATCGCCAGCCGCCTTGAGTCGCGTTGCGGATAGGCGATGCGTGGCAGGGCGGACCGCGTCCGCGATACCCAGCGTCCGACACTCCCGTCCTGCCGCGGACCCCGCCGGACTGGGTGCTCCTCGCCGCCGCCACGGCGGTCATCATCGCGGTGTTGCTGCCCGGACGAGAACAACTGGGGCGACGTGAACGAGTACTAGCACGCGGATGTTTGCATTCACCCCCAATGTCTTACGGTGCCCAATGACGTCGCGGTTGCTGGCGACGCCGCACAGCTCTCTGCATGGGGAACAAGCAGCGCACAAGGCACGATCGGGCCAGCCGACACCGTTAAACCGGCGCACGTCCGCAATCGCCTGAGCCACCACCCCGCCGTGGTGGATGGGAATTCCTTGCGTCTGTCCGTCTCAGTGCCAAGATGAACGGAAGAGCCCCCGACAATCCACCCGATGTCGCCGCGGCGACACTGGCCTGTCTCAGGACATCAATCGACGCGCTGCTGGTCGAAATCAAGGCGATGGACGAGTGGCGACAGTTGACAGAGCCCTCGGCCGACCCGCAGCGCGTGCGCGCGATCTTGCGCGAGGTCTACCGCGAGGTTGCGCTGTATCAGCCCGATGTGATTGAGGCAACCATCGCGGTGATCGGGCAGTTCCCGCGCTCCCTCGCCGCCAAGCAGGTGCGTACCATGCTGATCCACCAGTCTGAGGAGTGGGATCACGGCGAGATGGCAGCTCGCGACTTCGTGGCGATGGGTGGCGACGAGCGTGAGGTTCGCGGCCAGTTGATGACTCACACGGCGTTCGCGACGGCGGCGTTTTGGCGAATGTTGGCGCACAAGCGATTACCGTTTGCCTATCTCGGTGCGCTGTACCTGTTTGAGGGCCTGACGCCGATCGTGACCGGACTGCTGAAAGGGTCGCTGTCCAGCCAGGGCTACACGCCCGATGGCATGGAGTACGTCGAGTTCCACGCTACCGAGGACATCAAGCACGCGAAGGTCGTCGACCACCTCATTCTGCAGACCGTCCGGCAGTACCCGCATTGCGCCGACGAAATCATCTTTGGCTTCAAGGCGTTTCGGCACGTCTACCCGTTGCCTGGCTGGAAGGACGCCGTCAAGCGGGCAGGTGAGTCGAGATGAACGGAACCAGGGACGGCCTGGTCGTCCTCAAGGGGCGCGCGCTCCGAATGTGGCGTTCGGTCCTCACGGCGGTCGTGCTCATTCCGATTCTGGGCACCATCACCGCCAGCGTCACCATCATCCGCTGGGGGATCGAGCCGCGACATGTGTGGTTGGCGGCCGGCCTGTACCTCATCACGGCGCTCGGCGTCACTGCCGGCTATCACCGCCTGTTCGCGCACAACAGCTTCGCCACCAGCACCCCGACACGGCTGCTGCTAGGTGTCGCCGGGTCGATGGCAGTGCAGGGACCCATACTCGGATGGGTGGCCGATCATCGGCTCCACCACCAGCACAGCGACGGTCCCGGCGACCTGCACAGCCCCGCGTTTGGCCGGCAACCGGGGCTCCGGGGTTTCTGTGCCTCGCTGGCCCACGCACAGTGTGGGTGGTTCTTCACTGGCTGGCGAGCCAGTGGGCGCTATGCCAACGACTTGTATCGCGACTCAGTCATCCGCTTCGTTGACCGCAACTACGTATGGTGGATCGGCTTGTCGCTTGCCAGTCCCGGGTTGATCGATTGGCTGATTGCGCGCGACCCGTTCGCCGCAGGACAAGCCGTACTGGTGGCCGGCTTCTCCCGGATCTTCGCGCTGCAGCACGTCACATGGGCCGTGAACTCCGTCGGCCACTCCTTCGGCCGGCGTTCGTTCGAGACCGTGGACCACAGTCGCAACAACGCCGTGTTGGGAGTGCTCGCTCTCGGCGAGGGCTGGCACAATAATCATCATGCGGTGCCGCACTCCGCCAGGCACGGCATGACGGCGTGGCAGCTTGACGTTACGTGGCTGCTGATTCGAGCCCTCGAAGCGCTTGGGCTCGCATGGGACGTGCAACGGCCACGGACGCAGCAATGAAGACTGCCGATTCAGTACGCGTCTGCCTCGCGGATCCCGCGACGCAGCTCCCGGCCGTTCGCAGGTTCTGGTTCGACATCTATTGCCGCCAGATGCAGCGGTTCGGCGCCGTCGCAGAATCAGGGGCTGAGGAGCTTCACGATCCACTCGCCGCACGGTCCCGGATCGCGCTCGCGGTTGAAACGACGACTGGAAGAGTGATCGGCACGTTGATGTCCACGCTCAGCAGCGAGTCCTCGGTCGGCGATTACGAGCACCTCTATGGCATGGGCGACTGCGCGTGTCATCCTTTCGCCACCGCGATCGCAACCAAGTTCATGGTCCACCCCGAGTATCGCCGCAGCGATCTCAGCCTCCGCTTGGCCAGGTTCTCCTACAAGGAGGGTCTTGTTGCGGGCGTGCGGCGCAGTTTCATGGACTGTAATCCGCCGTTGATTGCGTTCTTCCTGAAGCTGGGCTACCGGCCACACCTTGGCTGGATCGATCATCCGCAGTTTGGCCGCGTGTTCTCGATGGTGCTGCACCTCGACGACACACCGTACCTCGAGGCGATTGACTCCCCCTTCTTGCGAACCTCACTTGACGGCAATGACGGCGCGGCGCGCGAACTGGATCACTCAGTCCGGCAACAGCTGGAAAGCCGGTGAAGTCAATGCCGGCGCGCGTGCGGGAAGCAGGCGTGCTCGCGTCTGCGTCGCACTCAGCGCCGTTGTAGCAAGGCATCGTCAACGCTTCTGCGGACGACAGCAGCCACCGTGGGCAGCATCTCATCCTGATGCCGCGGCGACATCTGCAGGCGGAAACGCGCTTCGCCCTTTCGGCAGGCCGGGAACTCGATGCTGTTGACGATGACGCCCCGTCGCAGGCATTCACGCTGCGCGAGCCTGGCGGTTCCTTCCGAGCCAATTCGTGGCAGGACGATCGGCGAGGGGCGGCCCATCACTTCAAATCCCTCGGCGGCAAGCGCGGCACGCAAGACCTGCGACTTGCGCATCGTCTGTCGCCGAAGCCCTTCGCCTTCCTCTGAGCCGATGATTCGAAGCGCCGTTCGGACGGCTGCCACCTGCGCCGGCATCAGGTAGTTCGAGAAGGTGTAGGTGCCGCTGAATCCCCGCACGTAGTAGGACGCCGCCTGCGATCGTGTGGCGACGAAGCCGCCGAGGCAACCGAACGATTTCGAGAACGATCCAATCACCACGTCGATGTCGTTGACTACTCCGGCCTCGGCGAGAACGCCACGGCCACCAGGCCCCATCGCTCCCAGGTCGTGGGCGACGTCGACGAGGATCTGTGCCTCGTGTTCCCGGCATACCGCAACGAGAGCGGTGAAGTCCGGATGGTCCGAGTCCATCGAGAACAGCGACTCGGTGACCACGAGTATCGCGCCGGCAATTGTCTGGTTGCGGATGCGCCGAAGGCGCTTGTCGAGGCTGGCGACGTCGTTATGCGCAAACGGCGTCACCGTGGCGCCGGTCGCCCGGGCACCGTGCTGAAGGCAGTCGTGGGCGAGCGCATCGATGACGATGTGATCGTAAGGGCGGACGAGCGCCTTGATGGCGCCATATCCCGCCCCCCAACCGGTGGGAAACAGCACCACGTGAGGAACCTGAAGGAAGTCAGCCAGCTCCCGCTCAAGCAGTTGTCCATCCGCGAGCCCTCCGCCCATCGGCTCGGAGCCTGCGCTGTGGGTCCCGTGCGCCTCGCACGCCGCGCGGGCGGCGGCGATGACGTCAGGATGCCGCGCCAGCCCCAGATAGTCTTGCGAAGCCAGGTTGATCCCGGAGTAGCGGTGCCCCCCGAAATCAACCACCTCGCTGTGCGTGTCAGGGGAGTGGCTGTGGTGGCGAATGAAGGGGAACAGGCCCTCCCGGCGCGACGCGTCAACCCAGGCGGCAAACGGCTGACACCGATCGGTGAGGTGCCCGCCCTTGGGATCGCGATAGTCAAAGAGACCGCTGTCCAGGCAATCCGGTAACGCTGGGGCGTCCGTGGTCATGTCGTCTGATGGGACGGACCGTCCCTGCAATTTCTCCGCTCCCCGTCACGACCCGTGGTGGAAGCCGGACCCGCATCCGCGATACCCTACACCCACTATGCGCGTCCTGCCGCAGTCACCCCTCGATTGGGTGCTCCTCGCCGTTGCCGCCGCCACGGCGGTCATCATCGCGGTGTCGCTGCAGGACTTCTTTCTCGACTCCCGCACCAACAACCCGAAGATCCGCGCCCTGCAGGATGTCGGCGTCGGCTTCGCGGTGATCCACTTCTTTGGCCTTCTCCTGGTCGGGTCGAAAGGGCCGGCGTGGGCGGGCGCCGCCATCGTGATGTACGTGCTGGCCACGCTCCTCTTTCTCGCCGCGCTCGAGTCGGCGCGGCGCGTGCACCTGCCACGCACGCTCGTGGACGACCCCCTGCCGAAGGCGCTCATCACCACCGGACCGTTCGCGCTGGTGCGGCACCCGTTCTACATCGCCTACTCGCTGGCGTGGCTGGCGGCTCCCGTCGCCACGCACGGGCCGATGATCACCGTCTGCGGCGTGCTCGCCGTCGCCGTCTACGTGGTGGCCGCGCGCCGCGAAGAGCGCCAGCTCGAAGCGCAATTCGGCGATGGCTACCGCGCATATCGCGATCGCACCGGGAGGGTGGTGCCGTCCCTGTTGGGGCTGATGCGCGCCAGCCGCTGATGATGACGAGACATTCCGTTCATCGGCGGCGGACGCCTGGGGTGCGGCATTTATTTCGGCGTTCCTGTTCGGATCGGCCAGTGCGGCGGTAGACTTGTTTCGTTCATCGTGTCAGCACAATTCCCCGACACGTTGCTCGAATGGGCCCTCGCGGTGGTCGGTGGCTCCACACTGATCGTCTTCGCGGTGGCGCTCCAGAACTTCTTCATCCAGCCCGCCACGGTGTCGCGCGCGCAACGGCTGTTCCAGGACTGGAGCGTGCTGTGCGGCCTGATGCACGGCATCGCGCTGATCATGCTCAACGCCGCCACCGACTTCTGGGCCGGCATCGGCATTGCCATCTACTCGGTGGCGCTGGCGCTGTTCCTGGCCGCCATTGAGGCGGCGCGCCGCACGCCGATGACCCGCACCTTCGTCTACGACCCGCCCTGCGACACCATCCTGCAGACCGGGCCGTACCGGATCATCCGCCACCCCATCTACCTCGCCTACTCGCTGGCGTGGACCGCCGCGCCGGTGGCCACGCACAACCTGTTTCTCGCCGCGACCGCGGTGTTCATGATCGGCTGCTACATCTCCTCGGCCTGGGAAGAGGAGCGCCGGCTGGCGACGGGCCGCCGCGCCGCCGAATACGCGACCTACCGCGCCAGGACGTGGCGCATGATCCCGTTCCTCTTCTGATCGGGCCCCTCCCCGACAGTCGTCCCACCGTTTTGCGCCGCTCTTGTTGACATCCGACAGGAGGGCGGGCATGCTTCTGTCGAATGCCGACAAGACTCGCCGCTCACTCAAGGCGCGGAGGGCGCTGACGTGGCCAAACTCGACCTGCTCCAGGGCACCCTCGACCTGTTGATCCTCAAGACGCTCGCGCTCGGGCCGCAGCACGGCTGGGGCATCGCGCAGCGCATCCTGCAGATCTCCGACCACGTCCTGCGCGTCAACCAGGGCTCGCTCTACCCGGCGCTGCAGCGGCTCGAAACCGCCGGCTGGCTCGACGCGGAATGGGGCGCCTCCGACAACAACCGCCAGGCCAGGTTCTACCACCTCACGCGCAAGGGCGAACGCCAGTTGAAGGACGAGACGCGCCAGTGGGAACGCATGACCGGCGCGGTGGGGAAGATACTGGCCAGTGAAGCGTAGTTCTGAAGGGTTCTGAAGGGTTCACGCCATGTGGAAACGGCTGCACGCGCTGATTCGCGGAGGTGACCTCGATCGCGGGCTCAACGCCGAGGTGCGGTTTCACATCGAGATGGAAACCGACAAGAACATCGCGATGGGCATGAGCCCCGACGACGCGCGCACCCGCGCACTCAGGAGTTTCGGGCCAATGGAAAAGCACAAGGAAGACGCCCGCGAGGCGCGCGGCGTGAGCTGGATCGAAACCCTGCTCGCCGACCTGCGCTACGGCGCGCGGGCGCTGGTCAAGCGGCCCGGCTACGCCACGCTCGCCATCGTCACGCTCGGCCTCGGCATCGGCGCCAACACCGCCATCTTCAGCGTGATCAACGGCGTGCTGCTCAAGCCGCTTCCCTACGAGCACGGCGACCGCCTGGTGGTGGTGCAACAGTCGGCGCCACTCGCCGGCCAGCGCCAGACCGGCGTGGCGGTGGCGGAGTACTTCGACTACCGCGCCCGCGCCGCCAGCGTCTTCGACGGCCTGGTCGAGTACCACCAGATGAACTTCGACCTGGTCAACCGCGGCGAGCCCGACGCCGTCGATACCGGAGTGGTCTCCGCCAACTTCTTCGACCTGCTCGGCATCAAGCCCGTCCTCGGCCGCACCTTCGAGCCGGCCGACGATGTGCCGGGCGCGGAGGCGGTGCTGGTGCTCAGCCACACCTACTGGCGCACCAAGTTCGGCGGCGACCCCACGATTGTGGGCCAGGTGTTCGAGATGAACGACCGGCCGCACCGCGTCATCGGCGTGCTGCCCAACGTGCCGCACTACCCGCAGGAGAACGACGTCTACATGCCCGTGCTGGCGTGCCCGTTTCGCGCCGCCGCCGAGCAGAACATCGCGCGGAACCGGCGCGCGTTCAGCGCCTTGAACGTGTTCGGCCGCCTCCGGCCCGGCGTCACCGCCGAACAGGCGGCCAGCACCGTCGGTGCCATCTGCCACACCTTCACGCAGGACCACCCGGCGGCGTATCGCGCCGCCACTTCGGGCTTCCAGGCGACCACGATGCCCGTGCGCGAGGCGCTGACGGGCGGCGCCCGCGAGATGTTGATGATCCTGCTCGGCATCACCGGCCTGATTCTCCTGATCGCCTGCGCCAACGTCGCCAACCTCACGCTGGCACGCATGCTCGGCCGCGATCGCGAGTTGGCGATGCGCGCCGCCCTGGGTGCCGGCCGCGGCCGCCTCGTGCGCCAGTTGCTCACCGAAAGCACCCTGCTCTCGATCGCCGGCGGCATCGTCGGGATGGCCTTTGCGTGGGCCACGGTCGGCATGCTGACGACGTTTGTCGGCCGCTTCACCGCGCGAACCGGCGAGATCACCATTGATGCGTGGGTGCTCGCGTTCACCCTCGGCGTGTCGGTGGTGACCGGTGTGTTGTTCGGCACGCTGCCGGCGCTCGGCACGCGCATCGACCTGGTGTCGGCGCTCAAGCAGGGCGGCAACCAGGCCGGCGACGCGTCGGGCCGCCGGCGCATGCAGGGCGCCCTGATCGTGGCGCAGGTCGCGGTGTCGGTGGTCCTGCTGGTCGGCGCGGGCCTGCTGGTGGCCAGCTTCTACCGATTACAGAAGGTCGAGACCGGCTACCGGTCCGAGGGCGTGTTGTCGGCGCAGGTCTACGGCAACTTCTCGCGCTACGGCACCGTCAACGCGCTGCGACGCCTGTATCTGCCGATGATCGAGCGGCTCGAGACGCAGCCTGGTGTCGTGTCGGTCGCGGTCACCAACGCCGTGCCGCTGGCGGGCGCGCGACCCTCCACCACCCGGTTCGACATCGAGGGCCGCGTCACCGACGATCCGGAGCGCCGTCCGACCACCGACATTCGCGTGGCCAGCGACAACTACTTCGACACGATCGGCATCCCACTGGCGAGCGGACGCGTGTTCAACGCGCTCGACCTGGAGGAGACCCTGCCGGTCGCGGTGATCAATCGTTCGATGGCGAAGTACTGGGAAGGCACCGATCCGGTCGGCTCGCGCGTCTCGACCAACCGCGGCCAAACCTGGTACACCGTCGTTGGCGTGGTCGGCGACGTGAAGCAGTTCGGCCTGGCCACCGAAACCGTGGCCCAGGTCTACATCCCGCTCACACAGACGCCGCAAGGCTTCGCGGGACAGGTGCTCGTGCGCACCGCCGGCGATCCGTCCAGGTTCGGCCAACTGTTGCGCGACACGGTCCACGCCGTGGATCCCAATCAGCCCGTCGAAGCGGTGCAGACCCTCGACGATCTTCGCTCCGAGGCGCTGGCGGCGCCGCGCCTCACCGCGACGTTGCTCCTCGTGTTCGCCGGACTGGCCCTGCTCGTGACGCTGGCCGGCATCGGCGGCGTGATCGCCACGTCGGTGACGCAACGCACGCGCGAGTTCGGCGTGCGCATGGCGCTGGGCGCCAGCCGCGAGAGCGTGCTGACCATGGTGCTGCGGCAGGGGCTGACGCTGGTCGTGACGGGGTTGGTGCTCGGGATTGGCGGGGCGCTGGCGGCGGGGCGCATCCTGTCGTCGTATCTCTACCAGACGGCGCCGCGTGATCCGCTGATCTTCGGGGCGGTGGCCGTGGTGTTCGTGCTGGCGGGCGTGCTGGCGTGCCTGATTCCGGCACGCCGGGCGACGACGGTGGATCCGCTCATCGCCCTGCGAGCGGAATGACGAAAGTCAGCCAGAGAGGACACGGAGGACGCAGAGCCGAATCTGCAAATTCCCAGACAGGCCTTTAGAAAAAAGACTCTGTGCTCTCTGTGTCCTCTGTGGCCAATGTTCGTCGGTGCGTCACTACTTGCCGTCGAGCTGTTCGATGGTCGCCGTTGACGGCTGGCGCGTCTTCTGCAACCCGGCCGCGACCTTCTCGGCCTGTTTCATCACGCGCAGGATGTTCAGGCCCAGGATCTTCCTGATGTCCCCGTCCGTGTAGCCGCGCTTCATCAGTTCCGCGGTGAGGTCGGGGTACTTCGAGACGTCTTCGAGCCCGGACACCACCGCCGTGATGCCGTCGAAGTCTCCCCCCAGGCCGATGTGGTCGATGCCCGCGACCTTGCGGATGTGGTCGATGTGATCGGCGACCTGCGAAATCGTCGCCCTTGGCGCCGGCCCTTCAGCCTTCTTCGCGTCGTGGTCGGCCACCGCCTGTGAGATGAAGCCGGGCACAAACGTCACCATCACCACGCCGCCGTTCTTCGCGGTGAGCTGCAGCACGTTGTCGGGGACGTTTCTCGGCACGTTGCAGATGGCCTTCGCCGACGAGTGCGAAAAGATCACTGGCGCTTCGCTGACCCGCAGCGCGTCTTCCATGGTTCCCGGCGAGACGTGGCTGAGGTCCACCAGCATGCCGAGCCGGTTCATCTCGCGGACCACCTCCTCGCCGAACTTCGACAGGCCGCCGAGCACGGCGGTGTCGGTGCTGGCGTCGGCCCACGGCAGGTTGGCGGAGTGGGTGAGGGTCATGTAGCGCGCGCCGAGGGCGTAGAACATGCGCAGCGTGGCCAGCGAGTTGTCGATGGAATGCCCGCCCTCCATGCCGATCATCGCGGCGATGCGGCCGGCCTTGAACGCACGCTCGACGTCGGCGGCGGTGCCGGCCAGCTCGAACGTCTCGGGCCAGCGCGTGGTCATGCGATGCACGGTGTCGATCTCGTCGAGCGTGACGCGCACGGCTTCCTTGCCCTGCATGGTGGACGGCGTATACACCGACCAGAACTGCCCGCCGACGCCGCCCTGGCGCAAGCGGGGGATGTCGGTCATCAACGCCGGCACCGGCCGGGAGATGTCGGCCTTGCCCAAGTCGCGCCCGGGATCGAGGTCGCGCAGGGCCCACGGGTAATCGTTGTGCCCGTCGATGAGCAGGGCCTGCTTGTGAAGCGCCCGGGCCCGCGCCGCGACGTCGCCTTGCGCCGAGGCCTGGCTGCCGACCGTTACGAAGGCGGCCGCAATGAGAGCGAGAAACGAAACATATCGATACATGGCGTCATCCTGCCACAAGCCAGTGAGCCGCGAAACCCGGAATCGGCCGGCACGGCACCCCGCGCGCGACGGAGGGCAGCACGACGGCGGCCAGCCGACCCGGCGGCGGTGTGCCAAAGTGCCGAGGGTACAATGTCCGCATGTCCCGCACGGTCGATGCCTCGAAGCTGTCCGGCCTGGCCAGCCGCTTTGGCGCGTTTGTCGCCGAACGCCATCCGTTTGCCCTCACGATTGCGCTCGAGGCGTTCGAGAGTGCGGGAGTTGGCGCCATCAAGAGCCGCGACGCGGTGAAGCTGGACGCGGTGCGCACGCCGTTCCGCCGCGCGCTGGCCAAGGCGCTTTACGACCAGGTGGCGGCCCCCGAAGGCATTGCCGAAACGACGCCCGGCACCTCCGCCGTCAAGCGGTTCGAACAGGCGCGCGCGGAAGTGGTAGATGCCTGCGACGGGTTCCTGCGGCGCGCCGCCATCGAAGCGTCACTGACCAAGGCCGAGCGCAAGGAGATCCTCAAGGGCATGTGCCTCACGCGCAGCGTCGACAACCGGCTGAAGCAGTTCTTCATGGGCGGCGAGGTCCGCTGGGGCGACATGGCGTTCCAGGGCAAGGGCTTCCGATCGCTGGGGCAGGAAGCGATCTACGCCGGCGCCGTCCGCCTGCATCGTGGCGCCGCGTATCGCAAGGCCGACGGCACCTGGGGCGGCGACGTGCTGGCCCCGGTGATTCGCGACCTCGGCATGACGCTGGCCATGCGTCACGACCAAGAGGCCGTGGGCATGGTGCTGCGCGCGCAGATGGGGAAGTCCGGTCCGCCGATGGACGGCAAGGACCTGCACACCGGCGACTTCGAGTGGGGCGTGCTGCCCGCGGCCGCGCCGCTGGCCGTGGGCTCGCTCTCCATGGCCGGCATGGCGATGGCGTTTTCGCTCGAGAAGAGCGACCGCGTCGCGCTGGCCTTCATCGGCGAGGGCGGCTCCTCGCTCGGTGAATGGCACGAGGCCATCAACGTCTGCGCCGCCGCCAGGCTGCCGGCGATTTTCTGCCTGCAGAACAACCAGACCGCGCTGTCAACGCCGGTGCGCGAGAACTCCGCGGTCCGCGTGTTCGCCGACAAGGCGGCGGGCTACGGCATCCAGGGCATCACCATCGACGGCACCGATCCGGACGAGGTGGCCTCCGCGTTCACGTGGGCGGCGGAGCGCGCCCGCGCCGGCGACGGTCCCACGCTGATTGAAGTCGTGGCCATGCGCATGTGCGGCCATGCCCACCACGACGACATGCTGTATCTCGGCAAGGACCAGCCGCCGTCGTGGGACTATCACCAGCTTCACGAGACCGGCTACGCCAATCGCGAGCTCTACGAGTACTGGTCCAAGCGCGATCCCATCCCGATGTATGCGCGCCGGCTCGAGGCCGAGGGCGTGATCAAGGCCGGCGATCTCGACGTGATGAAGAAGTGGGCCGATGAACTGGTCGACGGGCAGGCCCAACTGGTCATCGACGCGCCGTGGCCGCGGCCCGAGATGGCCGGCGCCGGCGTGTTCCACGACGAAGCGCCGCGCGAGCGGGTCGAGGTGCTCGAGCCGGAGCGCCGCCTCACGCTACCCATCCACGCCGAGCTGCCGCCGCTCGAGCCGGGGTTGCCGTTCGACAAGAAGGGCAACACGTTCCTCGAAGCGGTGATGCTGGGCGTCGGCGACGCGCTCCGGTCGGACCCGCGGGTCTTCGTCTACGGTGAAGACGTCGGCGGACACTACGGCAACGCGTTCCTGCTGTTGCGGCCGTTGCTGAAGGAGTTCGGCGATCGCATCCACAACTCGCCGCTGGCGGAAGGCGCCGTGCTGGGCGTGTGCGTCGGCGCCGCGCTCGCCGGGCAGCGCCCGATCGGCGAGATGCAGTTCAACGACTTCGTCGCGACCGGCTTCAATCAGCTGGTCAACAACGCCGCCAAGATCCGCTATCGCTGGGGCGGCAGCGTGCCCATGGTGGTGCGCATGCCGTGGGGCGGCCTCCGCCATGCCGGCCCGTACCACAGCCAGAACACCGAGCCGTGGTTCTATCGCACGCCCGGGCTCAAGATCGTGGTGCCGTCCACACCCGAGGATGCTCGTGCGTTGATGGCCGCGGCGGTGGCCGATCCGGATCCGGTGCTGTTCTACGAACACATCGCGCTCTACCGCGATCCGCGGGTCAAGCAGAACCTTCCCGAGGCGGTGCCGGAAGTGCGGATTGGCAAGGCCGCGCTGCGGCGCGCCGGTTCTGACCTGGCGATGATTTCCTATGGCGCCTACGTGCACCACTGCATGCGGGTGGCGGAGAAACTGTCGGCCGAGGGCATCGAGGCCTCGGTGCTCGACCTGCGGAGCCTGGCGCCGCTCGACAAGGACGCCATCCTGGCCGTGACCCGCCACTGCAATCGCGTGTTGATCGTGCACGAAGACTCGCGCACCGGCGGCATTGGCGAAAGCCTGGCGGCCATCATCCAGGAAGAGGCCTTCGAGGCGCTGGATGCGCCCATCCGCATCCTCGGCGCGCTCGACACACCGGTGCCGTATTCGCCGCCGCTCGAAGAGGTGTTCCTGGTCAGCGAGGCGGAGATCCAGGCCGCCGCGAAGTTGTTGGTCAGTTATTAGGAGGTTGCCATGAATCGCGCCCGTGTCCTCGCATTCCTGCTTCTCGTCGGTCTCGCCGCCACGGCCCCGCTCAATGCGGATGTCCGCACCGACCAGCGCGTCAAGTTCCAGCTGGGCGGCGCCATCGGCAAGCTCGTCAACATGTTCGGCGGCAAGGGCGCCCGCGACGGCGTCACTTCCGTGGTCGCCGTCAAGGGCGGCCGCAAGGCGACGATGTCTGACGCGAGCGGCCAGATCATCGACCTGTCGGAGGAGAAGATCTACGACCTCGACATGAAGAAGAAGACCTACCAGGTCACCACCTTCGCCGAGTTGCGCCAGCAGATGGAAGAGGCGAAGCGCAAGGCGGAAGAATCGGCGAAGCGCGAGCAGGCTGACGACAAGCCGGCCGAAAAAGATCCGAACGCGAAAGAAATGGAAGTGGACTTCGACATCAAGAACACCGGCGCCGCGAAGCCGATCAACGGCTTCGATACCAGGCAGACCGTGATCACCGTGACGGTGCGCGAGAAGGGCAAGACGCTCGAGCAGGCCGGCGGCCTCGTGATGACCACCGACATGTGGCTGGCGGCGAACGCGCCGTCCACCAAGGATCTGCAGGACTTCGACCGGCGCTACGCGCAGAAGCTCTACGGCCCGATGGTCGCCGGGGCGTCAGCCCAGGACATGGCGATGGCCATGGCCATGTATCCGCAGATGAAGCCGGCGCTCGACAAGATGCGCGCCGAGGGGAGCAAGGTCGAGGGCACCGCCATCCTGACGACCATGACGATGGAAGCGGTGCAGCCGGCCGGCGCGGCGGCGGAAGAGCAGAAGGCCGGCGATTCGAGCCCGCGGCCACGCGGGCTGGGCGGCATGCTCGGCGGCCTCGCCAAGAAGGCCGCCAAGAAAGACGAGCCCGCCAAGGCGAACGCCACCATCCTGACGACGTCCGTGGAGATGTTGAAGCTGACGACCGACGTCGATGCGGCGTCGGTCGCGTTGCCCGCGGGCTTTACCGAGAAGAAGTAGGCCGGCGGCCTACTTCTTTTTGGCGCCGGTGAAGTCGGCGGTACCCATGCCGAAATCGAGGATGCCCGTGATGGCGTCGCCGTTGACTTCGCCGTTCACCTTTATTTCGAGCGGACCCTGCGGGCCATCGACGTTGAAGGCGAGCGCCAGCGTCTTGCCCTTGAACGTGCCCTTCACCTCCACGGTGCCCTGGGGACTGTCAAACGTTCCCGTCACCGCCTCGCCATCCTGCTTGAGCGTGGCTCCGGCAGTGATCGCGCCCTGGGGGCCGTTGATATTCAGATCCCACGCGCCCGACACATTGCCCTGCGCGCCAATCGCCGCCGACAGGAACAGGAGAAAAGCCGCACAAACCGATAAAACTCGTGACATGTTGAATAGCCTCCAGGAGGGTTGACGATAGCACTTTTATCCTCCTTTGCCGTTGACCTGCCACGGGTAGCCCGCTAAAGTTTCTACCGGGACATTCGATCCGCTTAAGTCATCTGATGATCTCTCTTGTACTGATCCTTAGCCTCGCGTCCCCCCCGCAATCGCTGTCCGGCCGCGTTGTCGACGGCAGCGGCGGAGCTCTGGCCGGTGCCAGTATTGCTGTGGAGTGCGGCGACCACCGGATCTCGGCGGTCAGCGATGCCGCCGGCCAATATCGGCTCGATAACCTGCCGGCGGAGCGCTGCCAGGTCACGATGTCGCTGGACGGCTTTGTCACCGCCCAACAGTCGGTGGAATTGGGCCCGACGCCGGTGGTGCTCGACTTCCTCCTCGCCGTCAGGCCGTTTTCGTCGCAGATTATCGTGACCCCGGCGCGGGGCGCCGAAGAGGACGCCATCCAGGTCGCCCAGGGCGCGGCCGTGGTCCAACAGGCGGACCTGCAGGCGCGCCCGTACACGATCATCACGCAGGCGCTCAAGGAAGAAGCCGGCGTGCTGGCGCAACAGACCACGGCGTCGCAAGGCTCGCCGATTCTCCGCGGCTTCACCGGCCAGCGGAACCTCTACTTGCTGGACGGCGTCCGCTACAACACCTCGGCGTGGCGCGACGGCCCGAGCCAGTACGTGTCGTGGCTGCCGTCGGCCGGGCTCGATCGCATCGAGATCGTTCGCGGTCCCGCCTCAACGCAGTACGGCAGCGACGCGCTGGGCGGAACCATCGGCGTGTTCGCCGAGTCACCGGTCGCCAAGGGTCCGGCGAAGGCGAGCGGCACGCTCGGCCTCACCTTGGGGGCGGCCAACCGGCTGCGCTCGAGCGAGGTTGGTGCGGGCCTGACGACGCGCGGCGTGGCGTTGCGCCTGGCGGCGAGTGTTGGCGCCGCGGCGGACCTTCGCGCCGGCGGCGGCGGCGACTCCCATTCCGCCGTCACCCGCTTCCTCGGCCTGCCGTCGTCCGAGGTGGGCGACACGCTCGAGAACACGGGCTACACGCAGGCCGGCGTGTCGGCCGGCGCGCGCGTCCCGGCCGGTGCCAGCCGCAGCGTGTCGTTGTCGTATCGCCACGCCGGGCAGGGTGATTCCCATCGCTACGACCAGGAGATGGGCGGCAACGGCCGCTACCGCAGCGAGTTCGGTCCGCAGCAACTCGACTTCGGCTTCGTTCGGTTCGAGAGCGCGCGGCAAGCCGTGTTCGACGAACTGTCGGCCACCGTCTCGGTGAACCGCCAGGCCGACGGCCGGCTCGAGCAGGCGCGGCCCGGCGCGCGCATCGACGAGCAGTTCAACACCACGACCGCGGTGGGCTATTCGGTGCAGGCCACTCGCGCACTGGCGCCGCGTTTCAAGGCCCTCTTCGGCGGCGAGGTCTACGACGAGTACATCGCCGGCGCCCGCACGCTGTTCGAGCCGAACGGATCGCGGGTGGCCGCCCGCCCGGACATTCCGGACGGCACGCGCTACACGAGCGCGGGCGTCTTCTGGCAGCAGGACGCCGAGGTGATTCCCGGCCGGCTGCACGTCCGCGGCGGCCTGCGCTACGGCCGCTTCGATTTCAGCTCGCGCCGCGACGCGGCCTTTGGCGTGCCCGACGAGTCGATCCGGACCGCCGACACCACCTTCAACGCGAGCGGCGTCTACAGCGTCACGCCGTCGATCAACCTCACCCTGTCGGTGAACCGCGGCTTCCGCGCCGCCAACGCCTTCGACTTCGGCGCGATCGGGCTGAGCGGCGGCGCCGGCTACGAAATTTCTCCCGGGCGCGCGGCGGAGCTCCGCGGCATCCGCGGCACCACCGACGGCGCCACCGCGGTCAGCACGGATCAGGTCGTGGGCCAGTTGCGGCCCGAGCGGTTGCTCGCCTACGAGGCCGGGCTGCGCTGGTACTCGGGGCGCGCCAGCAGCTCGCTGACCGTCTTCGACCTCGAATTCCACGACGCCATCGAACGCCGCACGCTCGTGTTTGCCGCCGACGTCGTCGGCCAGGATCTGGCCGGCTATCCCATCATCCGGCAGGACGCGGCGGGCCGCGCCTATGTCAGCGGCGAGGCCCGTCCGGTGGTGACGCGCGTCAACGTCAGCCGCTCGCGCATTCGCGGCTTCGAAGCTGATTCGCGCCTGCGCGTGACCGCCGCCCTGCGCGCCCGCGTGTTCGCGTCGATGGCCAACGGCACCGAGCTCGACCTCAACACGCCACGCCGCCGCATGCCCCCGGCCACGGGCGGCGCGTCGCTGACCTGGCAGCCGCCGTCGGCGCGGTGGTGGCTCGAAGGCACGGTGCTCGCGGCGTCGCACCAGGATCGGCTGACCGACGGCGATCTCGGTGACGCCCGCATCGGCGCCACGCGCACGGCGGCGTCGATCGCCTCGTACTTCTCGGGCACCGCCACCGATCGCGGCCTGGTTCGCGATGGCCGGCTGGTGGCCACCGGCGAAACGCTGGCCCAGGTCCAGGCGCGCGTCCTGGGCACGTCGGCGGTGGTCCCGATGTTCACCGCGACGCCGGGCTTCGTGGTGTTCGGGGCGCGGGCCGGCTTCCCGATTGGTTCGTTCCTGGAGCTGACGATCATCGGCGAGAACCTCGCCGACCGGAACTATCGGCTGCACGGCTCCGGCGTGGACGAGCCCGGCCTCAACGTGCTCGCCCGCTTGCGGGCGCGGTTCTAGGCAAGCGAATGGAATACGGATTCTCGGTCCCGTTTGCGTTTCCCCTTCACTTCACCCGTGGTGTGTTCGCGCCAGACAATCCGCTGCTGGCCGGCATCGTCCGCCGGCTCGAGCCGGCCCGGCGGCATCGCCTGCTCGCGGTCGTGGACGCGCGGGTGGCGGCCACCAATCCGGCGCTGGTGGACGGCATCGCGCGCTACGCGGCCGCGCACGACCTCGAACTGGCCGCGGCGCCGGTCATCGTCCCCGGCGGGGAGGCGGTGAAGAACGACCTCGCGCATCCGCTGGCCCTGCTCCAGAAGATCAACGACGTGGGCCTCGACCGCCAGTCGTTCGTGGCGGTGGTCGGCGGCGGTGCGGTGCTCGACACGGCGTCGTTCGCCGCCGCTATTGCCCACCGCGGCATCCGGGTGGTGCGGGTGCCGACGACCGTGCTGTCGCAGGCCGACTCGGGCGTCGGCGTCAAGAACAGCGTCAACCTGTTCGGCAAGAAGAACTTCATCGGCACCTTCGTGCCGCCGTTCGCCGTGATCAACGACTTCGAGTTTCTCGAGTCGCTCGACCGCCGCGACCGCATTTCGGGCATCGCCGAGGTCGTCAAGGTCGCGGTGTTGAAAGACGCGCCGTTCTTCGACGATATCGAAGCCAACGCGACGCAGGTCGCCGCCGACAGCGCCATCCTCGCCCGCGTCATCCGCCGCTCCGCTGAACTGCACCTGCATCACATTTGCGGCAACGGCGATCCGTTCGAGCTGGGCAGCGCCCGGCCCCTGGACTTCGGCCACTGGGCCGCGCACAAGCTCGAGGGCATCACCGGCCATCGCCTGCGCCATGGCGAAGCGGTGGCCATCGGCATCGCGCTGGACCTCACCTATTCGGTCCGCATGGGCTACCTCGATCGCGCCGCCGCCACCCGCGTCACGACGGTGCTCGAGGCGATCGGCTTCCAGTTGTGGGATGACGCGCTGGAGCAGCGCGATCAGGACGGCCGGCTGTCGCTGCTGTCGGGCCTCCGTGAGTTCCGCGAGCACCTTGGCGGCGAGCTGCACATCACGTTGCTGCGCAGCATTGGCGACGGCTTCGAAGTCACTGACATGAATGCAGCGGAGGTGGTCGCGTCGATCGAGGAACTGTCGGCGATGCGCCCGGCCAACGTCGGCCGATGAAGGTCGGCGACCGCTTTCACCTCACCTACTGTTCCAACATTCACGCCGGCGAGGCATGGGCGGACGTGGATCGCGCGCTGCGGGCCTCGCTGCCGGCCATCCGTGGGCACCTCGGCGTGGGCGGCCCGTTTGCGATCGGCCTGCGCCTGTCGGCGAGGGCCGCCGAGGCGCTCGAGCAGCCCGCCGCGCTCGCGGAGTTTCGCGCGTTCCTCGAGGCCGGGGATTACTACGTTCCCACCATCAACGGCTTTCCCTACGGCGCGTTTCACGGCCAGCGCGTCAAGGAGCAGGTCTACCTGCCGGACTGGCGCGATCCCGCGCGGGTCGCCTACACGAACCGCCTGGCCTCGCTGCTGGCGGCGCTGATGTCCAGCCGTCCGGGCGAAGAGGGCAGCGTCAGCACCGTGCCCGGCGCCTTCAAGGGCCATCTGCACTCGGCCGGCGACGCCGACGCCATTGCCGACGGCATGCTCGAGCACGCGGCGCACCTGGTCCGGCTGCGCGGGGAGACCGGCATCACCATCGCGCTCGCCGTGGAGCCGGAGCCGGCGTGCTTCATCGAGACCACGGCGGAAGCCGTGGACTTCTTCACGCGCTATCTGGTCGACGATGCGGCGGTGGCGTCGTTTGCGCGGCGGCGTGGCTGCGCAGTGACGGCCGACGACATGCGCCGTCACCTCGGCGTGTGCTTTGACGCCTGCCACATGGCGGTGGAGTTCGAGGATCCGGCGGCGGCGCTGGCGAGCCTGGCCGCCGCCGGCATCCGCGTGCCGAAGTTCCAGATCAGCTCGGCGCTGCGCGTCACCGATCCCGCACCAGGGTCACGCGGGCGCGCGGCGCTGTCGCGGTTTGCCGAAGACACCTACCTACACCAGGTGGTGCAGTGCTCGCACGGGCACCTCGACCGGTTCACCGACCTGCCCGACGCGTTGTCGGCCGGTGACCAACACCGTGGGCGGGAATGGCGCGTCCATTTCCACGTGCCGATCTTCCTCGCTCGCATGGGCGACCTCGACACCACGCAGCCGTATCTCGAATCCGTGCTCGAGCTCGTGAAGCAGATGCCCGGCTCGACGTGCCTCGAAGTCGAGACCTACACGTGGGACGTACTGCCGGCCGAGTACCGTACGGTGGACATGAACGCCGCGATTGCGCGGGAGCTGGCCTGGGCGCGCGCGAGGCTCGAGGCCTGATGCCGCGCCGATCCAGGGCTGGCGCCGCCGTAGCCCCGGGGCGAAGGCGTGCTCGCGCCTACCTGCTGCTTGCCCGGATCTCCAACCTGCCGACGGTGTGGACCAACGTGCTCGCGGCCGTGATCGTGGCGGGCGCGCCGCTCGGCCTGGTGATGCCCGCGATCGCCGCGGTGTCGCTGTTCTACATGGGCGGCATGTTCCTGAACGACGCCTTCGACGCGGAGTTCGACGCGCGGATGCGCGCCGACCGGCCGATTCCGGCCGGTGATGTCTCGCGCGCGGAAGCCTTCATCGCCGGAGGGGCGTTGATCGCCGCCGGCGAGGGATTGTTGCTGTGGAGCCCGCACCCGCAGCCGGCCCTGGCGTGGGGGCTGGCGCTGGCGGCGGCCATCACCTTCTACGACTACAAGCACAAGGGGCAGTCGTTCGGGCCGGTCGTGATGGGGCTGTGCCGCGGGCTGGTCTACGGCGTGGCGGCCGCGGCGGCGGTGGGCGTGGTCGGCAGTCCGGTCGTGATCGCGGGCGTGGTGATGTGGGGCTACGTGATCGCGCTGACGTGGGTGGCGAAGCACGCCGGCCTCGGCCACGCCGTGCCGTGGATGCTGGCCGGGATCTGCCTGGTTGATGCGGCGATGCTCGTGATTGTGGGAGCACCAGTACTCGCCCTGGCCGCAGCCGCGGGCTTCCCTCTCACGCTGATGTTCCAGCGCGCCGTGCCGGGGACCTAGGCCACAGATCACAGCCACAGATTAGACGCAGATTAGACACAGACTTTGGACAGATCGGGAAGCCAAGCTATCGGGAAAATCGGTGACTAATCTGTGGCTGCCAAGCTCGGTGGCCCAGCTGCGGCTGTCAGTCAAAGAGATGGCCGAGAATCACGTCGCGCACCGACGTTGATTCCACGACGTCTTCTCGAATGCCGTCACGTCGTGACGAGATCATCAGCGGCCCGTCATCCAGCGACTCCGTCACGCGCCCGTGCGACCCGCGCACGAGCGACGCGTCCAGCGGAATCACCTTCATCAGGTAGCGGAAGCCGAGCGCCTTCCTGGCCAGGGTGGCGGCGACGGCCAGCTTCGGCAGCGCCAGCGCCGGATCCACGAACAGCTCGGCCGGGTCGTAGCCCGGCTTGCGGTGGATGTCGACGGTGCGGGCGAAGTCCGGCGCCAGCCGGTCGTCGATCCAGAAGTAGTAGGTGAACCAGCGATCGCGCGCGGAGATGGCCACCAGCTCGCCGGCGCGCTCGTGATCGATCCCGAACTCGTGTTGCTCACGGCGATCGAGCACGAGATCGATGCCGGGCGTCGCCCGCAGCAGCGCCGCCACCTCCGGAATGCGCGCCGGGTTGCGAACGTAGACGTGCGCGATCTGGTGGTCGGCGACCGCAAACGCCTCGCTGGCCCCGGCGTCCAGCGTGTCCGTGCCCAGCTCGTCGCGCACCGCCAGCAGGCCGGCCTCACGGAGCACGCGATTGATGTGCACGGCGCCGGTCACCGGCACCAGGCCGTACTCCGACAGCACGATGACCCGGCGGCCGCGCTCGCGGCAATGCGCGATCAGCTGCCCGCAGACCTGGTCGATCGCCCGGACATCCTCGCGGATGCGTGGGTCGTCAGGCCCGAGCCGCTGCAGGTTGTAGTCCAGGTGCGGCAGGTAGACGAGCAGCAGCGTCGGCGAGAACCACTGGTCCACCGACATCGACGCCTCGGCGATCCACTGGCTCGATCGGAGGTCGGCGGTCGGTCCCCAGAAGTTGAAGAACGGAAAGGTGCCGTGCTCGGCCACGATGCGGTCGCGGACCTCGGCAGGGTTGGTGTAGATGTCCACCACCTTCAAGCCGTCGGCGCGGTAGATCGGGCGCGGTGTGACCGACCACTCCGCGCTGCTGTACATGTTGTACCACCAGAACATCTTGGCGGTGGTGCACGACGGGTCGCGCCGCCGCGCCGTCTCCCAGACCTTCTCGCCCTGCACCAGCTGGTTCGCCTGCTTCCACAACATCACCTGCGCCAGGTCGCGGAAGTACCAACCGTTGCCGACAATGCCGTGGTCGCGAGGGAGCAGGCCGGTGAGGAACGTGGACTGCGCGGAGCAGGTCACCGCCGGCGTGATGGCGCGGATCGGCGCCATCGCGCCGTCCGACGCCAGCGCGTTGAGGTGAGGGGTGTCCGGCCCCATCAGGGCCCTCGTCAATCCGACGACGTTGAGAACGGCGGTCGGGGTCATCGCCGGCGGGCCAGCCTACCGCTGGTCCCCGCGCAACACCGAGTTGGTCTCGAACTTCTGCCCGCGGTCGATGGCCGGCCGCTGTTCGAGGTCGGCGACGTCGAGCCGGCCGCTCTGCGCGAAGAACGCCACCGGGTTGTCCCACACGATCCGCTGGATCGCATCGTCGGGAATACCCTGCTCCTGCATCACCGCGATCGTCTTGGGCACCTTGAGCGGATCGCTGATGCCCCAGTCGGCGGCGCTGTTGACGATGATGCGGTCGGTGCCGTACTTCTTCACGAGCGCGGCCATGCGCAGCTCGTCCATCTTGGTGTTCGGGTAGAGGGTGTGCCCGGCCCAGCATTTGGTTTCCAGGACCAGGGGCAGCGTCTCTTCGTTGTTGTGATCGATCAGCACGCGCTCCTCCGGAAACCCGAGCTTGCGCACCACCTCGATGGTGCGCTGCGTGCCGCGTTTCTTGTCACGATGCGGCGTGTGAATGAGGACCGGCAGCGAGAACTCGGCGGCCAGTTCGATTTGTCGCGCCAGCACTGCCTCCTCGGCGTCGGTCTGGTCATCGAACCCGATCTCGCCAACCGCGACGACGCCGTCTTTCGCCAGGAAGCGCGGGAGCAACGCCAGCACTTCGTCCGACAGCTTCGGGTTGTTGGCTTCCTTGGGGTTGAGGCCGATGGTGCAGAAGTGGCGGATGCCGAACTGCGAGGCGCGGAAGCGTTCCCAGCCGAGCAGGCTGTTGAAATAGTCCACGAAGCTGCCGGCCTGCGTGCGCGGCTGTCCCAGCCAGAACGCCGGCTCGACGATGGCGAGAATGCCGGCCTTGGCCATGGCTTCGTAATCGTCGGTCGAGCGCGACGTCATGTGGATGTGCGGGTCGAAAATCTTCATGAAGGCTCCTGGGCCAGGTCGTGGAGGGCCATCCCGATGTCGGCCGGCACCGTGCGGCCGGCGGCGGTGCGCTCGGCGGCGTAGTCGCGCGCCATGCGTGACAGTTCGGGGTTCAACCGCGAGGGCAGGCCAGCCACTCGACTGAGGGCAATCGAATTGAACAGCGCCTTCAGCACCATCTGGTTGAAGTTGCGCTCGGGGAAATGCGCCGCCGGGTAGGGGTTCTCGCAGGCCAGCGATTCGAACACGGGGATGATGTTGCTGCGGCACGCCTCGATGGCGTGCGGCAGCAACGGGCCGGCTTCCGGCCACAACGGCAGCGCCCGCAGCCAGCTCTGTTGCTCGCGCGCGTCGCCTTCTTCGAAGCAGGCGAGCGCGGCGTCCACGAACGGCTGCCCGGCGCCCGCCAGGGTGCGCCGGGCCATCAGCAACAGCGCCCGCGCCGCATCGTCCTGGGTCCACCGCTCGAAGCCCACGCCCGGTGCGGCCTCGCGCAATTGCTGCAGGCCGGCGGCGCCGATCGGCAGTGATCCGCGGCCGGCGTGGAGCGAGGCGCGTGCGTAGGCGTCGAGCAGGGGCCGCAGCGAGCTGTCGCCGGCCTGCGCCTGGCCGCGGGCGAGCCACGCCGCGGCTTCGGGAGTGGCGCCCTGGCGCAGCGCGGATGCAAGGATGCGTTCAACGACCGTCAACATGAGGGGATGGGTAACTGACCCAATGACTGTACCGGAAGGGTTACTATTCCTGCTACATGAATCCGTCGCAGAACGCCCCCAATCCCGGCCTCATTACCCAGTTAGCCATCGCGTATCGGTCGTCCGCCATCTTCTTCGCCGCGTCCGAGCTCGACGTGTTTTCCGCCCTGGCCGGCGGCGCCCTCACCGCCGAAGAACTGGCCACGAAGTCGGGCGCTCAGCAGGAGCCGTTGCGCCTGGTGCTCGAATCGTGTGTGGATGCCGGCCTGCTGACACGTGACGGCAACCGCTTCGTCAACACGCCGACGGCCGAGACGTTCCTGGTCCGCGGCCGTCCAGCATACCTGGGCGGCGCGCTGACCTACGCGCGCGACCTCTATCCCGCCTGGGGCGGGCTCACCGGCCTGGTGAAGTCCGGCCGCCCGACCATGCCGCCCGAGACCATTCTCGGCGAAGACCAGGCCAAGACGCGCGCCTTCGTCATGGCCATGCACGAACGCGCCAAGGGCATCGGATCGGTGTTGTCGCAGATCGTCGATCTGACCGGCCGCACGCGCTTGATCGACGTGGGCGGCGGCCCGGGCACGTATTCCGTCCTGCTGTGCGCGAGGACACCGGGCCTGACCGCGACCGTGCTCGATCGTCCCGGCGTGCTCGAAGTCACGCGCGAGCTGGTGGACGCCGCCGGCTTCGCCGACCGCGTGTCGCTGCTGCCCGGGGATTACCTGAAGACGCCGTTCGGCTCGGGCTTCGACGTCGCCCTCCTTTCGGGCATGATGCACCGCGAGAATCCGGACAACGTGATGCTGTTGCTCACCAAGACCTTCGCCGCGCTCGAGCCAGGCGGCCAGGTGATTGTCAGCGACGTGTTCTTCGACGACGACCACAAGAACAGTCCGCCGTTCACGACCTCGTTCGCGTTGAACATGATGGTGACCAGCGCCCACGGCTCCGCCCACGCCAAGACCGAGATGCAGCGCTGGCTGGCGGCGGCTGGATTCGGCGCCATCGAAGTGCGTGACATGCCGCGGCCGAATCCGCATTCGCTGGTCCTGGGGGTCAAGCCGTGATGAACGCCGTGCGCCCCCCGGCCTGGCTGATCGCGATCACCGCCGCGATGGCGGCGATCCTGCTGGCGATGGCCGTGACCGAGACCAGCTTCAAGGGCCAGTACCTGATCGATCAGGGCGAGTACCTGAGCCTGGTCGGCCTTGGTTTCATCCTGCTGGCCGGGGTCTACCTCTATCGCCGGCAGCGGCTGGTGGTGTCGATGCCGCTGGTGTTGCCCTGGCTGTTCTACCCGGTGATCACGCAGGGCGACCAGATCATCGACAACCTGCCGATCAACGCCATGCGCTGGATCGTCCACATCCTGCTGGCGGCGATCTTCGCGATGCCCGTGGCGGTGATCGTGATGGCCGCGCGCTACACGGTGTGGCGCGATCTTGGACGCGAGCGGACCGCGATGCTCGCGGTGGCGCTGTTGACGCTGGAGATGATCCTCGCCAACCTGTTTCTGGGCACGCTGATGATCATCACGCTGGTCGTGACGATCCTGGCCGTGATCCTGTATGCATGGCGCCAGCCGCCGGCGGCACCCGCGGATCCGGTCGCCGGGCGCTCCCGCGCCGAGCGGACGGCCGTGATGGCGTTGGTGGCCGGCGTGGTGATTTCGGGCGGCCTCTATCTCGGTTTCAAGAATCGCCCGGGTGCGTATCAGGGCAGCCCCAGCTTCTACATGGATCCGGCGCAGCCCGGCGCCGGCTTCAACTTCGAGGCCATCGCGGTGCCGGCGCGTCCGGCCGCGGCGCCCGCTGAAGCGGAGGCCGTGCAGACCGCGCTCGCGATGTATGCGAGGAGCCTGGAGAAGCTGCTCGACGGTTATTACGTGCTCGACCGCAACTACAACTACCACTTCCACAACGAGCTCTTCCTGCGGTCCACGCCCCTGCTGCCGGACTACCGCGCCGCCGGGCTGCGACTGATCGAAGAGGCGGCCGCACTGCGCACCGCCGCGGAACCGGCGGCCGACCAGGCCCTGGCCTCGCTCGATCCGGCCGATCCGCTGGCGGCGCTGATCGCCGACGTCCGCGGATACGTCGCGTTCAACTTCGAGCGTGCCGCCACCCTCGAACGGATGAGCGGGGTCTTTGAAACCAGCCAAGCCGGCCTGCAGCACGCCACCCACATCTACGAGGGCGAGGGCAAGTTCCTGGGGGTCAGCCTCGCGCGGCTGCTCGACAAGCACCAGGCGGTGCTGGCCGCGCCGGCAGCCACGGCGGTGACGCATGACTTCGTGACCGCCAGCCGCGGCATTCACGACGCCTATGCCAACCGGATTGTCGGGTTCTGAGCCATGGGATGGCGCCTCCGGCTGCATTATCGGATCGTCATCCCGTTCGCCGTGGTCGCGCTGGTCGCCACCTCCGCGTCGGCCTTCCTGGCGCTCCTCGTGGTGTCGCGCGCCTTCGAGGCCAGGATCCAGTCACAAATCCTCAACACCGCCGATGTCATCAGCCGTGGCGGCTTCGCCTTCAACCCCGCCATTCTTCGCAGCGTCAAGGCCATCACCGGCGCCGACGTCGTCGCCTTTGATGACGGCGGTGCGGTCCTCTCCACGACCATCGACCCCGCTCGCGACCGGTTGATTCGCACCGTCACGTCCGGCGAAGACGCCCGCGCCGCCCGCGCCGCCGGGGTGGCGGGCCTCGTGCACGCGCTGGACTGCGATGCCCCGTGCTACGCCGCCTACCGCCCGGTGTCGGACCGGCCCGGCGTGCTGGTGGCCGTGATCGTCGAGACCACCGAAGCCGCCGCCGCCATTCGCACCGTGGCGCGCACCATCCTGTTGACCGCGCTGACGAGCCTCGCCGGGCTCGTCCTCATCAGCCAGGTGGTGGCCAGGCGCGTCACCGCGCCGCTCGAGCAGTTGGTGACCTTCACCCACAACGTCGCCGGCGGCGGCCGCGGCCGCGCCCGCGCCGGGACCGACGAAGTGGGGCGGTTGGGGCAGGCGTTCAACGAGATGCTGGATCAGCTGGACGCGTCGCAATCCGCGCTGGTGCGGTCCGAGAAGCTCGCGCTCGCCGGTCTGCTCGCCGCCCGGGTTGCGCACGACATTCGCAACCCGCTCGCCTCGATGAAGATCCAAGCGCAGCTGCTCGAGTCGCGCGTCAAGGGCGACGCGCGCAGCGGCACGCTCGTGGGCGCCGTGCTCGACGACATCAGCCAGCTCGAGTCGGTGATTCGCGACCTGATCGAGCTGGCGCGGCCGGGCGAGATCCGGCGCATGCCCGCCGACCTGAACGCGCTCATCCGTACCGTGCTCCGCCAGCTCGACGCCCGGCTGCTGCACCGCAAGGTCGCGGTCCAGTTGGACCTGCCGGCCCGGTTGCCGCTGGTCAACATCGACCCCGAGCGGTTGTCGCAGGCCCTGCTCAACGTGATCAGCAACGCCGGGGATGCCATGCCCAACGGCGGAGTCCTTGACATCAGGACGCGCGCCACCGGGGACCATGTGGTGATCGAGATCGACGATGACGGCGAAGGTATCGACCCCGAGATCATGGACCGCGTCTTCGACCCGTTTGTCTCGTCGAAGCCCGGCGGCGTCGGCCTCGGCCTCGTCAATGCCAAGGCCGTTGTCGAAAGCCACGGCGGCCGCATTGCCCTCACGCCTCGTCAACCGCGGGGCACGCGTGCGATGATGACCTTGCCCCTCGGCGCATCCAATCATGGCTGACATCCTCGTAGTCGACGACGACGCGTCCGTGGCGGGCGCGTTGCGCCGGTTCCTCGAGATCGAAGGCCACGCGTGCCGCGTGGCGAGCAACGCCGCCGACGGGCTGGCCGCGATCGACGAGCGCCGCCCCGACCTCGTGCTGATGGACATCCGCATGCCAGGGGTGGATGGGCTGCAGGCCCTCGACCGGGTGCAGGCGAAGTACCAGGGCCTGTGCGTGGTGATGATGACGGGATACGGCACCAGCCAGACCTCGATCGACGCCATGAAGGCCGGCGCGTTCGACTACATCACCAAGCCGCCCAGCCTCGACGCGCTGCGCCGGCTGATTGCCCGCGCCCTGGCCGCCGGCCAGCCGGTTGCCGGCGACGCCGAACCGTCGGAACCGGTGGTGCCGCGGCTCGTCGGCGATACGCCGGCGATGGCCGAGCTCTACAAGATGATCGGCCGGCTGGCGAAGAACGACGTGCCGGCCCTGTTCGTGGGCGAGCACGGCACCGGCAAGAGCCTAGCCGTGGCCATGCTCCACGACAGCAGCGAGCGGCGGCACGAGCCCCTGGTGCGGGTGAACTGCACCATTCCGGTGGCGGCGCTCGAGAGCGCGTTGTTCTCCGGCGCCACGGGCACGCTCCACCTCTCGAACATCGAGGCGATGCCGGCCGCCCTGCAGGCGCGGCTGGCCCGGGCGCTGACCGACAGCGACCGCGCGCGGTCCACCGAACGCATCCGGGCGCGCGTGCTGGCGTCCACCTCGGCCGACCTGGCCGCGGAAGTCGCGGCCGGCCACTTCAACCGCGGGCTCTACGACGTGATCTCGCTGATCACCATCCACATCCCGCCCTTGCGAGAGCGCCGCGACGACCTGCCGATGCTGATTCGGCATTTCATCGGTTCGATCAACGCCAAGCTGAATCGATCGATCAAAGGGGTGGATGAGCAGGCCCTGAAGCGGTTGCAGGAACATCGCTGGCCCGGGAACAGCGGCGAGCTGGAGCGCGTGCTGACCCGCGCCGCCATCCTGGCCGGCGGCGACATCATCACCTCGAACGACATCGCCTTCCTCACCGACTCGGTGTTCCAGGCCGGCACCGACGGCGCCTCAGGGCTCGACCGCGCGGTGCGCGCGGCGCTGCAGGAACGGCTGGTGGATTCGCCGCAATCCAATCGCCTGTTCCATCAGATTGTGGAGGCGGTGGAGACGGCACTGGTGAAGGAGGCGCTGGCCATCACCAACGGCAACCAGGTGAAGGCCTCGGAACTGTTGGGCGTCAACCGCGCCACGCTCCGCAAGAAGGCCCCTTCGGAGTAAATGTGGCGTCCGCCTTCAGGCGGACTTACTGTATCCGCGCGCGGTACCAGACCCACCCGGCCGCGGCCACCGCGACCAGGATCACGATGGCCGGCACGAGGCTACCGGTCTCGCGCGACATCGCGCCGGCATAGGCGTAGACGAGCACGATTGGCGCCGTCCCAATCGCCGACGCCACCAGGAACGTGCGGCGGCGCATGGTTGACAGGCCGGCGACCACGCTCATGGTTTCCATCACCACCGGGAGCGCGCGCGTCACGACGACCGCCGCGGCGCCGTGCTTCAGCAGGATCTGGTTGAGCCGCTCAACTTCATTCGCATCGCCGACGAACCGTGACGACAAGCCGGTGCCGTAGCGGCGCGCCAGCTCGAACCCGAGCCACTCGCCGCCAATCGATCCGGCAAAGGCGAGCAGCGCGCCCCACCCCACGCCGAAGGCGGCGCCGCTGAGGACCATGACGAAGCTGGACGGGATGGGCAGGAACACGTCGGCCGCGAGCAGGCCGACGATGGTGGCGGCGCCCGCGGGACCGGCGTGTTCGACCCACGAGCGCGCCCACGGCTCCAGGTTGATGCCGAGAATGTTCTCGACCAGCAACTTGGAGCCGATGACGACGCCGGCCACGATCGCGATGAGCGCGATCGTACGACTCATCCCTCGACTCGCCATTCGGCTCGCTCAGGACAGGTTACTGGAGGATCGCCTCGATCGCCATCATCGTGAAGCTGGTGACGAGCACCGGGTTGCCCTGCATCTCCGCGGGGTTTTCGTTGACCCAGAAGCCTTCGGGATGCTGCAGCGCGATCAGCTTCTTCGCGAGGTCTTCGCGCCAGTTATGCGCGACGCCCTTGGCGTCAACCACGACCGGGTCGCCCATCGCCTGTAGCGCCTTGGCGAACACCATGTAGTAGTAGTAGAGCGCCTTGGTGCCGATGCCGGGGTTCTCGTCCACGGTGTAGTTGGCCGAGATCCACTTCAGCGCGTTCTGCACGCGGCGATCGTTCTTCTGCAGGTTGGCCCACGCGTAGCTCATCAGGCCGGCGTAGGTGCCGCTGCCGTACGACTGCGTGGTGGCGTCAACCTGGCTGTAGCCGGGGTAGTAGACGAAGCCACCGTCGTTGGTGGACCACGACTGGTCGTTGGTTTCCCTGTGGTTCTGTGTGCGCTGCAGGAAGGTGATGGCCTTCTGCCAGGCCGGATCGTCGGCCGGCAGCTCCGCTTCCTTCATGGCGCGCAAGCCGTACTCGAGGCTGATGATGTCGGCGATGCCGCCGTCGCTGGTGCCGCCGTAGCCCATGCCGCCGTAGAACTTGTCGTTCTTCTGGATGCCTTCGCCTTCGTCCAGCAGATGGTCGGCGAGATAGGCGCGCGCCCTCTCGATGATGGCCTTGTCTCCGGCGCGGCCGCCGGCGGCCAGCGCCTGCACCGACACCGCCGTGATGTAGTGCGGGATCATCTTCTCGTAGATGCCGCCGTCGGGCTTGGCCAGCGACTTCAGGTAGTCGAGAGTCTTGCCCGTGGTCTGCAGCGATTTCTCGCGCGGCACGCCGGTCTGCCGGAGCAGGGCGGCGGCGACCATGGCGGTGACGCCCGGGTGATTCTCCCAGGTGCCGTCCGGCTTCTGCGCCTTGCGCACGTACTCGGCGCCGCGGTTCAGGCTGGCGATCAGCTGCTGCCGCGTCTCGGCGCTGAAGGCGGGGCCGGCCGGCTTGGCGGCGGGCTGGACTTGATCGGCGGCGATTGGCATTGCGCCGACAAACGGAAGGCACAGCGCGACAAAAAATAGGCGTTTCATTCGAGACCTCAAAGGACAGGGACGGGAAAATTCTATTTTGGTTTCGGGCGTCCCGGCAGCGGCAGCGCCCGGATGGTCAACGACACGTTCATGCCGGCCTTGACCAGCTTCGGATTCAGTATGATGGCGCCAAACCGGCCGAGCAGATCGTTACGAGGGTTGTCGATGATGGCCGATGGACCATGCATCAGGCCGATTAGCACGCCATCAGCCTCGGCAAGGAACTTCGGACCATCGCTGGTCGTGACAAATGTCGATCCCGCATAAACCCACGGACCGGCCGGGATCGTCTTCTTGGTCCCCTGGTCGAACAGAATCTCCTCGATCTGGACGCGACGAGTCTTGTCGCCCCCGGGCAGGTCAATCCACAGTTCCACCGGGTCGCCTTCGGGCGCGATGGGATCGAATTGCACCTTGGAGGGCCGGGATCGAGCCGGGTCGAGGCCGATCAGCAACAACGCGGCATTGAAGCTGATGGCATCCGTATCCAGGGTGACGGCGCTTTCGTACGCCTTGGCCCCATCTTTCGCATTGGCGATGAACTCGACGGTCGTGACGTCATTCAGCGTCCCGGGAACGGTGACGTCGCGCCTGGCGGTATCGACCAGCAATGCGCCCACCCGATATGTGTGCTCGCCCAGTTTTTCGACCTGGCTGCGAGCCGTCGAAGGTTGGGGTGACGGTGAGGCAGCCGTTGCATTCAGAACCAGGGTGAACCAAATGCAGCCGAGTAGGCGGATCGAAGAATTCACCGCGCAATTCTAACCGACCCTCAATTGAACCCGCGCGGACGATGTTTTAGACCCAACCAAATTGGTCATGACACCAGATCCTGACGCTAGAGCACGCGACAAAGTCTGTTCTGTCCGACCCTGACGTCACCTGGCAGGCCGTGACCAGTGTCAATATAAACCAATGTAAACAAAAGACTTAACTGCACTGTGTGCAAACATTAATCAGCGAATGCTTAAGTTGCATACATTTTGTTTGACACCTCCGACCCTGCTCCCTGATGATGTCCCTCACGTATTTGTCTGGCAATGACCGTTTCTGTCATCAGGAGTCTCACATGAGTCGCACCTCCGTTCTAATCCTGGCGTTAATGCTCGCCATTGCAGGAGCGATGACTACCGCCATCGCCAAGTCAGACGACTTGTCGGCCACCATGGTGGCCAGCGAAGTCCTGGTCCAGGAAAACCTTGCAGATGCGACGTTCACAATCCAGGTGACGAACGGCGGCAGCACGTCAGCGTCCAATGTCCGGGTGGTTTTTAGTGACGGTGCGGAAGTCGTGATCGGGGACGTGGCCCCCGAGGGTTCGGCTACCAGTGACTCCCAGCGGCGGGTGTTCGACACCTCAGCCACGCCCTCGCGTACCCTCCCCATTCAGGTCACGGTCAAGTACTCGCAGGACGGCGCCGACGTGGAAGTTCCGGCGACCCTGATTCTGAGGACCAACTAATGAAGGTCATCCAGACTGCCATGTCCACTTCACGATCGTTCCTGAGCACCCGCCTGGCGCGCCTGATCGGCCTGGCGGCGTTCATGCTCGCCGCCGCGGCGCCCGTTGTATCCGCCGACACGCTGATGATGCCCAAGCGCGATGCGCGCAAGGGCGTGCCCGTTGTGGTGTGGGGTATCACTACGCAATCGAGCGCCGCTACTTGCACGCTCGACTTTGGCGATGCCACTCCGGTCCAGAATTGCACCGGCGCCGACCGGTCGTACAAGGCCTATGCCCACACCTACGCGAACCAGGGGACCTTCACGGCGACGCTGACCGTCGGTTTGGAGGTTGCCACGGTTAATGTGCAGGTGTTTGACGCGGCGCTGCTTCCCGGTGGCGCGACAGGTGACAACAATCGCAGCCTGGGTATCAACATGGCCATCCAGGATGGCCTGCGGTACATGTGGTACAGCCACGCCAACCGGACGACTTTTGACACGAACCCCCAGGGCTACTGGACCAACGCCGGCTATGGCTCAGCAGAAACGGCGCTGGTCGTTCTTGCGTTCCAGAACCACGGCTACAAACTGCCCAACAACGGCAGCGCGCCCACGGGGTTGTACGAGAAGTACGTCGTCCGTCGCGGGCTCAATTTCGTGATCGCGAATCTCTCGACACTTTCGATCGGCAGCCAGGGGGCAGGCGACCCGCGCGTGGCCGGTTTGGGTGTCGCTGCGGGCGATTCCACCGCACTGAAGGCGCCCTCCCCCGAGGGGTATGCGTCGGCCATCGCGATGCTGCCGCTCGCGGGAAGCGGCGCGCTCAATCGGGTCAATACAGAAGTCGCGGGGTATACGAACGGCAAGACGTTCGGCGAGATCCTGCAGCGCCTGACCAACGGTCTGTCGTGGGGGCAGGGGGACAGCGGCAATGGGCGAGGCAGTTGGTACTATTCTTACAACTCGACCGTTCACGACGGGTCCACGGTGGGCTGGGACATTCTCGCGTACCTTGCAGCCGAGGCGGGCGGCGCGACCGTCCCGGCGTTCGTCAAGACCGAATTCCAGTGGGCGCTTAATTGCCACTTGAACAACGACGGCGGCTGGGACTACGGAGATGACTGCAATCCGAATGCCGGGAGTTACCAGACCACCGAAAAGGGTGGCATTCCGCTGCAGGGAATGGCCTGGACCGGGGACTCCATCAAGGCTCCCTCGGTAGTCAACTGGATCAACCTCCGCTGGACCGGCGGTCAGGCCTGGTCGTGCGCTGCCAACCACGGCTGCGGCTATGCGATGTTCAACAACTTCAAAGGGTTGAAGCTGCAGGGCGTCACCACGCTCTCGAACGTCAACCGCAGCACGCGTCCGTGGAAGTTCCTCGGCACAACGGGGGTGGAAGACGACTGGTATGCCGACTATCAGGACTACCTGGTCTACAACCAGTCCAACCCGACCACCACGACCGGCGGGAATTGGGCAAGCATGCACCTGATCTCAGGCGTGCAGGGAAACTTTGGCAACTCGATCGCGGAACTGATCCTGTCGCCGGTGGCCCTGGTGCTGCCCGACGAAGATAAGTTCTCTACGGTAGGCCTTAGCCCGGCCACGAACACGGCCCTCTACGGCGGCACCCACACGGTGACGGCCAAGGCCGAGAGCACGGGCGGCACGCCGGTGCCCGGCGCCACGGTCACCTTCACGATTCTGACCGGCCCGAACGCCGGCCAAAGCGGCACCAACACGACCGGCGCAAACGGCCTCGCCACCTTCACGTATACCGACACGGGCGGTGCGGGTCAGGACAAGATCCAGGCGACCATCGGCACCCTCTCGTCCAACATCGTTGAAGCGAACTGGACGCCGATCACGGTCACGGCGACGTTCACCGCCGCCAACAAGGTCTTCGACGGGACCACCGCCGCGTCGGTCACGTCCTGCACCCTGGCGGGCTTCTTGGCCGGCGACGATGTGACCTGCGCCTTCACAGGTGCTGTCGTCTCGTTCGCCGACGCAAACGTCGCCAACGGCATCGCAGTGTCCGGTCTTGGGTTCACCCTCACAGGCACCGATGCTGGCAACTACAACATTGGCCCCGTGATGGCCACGACTGCCAATATCACGCTGGCGCCCTCGGTGACGGTGGTGACCTGCCCGGCGAGCGCGACCTATACGGGCGCGCCGATTGAGGCCTGCTCCGCGAGCGTCACGGGCGTAGGCGGGCTGAGCGCCGCGCTGTCGGTTAGTTACAGCGACAACGTCAACGTCGGCACGGCGACCGCGAGTGCGAGCTACGGCGGTGATCAGAACCACACGGGCAGCGGCGACACCAAAACGTTTGCCATTACCCCGGCGCCGTCGCTGACGGTGGTGACCTGCCCGGCGAGCGTGACCTACACCGGCGCGGCGATTGAGGCCTGCACCGCGAGCGTCACGGGCGTGGGTGGGCTGAACGACGTGCTGTCGGTCGGCTACAGCAACAACGTCAACGTCGGCACGGCGACGGCGAGTGCGGCCTTTGGCGGTGACCTGAACCACACGGCCAGCGGCGACACCGAAACGTTTGAGATCACCCCGGCGCCCACGGTGACGGTGGTGACCTGCCCGGCGAGCGCGGTCTACACAGGCGCGGCGATTGAGGCCTGCACCGCGAGTGTCACGGGCGTCGGTGGGCTGAGCGAAGTGCTCTCAGTCAGCCACAGCGACAACATCATCGTCGGCACGGCGACGGCAAGCGCCAGCTACGTCGGTGATGCGAACCACACGGCCAGCAGCGACACCGAAACCTTTGCCATTACCCCGGCGCCTTCGGTGACGGTGGTGACCTGCACGGCGAGTGTCAGCTACACGGGCGCGCCGCAGACGGTCTGCTCGGCCGTGGTGACGGGCCCAGGTGGTCTCAACCAGGCGGTCACGCCGGTCGACTACTCCGACAACACGAACGTCGGGACCGCGGGCGCTAGTGCCAGCTACCCGGGCGATACCAACTATCAGCCCAGCTCCGATACGGAGAACTTCGCGATCACGCCGGCAGCGACCATCACGGTGGTGAGCTGCCCGGTTAGCGTGACCTACACGGGCGCGCCGCAGGCAGTCTGCACGGCGACGGTCACCGGTCCAGGTGGTCTCAACCAGGCCGTGACGCCGGTGACCCACTCCAACCACACGAACGTTGGAACGGCGGGCGCGAGCGCGAACTATCCGGGCGACGGCAACTACGCACCCAGCTCCGACACCGGTAGCTTCGCGATCACGCCGGCGGCGCTGAGCGTGACGACCAACGACAAGGTGCGCTCGCACACCGCGCCCAACCCGCTGCTCGATGGCACGTTGACCGGTGTCATGCCTGGAGATGGCATCACGGCGTTCTACACCACGGCCGCCACTAACATCCCGGGGCCGTACCTGATTGTGGCGGCGCTGAACGACCCGAACGGCAAGCTCGGGAACTACAGCGTCTCGATCACGAACGGCACCATCACACTAACCAACGTGGCGCCAGTGGCAGTGAACGATGCTTACACGGGTCAGTGGAATACCACGCTGACGATTGCCGCTCCGGGGGTCAAGACCAACGACTCCGACGGGGACAATGACAGCTTCACCGTCGCAATGATCTCCGCGACGTCTCACGGCACGGTGACGCCGCAGGTCGACGGCAGCTTCACGTATCTGCCGCTCGGCAACTACTACGGCACCGACTCGTTCACCTACCAACTGAACGACGGCTTCGGTGGCCTCAGCAACACCGCTACGGTGGTGATCACCATCTCCACGCCGTGCCCGCCGAAGGGCAAGAAGCATCACCACCACTACACGGGTGATGGCGACGATCACGACAAGGGCCGCAACGGCCACCGCAAGGGCGATGGCTGCGACCACGATCGCGACGGCGACCACCACGACAACGACGACAACGATCACGACAACGACGACAACGACCACGACGACGATGACGACGTGGTGTGCGCGGCCGGGACGCCGAAGACCAACAAGGACAACTACTCGATGAAGCAGGACACGACCCTGACCCTCACCGCCAAGTCTGGCGTGCGGAGGAACGACGGGAAGACGCCCACCACCATCGAGCTGTGGAGCAACCCGTCGCACGGCACCGTGACCCTCGCTGCTGACGGCTCCTTCGTATACGTGCCGGCCGCCGGGTTCACCGGCACCGACACGTTCTACTACGTCGCCCGAAGCACCAGCGGCATCGCGAGCCACACCGAGCGCGTGACCATCCAGGTGACGAAGAAGCGTGGCAACGACGACGACTGCAGCAACTCCACGCACGACCACGACAAGGACAAGGACTGGTCGCACAAGGGGAAGAAGTACAAGGGCAGCGCCAAGAACGACAACGATGACGACGACCGGGACCGCCGGTAAGGTCTAGCCCGATTCGGCTTGAGACAACGGGCACGCCTTCGGGCGTGCCCGTTTTCTTTTGGTCGGATAGAATGGCCGAGGAGTTGAGAGGTTCCTCATGACCAACACCACTAGTGACAGCCGCCGCATCCGCTCCGTCGACGTCAACGCTGCCGCTGCGGACGATGTGGCCGACGCCATCGCGCAGATGTACGACGACCAGCTTGATGTGTTGATCGTGCGAAAGGCGCTGGCGGTAGGTCCGCTCGCCGCCGTCGGCGATCGCCTGGACCGCGACGACACCGACCCCGGTTGGGCGCGGCCCAACGTGAAGATGCCGGTGGAGGACATCCAGATTCTCGGCACCGACACGCCAGCGACGCCTACCTACCAGGCGCCGCGCGGCGCCTCTCTCGACGCCTATCTTGAAAGCGCCGAGAAGCACAGCGCCGAGGCCCAGGATGTCTTTGACGCAGGCTTCGAGCCGGCGGCGAAGGTCACTGAGCTGCTCGGCCGCTTCGCCGGCGGCCGGCCGGTGGAAGTTGCGAAGGCGGCGGATGGTCGGTCGTACGTGCCGTTCACCGTGCGCCGGCTGGTCAACGGCAAGCAGATCGGTTTGCATCACGACTACCACTACCCGCTGTCGCTGTACAACGAGCTGGCACCCACGGTCGATACGCGGACGCTAATCAGCTACGTCGCGTTGCTGCGCCGGCCCCAAGCCGGCGGCGAGCTGTGCGTCTATGCGGTCACGCCGGATACGCCCAATCCGCCGAAGATGCCCAACGGGCATTCATGGAATCTCGAGGCCGTTGAACAGGGATTCGACTCCGCGAAGTTCACCC
Organism: Vicinamibacterales bacterium; assembly: GCA_041659285.1. Lineage (NCBI taxonomy): Bacteria > Pseudomonadati > Acidobacteriota > Vicinamibacteria > Vicinamibacterales > Vicinamibacterales bacterium. Next base: position 124,645 of record JBAZYO010000010.1, on the reverse strand, counting down.
TGGATGTCGGCGACTTCTTCCTGCTGGCGTCGGGCCGGTGCCTGCACCGCATTGCCCCTGTCGAGGGCCCACGGGCGCGGGTCACCATGGGGGGCTTTCTGGCCCTCAGCAAAGATCGCGACCGCGTCTACTACTGGAGTTGAGGGTCGGCTGACCTTAGTAGCCTTCGTCCTTCAGTTCCTTTGCAAGACCACACGCACGTTCAAGGCCCAGGTCGCAGGCCCTCTTGATGTCAGCAGCCGCCTTGGAGTTGTCCTTTGGAACCCCGTCTCCAAGACGGTGCATCACGCCAAGGTTGGCGCAACTGCCCGAATGTCCGTTGTCGCAGGCTTGCTGCCAGAGCGTCACCCCTCGAGGCCGGTCCGGGCCCCCTTTCTGGAAGTAGGCGTCGCCGAGGCTTCCACAACCCGCAACCCATCGCTGTGCGCAAGCTCGGGCGTAGACATCGAAGGACGTCGTGTCGGCGATGGGGCCCCGTCCCTCCTGAAGCAAGAGCGCGTAGTCTTCTATCCTGGGGTCGTCGTGCTTGAATGTCCGCGTGCCTGCCGCGAAAGCCCCGATCCGCCATTACAGTACCGCGCGTTGATCTGCGTCCAGGTTCCCGCATGCCTTCACCCGTCCGTCACGGCATGCGTCTTCCCAGAAGGGCACGGTGTGACCAGGAAGATGAAGAGATACATCTGCGGCGGCATGGTTAGCAGCGTGGCGATTTCCTCACCCCACGTGATGTGGGTCGCGCCGGTGAGGATGTCAAAGGCGTACGCAAAAACGATCTGCGCCGCGATCAGGGGAGCCGCCTCTTGAATGGGAGGCCAATAGAATCCCCAGTACACGAAAATCATCGTGTGGGCGATGGCTTACAGGTAGTGCTGTGGACGCAGCGAGATCTCGACCGCGCGCCGGTGTCGGCGGCACGCCGATGTTCTTCATCGGTACCATGGAAGGCGGCAAGGTGCGGGCGTTGCGCCGGCTGAACGGCGCGGTGTCGTTCGCCGCGTTCCAGCAGACGCTGGACGCGTTGCTCGCCTCGCCGACCCCGGCGCCCGCCCCCCGGCGGCGTCGCTCGCGTCTCAGTCCGTCAGCCGAACGGCGACCGCGTCGCCCTCGATCCGCACCTCGTGGCGCGAGACGCCGACGCGGGGATCCTGCACCATGGTGCCGGTGGCAATCTCATACGACCACCCGTGCCACGGGCAGGTGACGACGCCCCGGTCGATCGGGCCCTCACAGAGGGGCCCGCCCCGGTGGAGGCAGAGATTGTCGAGCGCGTGAAACTGGTCGCCGAGCCGGAACAGCGCCACGTGGCGGCCGCTGACCACCACCATGCGGCCCTTGCCCGGCTCGAAGTCGGCGACCTTGCCGACGATCGCAAACCCTGGAACGGTGCCCGACACCGTTACTTGCGCGCCGCCGGCGTCAGCGTGGTTTCCTTGCGCTCGCCGCCGCGCATGAACACCACCTTGGCGGGCTGGCCGATCTTCAGCAACTCCAGCGCGAACGTGTAGTCGTAGATGTTGGTGATCGACTGGCCGGCAATCTCGATGACCACGTCGCCCTTGGTGAGGCCGGCCTGTTCCGCCGGGCCGCCGCCAATCACGCCGCCGAGCAGCAGGCCCTTCACGTCCGAGGCGTAGTCGGGAATGGTGCCGGTGAACAGCCGCAGGCCGGCGCGGCCGCCGGTCTCGGTCTTCTGCTCGACCTTGGTGAACAGCGGGGCGTCGGGCGAATCCATCAGCCGCTTGACGACGCCCGAGGCCAGCTCACCGACGCGGACGAGGTCCTCGTAGTTGATCTTCTCGGCGGTGTCGCTGGGCTTGTGGTACTCCTGGTGCGCCCCAGTGAAGAAGGTGAGGCAGGCCACGCTCGCGATGTTGAAACTGCCGACGTCGGTCGGCTGATAGGGATCTTCCTGCAGCACGAGGTCGAAGCCGGCGGCGACGTTGGCCTGCTCGAGCAGCTTCGGCCACATCGCGCTGGTGCCGGTGGCCTGCACGGTGAGCTTGTTATCGGCGACGCGGCCCACCATGTCGAAGTTGAGGTAGGCGGCCATCGTCTCGAGCGGGAAGGGCGGCTTGGTGACAAACGCGTTCGAGCCCAGCAAGCCGAGCTCTTCGCCGGACCAGAACGCGATCAGCAGGTTGCGCTTGCGCGCCTGCTTGCCGAAGGCCTCGGCCACGGCGAGCGCGGTGGCCGTGCCGGAGGCGTTGTCGTCGGCGCCATGGTGAATGGCGTTCTTCTCATCCTGGCCCGCGAGCGACCCACCGGTGGTGCCGCGGCCGAGGTGATCGTAATGGGCGCCCACCGCCACCCACGGCTTGTTGATGCCCGTCGTCGGGGTAGTCGCCGGCAGGTAGGCCACCACGTTGTTGCCGGTCTGCTGCTGGCGGATGACGTTGGCCTTCAGCGTCACCATGATGCCGGGGATGGCGAAGCCCGCCACGTGCGGGTTGCCGCTGTCGAACTCCTTCTGCACCTCTTCCAGCGACTTGCCCGACGCCGCGATGATCGGCGCGAATGCGTCACTGCCGACGCTGGCGGCGACAATGCCGGAGCCGGCGATGGCGGTGTCGAAACTCATCGGCACCACGGCGCCGGCGTTGGGCGAGCGCGGTCCGGTGATCACGAGCATGCCCTTGGCGCCGCGCTGGCGGGCCGCCTGCGCCTTGTAGCGCAGGTCGGCGTAGCGGGCGAGAATCGCGCGCGTCTTCTGGTCGGCGTCTTCCGGGAAGTAACGCAAGACCACGACGATCTTGTCCTTCACCTCGAGGCCGGCGTAGCTGTCGTAGCCGAAGTTCTGCGCCTCGGGCACCACCAGGCCATAGCCGGCGAAGACGACCCGCCCGGTGGCCTCGGCGGTATCAGAGAACGACAGCGCCTGCACCGTCGTCGCCCCGGTAAAGGTCTGCGCGCCGCCGGCGTCCTTGGTGACGGTGACCGTCGTCCCGCCGTCCTTCGAGCCGGCCGTGAACGTGAACGGAATGCGGAAGTCGGTCATCCCCGGCAGCGGCTTGGCGCCAATGCGCTTCAGCTCGCTGATGATGTAGTCGCCGGCGAGCTTCTCGCCCGGCGAACCGGTGAGCCGGCCCTCGAACTTGTCGGAGGCCAGCGTCTCGACGTGCGTCCTGGTCCGCGACTGCACGGCGGTGGCCGTCTGCGCGTGCGGGGTGGCCACGAGGAAAGCCGTGGCGACGATGCCAAGAATCAGGCGAAATGTGTTTTTCATGTTCGTGTCTCTGCTGCCGGCACTGAAGTGCCGGCCTCCTGGCACTACCTACTTGCCGCCTGGCTTGCGCGGCGGAGCTGCCTTCAGCGCCGCCATCGCCGCCTCGTGGTTCCACTGCGCCAGGTAGATCTGGCCGGCGGCGCCGGTGCCGCCGGCGCGGCTCGACGTGAACGCGATCTGTGTGCCATCCGGCGACGGCACGGGGAGCCCGTCGAAGCCGTCGGTGTAGGTGATCCGCACCGGCTCCTTGGTGCCCGCCTTGTCCACCATGTACACCTCGAAGTTCTCGAAGCCGAGCTTGTTGGAGGCAAACAGGAAGTACTCACCGGACGGGTGCTCGTAGGGCGCCCAGCTCATGGCGCCGAAGTCGGTGATCTGCTTCTTGTCGGTGCCGTCCGCTTTCATCGTCCAGACGTTGGCGATCAGGCCACCCTCGTCGAAGTGGCGCCACACGATGCGGCCGTCTTTCGTGAAGAAGGTGCCGCCATCGTAGCCGGGCAAATCGGTGAGGCGTTTCTGGCCGGAGCCGTCGGCCTTCATGATGTAGACCTCGGCGAAGTACGAGGCGTCGAGTTCGAGCTGCTTCTGCTCGGCCGCCGACAGCGTGCGGTTGTAGGCGTCGCGCATCGACGAGAACACGATCCGCTGGCCGTCGGGCGAGTAGCCGCCCTCGGCGTCGTAACCCTTGGCCGTGGTCAACTGCTTCATCGTCCCGGTCTTCTCGCTGAACGCGAAGATGTCCATCGACGCGTCGTAGTCCCAGGCGTAGCGGCGCTGCTTGCCGGAGGCGCGGAAGGCCAGCTCGTCATCCTGGTACTGCTTCGACTTGGGATCGAGATGCGTGGACCCGAACATGATCTCGTCGCTGCCCGGCCGGAAGAACGCGCACGTGGTCTTGCCCGTGCCGGGCGAGATGCGCTTGGTGCCGCCGGTGGCGAAGTCGAGCACGTAGATTTGGTAGAACGGGTTGGCCGGGTCGCGCTCGCTCTGGAACACCAGGCGCTTGCCGTCTGGCGACCAATAACCCTCGCCGGCGCGCTTGCCTTCCACGGTGAGGCGGCGCACGCGACTCAGAAAGGTGCGTTCAGACGCCGCCGATTGTGCCTCAGGGGCCGCCGATGACACCGACATCACCATCAGAGCCACAGATGACGCAGATAACAACAGAGTCTTCAGGGGCTTAGGCATCTTTTGGCATTTCCTTCTGCGCTATCTGTGTCATCTGCGGCCCTGGTTTGGGCACCTGAGTTGCCTATTCTACCGGCCTACACCCCAGGGACGAAACTGGTCGTGCTGGCCCTGCCGGGTTGCACGACTCGCAGGCGATGCTCGCGGGCCGCCGCCGCCAGGCGCTCGTCGTAGGTGATGAACTCGACTTCATCGTCGATCGACAGCGCCGTGGCGAGGTGAATGGCGTCGAGCGAACGCAGGGTTGCCGCGCCCAACTGCCCGGCGTCTTCGCGGATCCCGGCGTCGAGGTTCAGCAGGAAGAACCCGCGCATCGCTTCCGTGGCCTCCGAGCCGGCCGCGCGCAAGCGCCGCAGCGCCCGCAGCACCTCGACTTCGGCGAGCACCGACGTTGATGCTTCGATCTCCGGATCACCCAGGTAATCGATCAGCGCCTGCGACTCGGGCTCGAGGTGCACGAGTTTGACGATCGCCGACGAATCAAAATACGCGACTCTCACAAGCGCTCGTCACGCAGGTCCGCAATCACATCTTCACTGCGAGGTGCGCCCGGCAGGCCGGGCGTGGCTGGTGGAAGCGCCTTGAGCGATCGGGTTGGGGCGGACGCGCGGCCTTCGCCGACCAGACGTTCCAGGGTGGTGAGTTGTGCGGCCGGCAGCGGCGCGAGAATGGCCACCACCTGACCATACTCGGTGACGCTCAGCGTCTCCCCGAGCTTTACGCGATCGAGGTAAATCGACAGATTCTGGCGCAATTCACGGACACCGACACTAGCTGGGCCGCGTCGCGCCACTTCGATATCCATCATGTAGCACAAGGTAGCACATCGGCCGGGCACTGTCAAAATGCCCGGCCGATGTCTCCTGATCTTGAGAGGGTCCTGATCTCCTCCCTAGAAGCGGTAGCGCACGCCCAGGCGGAACACACGCGGCGCGATGATGTCCGTCGGCGCCAGGTAGGTCGACCCGTTGCGATTGGTCTGCCCGAAGATCGTGTTGGTGTTCAGCGAGTTGAAGAGGTCGAGTGTCCCTTCGACCGACTGGTTGCCGAACGTCTTGAACCGCTTCGACAGCTTGTTGTCCCAAATCTTCGTCCACTCGTAGCGGCCGGCCTGCGGCTCGATGCGGATCGGGATGTTGGTGTTGCTGGCGTCGCGAATCTGCACTTCGCGGAAGTACGGCTCGCCGCTCTGGGCGAGGAATGAGGTGGCGAACATCAGGCCCCAGGGGAGCTGGTAGCTGCCGCTCACACGCACCGAGTAGTTCCACGACGAGGCGGCGAACTGATAGTTGCCGGTGCCCAGGTTGCTACCTGAGATATTGCCGGACTGTGGACCGTACAGCGCCTCGTTCGGATTCCGCGCCGCGTTGTCGCGGAGGTCGCGATAGTCGGCGTCGAACGACACCAAGAACGAGTAGTTGTTGGAGAGCTGCTTGTTCAGCGTCGTGCCAAATGCGTGGTAGCGGTTGTTACCCGCGGCCTGCACGATACGCTCGATGTTTCGACCGAACGTCGGATAGGTGTTCGGCACCGAGTAGACGATCAGCGTCCGGTCGTCGGCGGTGCCGGTGACGTTGTCGCGACCCGGGTCGATGCCCGTCCGTGTTGCGGTGTAGGCCTCGTACGGCAGCGCCAGGTTGATCGACTGGTTGCCGTTGCCGTCCATCTTCCGCACGTAATTGAACTGCAACGTCACGACGCGGCTCAGGCCGAGGTCGAGGCCGGCCGTGTACTCGTCTACGAATGGCCCCTTGAGATTCGGATCGATCGTACGGCTTGTGCCTCCGCCGGCCGTGGAGGTCAGGTTGGCGGCGACGGGCGTGTACGGAATGCGGCCATCCCAGTTCGAGTAGGTCCGCGTGATGATGGCGTTGGGGTTGACGTCGGCGCCGCCCGGTCCGGGATTCGCCGACGCGCCGGAACTGCCGCCGACATAGCGGCCGTAGCTGGCGCGCACCGCCACCCGGCCTTCGCCGGTCAGGTCGTAGACGGCCGACACGCGCGGCACCAGCGACTGGTAGATCGGGAAGTTCTCCTCACCCTTGTAAGGGTAGATGTTCGTGGCCGCGAAGGGGCCGGTGCCGGGGTTGCCCTGCTCGGGCAGGAAGCTCGAGTAGCGATCGAATCGCACGCCGATGTTCAGCGTCAGCTTGCGGCTGAGGGTGATCTTGTCGTTCAGGTAGGCCGAGTTGTACCACTCGCCTGAGGCCGTCGTGTTCGGGTAGTCGTAGACGAGCACCGAGTCGGGCCGCGTGAAACAGCCATCGTAGTTTTGCGCCTCGTTGCATCCCGGATCGCCGGCGAGGCTGCGATAGCGATACTGCTGCTGATTCGGGTAGCCGATGTTCTTGGTTTCCACCATGTTGCGCCAACCGAGGTAACCCGACTTCAGTTCGTGGTTCCGGCCCCACAGGTTCGCGAAGTACGCGAAGGTGGCGCCGTACTGCCAGCGTCGCGGCTTGCGATCGGTTTCGAGGAAGGCGCCGCGCGTCGGGCCGTTGTTGGTCGCCAGATCCGTCTTGCGGACATCCGTCGTCCATGGCACGTCGGGCCACCAGTAGCCGCCGCGCTGCAAGCTGGCGTCAAACGTCGCCCGCGACGAAAGAATCGAGAGCCACTTGAACGACGGACCGACCAGCGACCACGAGTCCTGGTTCTGCGTCGATTCGAGCGGCACGTACCGGCTGGCCGTGCGATACGGCTGCCACTTGCGTCCCACCTGGAACATGCCCTCGAACTTGTTGTTCTTGGTGATCTGGTAGGTGATCTTGCCGGTCGGATCCTGCAGCTTGGTGTAGAACTCGACCTGCTGCCGATCGGCCAGGCTGATGAAGCCCGGGATCAGGTTGCCGGACGACGCGTCGCGGTGGCTGGCGTAGAACCAGAGGCGATCCTTGAGGATCGGGCCGCCGATTTCACCGTAGAAGTCCTTGTAGCTCGTGAACTTGTTCACGCCGGGCGCGTAACCCTTGGCCAGCAGTTCGGGCGTGACGTTCTTGCCCTGGAAGTCGCCGGACTGGTAGTTCGCCGAGCCGACGCCCTTGAAGACGTTGCTGCCCGACTTGACCACCAGGTTCATGGTCACGCCCGGGTTCATCGCGTCGGCGCCCTTGGCGGCCGTCGTGATCTGCGCTTCTTCATACGTGCCGAAGTCGCCGTAGGTCTGGTCCCAGATCATGCCGTCGTAGCTGACCACGCCGCCGCCGGCGCGGCCGAAGGTGCGCGCGGCCGGACCGGAGCCGGTGCCGAAGTTCGAGCCGCCGACGTCGAACGACGTCGCGTAGAGGCCGGGAATCATCGACACCAGGCCGGTCAGGCTGCGGCTGGATGGCAGGTCGTCGAGCTTCTGCTGATCCCAGTTGACCGCGACGTTGGCCGACTCGAGGTCGATGGTCGGCGACTGGCTGGTGACCGTGACGCTTTCCTGCAACGCCGCCACTTCCATCTTGCCGTTGATGGTCGCGGTGGCGCCCGCGTTCAGGTTTACCTGCTGCACGTTCAAGGTCGCGAAGCCCGGGAGCACGAACGAAATCGTGTACTGGCCGCCCGGCAAAAGCGTGAAGCGATAGACACCGAGTTCATCAGTGACCGCGGTGCGCGCACCGCCGATCAGGTTGGGACTGGTCACCGACACCGTCACGCCCGGAAGCGCGCCTCCGCTGGTGTCGGTGGCCCGGCCGGTAATGGCACCGGTTTGTTGCTGCGCTTCGGCCGCACCCGCAAGTGCCACCGCCAGCGCGATCGACGTCATCCACGCCACTCTCAAAGTCTTCCAATTCATACGTTTCCCCCCGCATTACAGCCCTGGGACTCGAGGGGACGGTCCCGGACGAATGCGATAACGGAACCTTATAGCACCGATGCCTGCCAATTGGTGTCAAGAGTTGCACCCTTCGGCCCGCTCCCCGCCGCCTATAATCAACCCCATGCCTCGAGCGTTCAGCCTCTTCATGCTCCTGTCCGTGGCCCTGGTCGCGTCACCGTCGGCGCAGAGCCGTCCGGCCTGGCTCGACCCGTATCGCGACAACGCCGACAAGCTGGTCAGGGCCGCCCTCGCCGACCAGTTTGCGTGGGATCGCCTGGCCGAACTCACCGACACCTATGGCCAGCGCATCAGCGGGTCCGAGAACCTGAACCGGGCCATTGCCTGGGCCGCCGAGACCATGAAGAAGGACGGCCTCGAGAACGTCCACACCGAGCGGGTGATGGTGCCGAAGTGGGTCCGCGGCGCCGAGAGCCTCGAGATCACCAACCCGCCGCACCATGTCGTGCCGTTGCTCGGTCTCGGCGGCAGCATCGCCACGCCTCCCGCCGGCATCGAGGCCGAGGTGATGGTGGTGGCCAATGGCGAGGAGCTCACCAAGCGGGCGGCCGAAGCCAGGGGCAAGATCGTTCTCTTCAACGTGCCCTATACCAACTACGGCGAGACCGTGGCGTACCGCGGCAACGGCGCCCGCATGGCCTCGCAGCATGGCGCCGTCGCGGCGCTGGTGCGGGCGGTGGGCCCCACGGGACTGCGCACGCCGCACACCGGTGGCATGAACTACGGCGACGACACGGTGGCGAAGATTCCCACCGCCGCCATCCCGGTTGAAGACACCATGCGCATCCAGCGGCTCGTCAACCGCGGCCTCCACGTGCGCCTGCGCCTCAAGATGGAGGCGCACTTCGAACCCGACGTCGAGTCGTTCAACGTCGTCGGCGAGATCCGCGGCAGCGAGAAGCCGGACGAGATTGTCCTGCTCGGCGGCCACTTCGACTCGTGGGATCCCGGCACCGGCGCCTCGGACGATGGGGTGGGGTGCGTGGTGACGTGGGAGGCCGCGCGCCTGATGAAGAAGTTGAACATCCGGCCGAAGCGCACCGTGCGGGTGGTGCTGTTCACCAACGAGGAAAACGGCACTCGCGGCGGCAACGGCTACCGCGATCAGCACGCGAAAGACGCGGCGAACCACGTCATGGCGTTCGAGTCCGACTCCGGCGTGTTCTCGCCGGCGCGTCTCGGCTTCACGGGATCCGACGCCGCGCGCAAGCTGGTCACCGACATTGCCACGCTGCTCGCGCCGCTCGGGCTCCAGGATGTGACGGAAGGCGGCGGCGGCGCCGACATCGGCCCGATCGCCACGCTCGGCAAGGTGCCGATGATGGCCTACTCCGGCGATTCGACGAAGTACTTCACCATCCACCACACGCCGGCCGACACCATCGATCGCATCGATCCGCAGGAAGTGTCGAAGGCGGCGGCCGCCGTCTCGGCGATGATCTACGTGGTCGCCGACATGCCGCAGCCGCTGCCGAAGTAGTGCCTGGCACCGTTACAGAGGTTTTTGATGACATTCCTGCCTACCGCTCTCGTCGTCGCGTTGCTGATTGCGACACCTCATGCACAGCCCGCCATTACCGCGTCTGACGCGTGGGCGCCGGCGGCGTCCGCCGCGCCGGCGTCGGTCTACATGGTGATCAACAACCCGACGATGTACGACATCTACGTGGTGTCGGCGAAGAGCGAGGCGGCTGGGAAGGTCGAGCTGATCGACGGCGGCAAGCCCGTGAAGGAGCTGACGGTCGCGTCCTATGGTTCGCTGGAACTCAAGGCCGGCGGGGCGTTCGTGCGGCTGTCGGATCTGAAGCAGGAGCTGACGGCGGGGGCGAGCGTGACCGTGACGATGATGACCGACGGCGGTGTCACGATTGTGGCCACCGCCGTGGTGAAGTAGGGCACCCCTTCAAGGGGTGCCCCACGCACTAGCCCTTCTTGATGATGAAGCCGTTCGCGTCTTTGTCGCGATACTTCGCGTGGCAGGCCTGGCAGGTGCCGCCCAGTTCCTTCATGTGGCCCATCGCTGCGCCCATGTCGGCCGCCTTGGCAACGGCGTCGGCGTGGCCCATCGCCGCGCCCGCCCATTCCGCGGCTTCCGCGTTGTTGCGAGCCGTCCAGAACGCCTGGGCGTCCTTGAACAGGGCCACCATCTTCGCGGCTTCCGCCGACACGCCGGCGGCGTTCTGCTCCTTGGCGGCGCCGCGCATGGCGCCGTTCGCCGCACCGACCGCCTTCATCAGCTTGTCGAAGTCTTCATCGGTCTTGGACTGGGCCAGTGGGCTCACCGACATGGTGATGGTCACTGCCAGGGCCATTCCGGCCGCCATAAGAAAACGTGAAACGCGCATGTATCCTCCCGGGACGCTGAGGTGTGACGGGATGCCCACCTCCGAAGCTGAACCTTGCCGGACCGCGGCTGCAGACCACGTTCCGGCTCAGCCGATTGCGCCGGAAGAATAGCATGAGGCTATAGTGTCGGCATGACGAAACGCGTCCTGGTCATCCTCCTCGCGCTGGCCGTGGCACCGCTGTCGCCGGCCGCCCAGTCGAAGCGTGCCCTCACCCTGGACGATCACTCGAAGATCCTCGGCGTCGGCGATCCGCAGCGGTCGCCAGACGGCCTGTGGGTGGCCTACACGGTCACGACCATCGACGCCGAGAAAGACAAGCGGAACACCGACCTCTGGATGGTCAAGTGGGACGGCAGCGACCAGCTGCAGCTGACCTCGTCGCCCGACAACGAGTCGTCGCCCCGCTGGAGCCCCGACAACAAATACCTCGCGTTCGTGGCGTCGCGCGGCAACGAAGACGAGAAGAAGAAGGGCGGCCAGATCTGGCTGCTCAACCGATCCGGCGGCGAGGCGCAACGCGTCAGCGACTTCAAGGGCGGGGTGTCCGACATCCAGTGGTCGCCCGACAGCACGCGGATTGCGTTTGTCGCCAGCGACGAGGACCCCGCGGACGAGCCGGAGAAAATGGACGGCTGGAAGCGCAAGACCGAGCCACCCATCGTGATCGATCGGTATCACTTCAAGGAAGACCGCCGCGGTTACCTCAAGCAGCTGTACAGCCACATCGCCGTGTTCGACGTCGCCACCAAGGCCGCCACGGTGATCACCAAGGGCAACACCGACGACGCCAACCCGTCGTGGTCGCCGGACGGCAAGCAGATCGCCTTCCTCAGTAAGCGCGGCGCCGCGGATCCGGATCGCACGTCCAACGAGGACCTGTGGACCGTGGACGCCACGCCCTTCGGCACGCCCAGGCAGATCACCAAGACGCCGGAAGGCGAGGGCGGGCGCCCGGCCTGGAGTCCCGACGGCAGCCGCATCGCCGTGCTCATCAGCGACACCGATTCGAACACCGCCTACGGCCTGAACAAACTGGTGGTGGTGCCGTCGAATCCGCCCGCGGCGGCCGGACCGGCCACCAAGCCGGCGATTTACATGCCGGCGCTCGATCGCGCCGTCTCCAACCTGGCCTGGTCCGCGGATGGGCAGCACATCTCGTTCCTCCTGCAGGACGATCGCACCAACCAGGTCGCGACGGTGCCGGCCGAGAATCCGAATGGCGCGATGCAGCGGAAGTCCAACGGCCGGCGCGTGATCAGCGGGCTCAGCCCGGGCAAGGACGGCAACTTCGCGGTGCTGGCGACCTCGCCGACGCAGTTCACCGAGGTCCATGCGCTCGAGGGCGCCAACCTCCGCCAGTTGACGAAGCACAACGACACGCTCGCCGCCGAGCTGCAGTTGGCGACGACCGAGGATTTCCAGTCGAAGAGCAAGGACGGCACCGAGGTGCACGGGCTGATCGTGAAGCCCGCGGGCTTCACCGCCGGCACGAAGTACCCGACGCTGCTGATCATCCACGGCGGCCCGAACGGCCAGGATCAGCACGCCTTCAGCTTCGATCGCGAGTTCCTCGCCGCCAACGGCTACGTCGTGCTGGCGATCAACTATCGCGGCAGCGCCGGGCGCGGCAGCGCGTGGCAGAAGGCGATCCACGGCGACTGGGGCAATCTCGAGGTCGTCGATCTGCTGGGCGCGGTCGATGAAGCGGTCAAGCAGGGGATTGCCGACCCGGCCCGCCTCGGCATCGGCGGCTGGAGCTACGGCGCCATCTCCACCAACTACACCATCGCCACCGACCCGCGCTTCAAGGCGGCGATCAGCGGCGCCGGCAGCTCGATGCAGTTCACGATGTACGGCCTGGACCAGTACACCATCCAGTACGACCAGGAGATGGGGCCGCCGTGGAAGGCGAAGGACAAGTGGATGAAGGTGTCCTATCCGTTCTTCAACGCCGACCGGATCAAGACGCCGACGCTCTTCATGGGCGGCGAGAAGGACTTCAACGTGCCGATTGCCGGCGGCGAGCAGATGTACCAGGCACTCAAGAGCCTGGGCGTCGACACGCAGCTCGTGATTTACCCGGGCCAGTTCCACGGCCTGACCGTTCCGAGCTACGAGCGCGATCGCCTGCAGCGTTACCTGAACTGGTTCAACAAGTACCTGCAGCCCGCGGCGGCGGCGACGTCACCGGGAAAGTAGCGGCCAGTCGCTGGCCTCTTCCGCCCGGCGTTGCCGGCCGGAGTTGCGTGAGCGGCGGCCCGCCTTGTCGCGGTACATCCGTTCGTCGGCCACCATCAGCAGCTCGTTGAACGTGCGCCCATCCTCCGGGAAGCGGGCGCAGCCGGCGCTGATCGACAGCCCGACCCTCACGCCCGGCCGCGGCTCAAAGGGATAGTCGCTGACCGCGCCCTGCACCTCGGCCACCCGTCGGGCCTCGTGCCCGGGGCTGCAGCCCCACAGCACGACCATGAACTCGTCGCCGGCGAAGCGCGCGCACAGGTCGCTCTCGCGGACCGTCGAACGCAGCACCGTGCCGATGGCGCGCAGCGCCCGGTCGCCTGCCTCGTGCCCGTAGGTGTCGTTGATCTCCTTGAGACGATCGAGGTCGAGCACGACGACGCTGGCGCTGGTCTCGGTGCCGGCCGCCCGGGCCAGCCCGATCTCGAACTGCTGATCGAACGAGCGTCGATTGGGAAGGGACGTCAGCGCGTCGGTCTGGGATTCGTGCTGGGTCTGCTCGTAGCGCGTCGAGTTGTAGATGACGGCCGCGGCCTGCTCACTGACCCGGCCGAGCACGCGCCGGTGCTCGTCGGTGAAGCAGCCGGCAGCGGTGTGATAGATCACGAGGCCGCCGATGCGCCGCCCGTCGAAATTCAACGGACAGGCCAGCAGCGCAGCGAGATCCTCACCACGTCCGGCGCGGCCGTCGGCGCAGGCGGGGAGCTGGAGCGAGAGGTCGTTCCACGATTTGGGCGTCCACGCGAACAGCGCCTCGGTGCCAGGGCCGTGCGCGTAGCGGCAGCCGTAGCCGTCGCTGTCGTTGCCCAGGAAGAGCGCGCACGTCACGAACGGCACCAGCCGGCTGACCTTGTCGTGAATCAGCACCATCGCGTCCTCGACGCCCAGGCTCGAGCCAAGGGCTTGCGCGATTTCGTAGAGCGTCTGCTCCTCGCGGTGGGTCCCGCTGATGTCCTGGAGCACGCCCCGGTCCGCCGGCGCCTCGACGGGCAGGGCCGCCGACAAGCGCAGCCGCGCGATCAACAGATCAACCAGCGCCGGGTCGAACGCCGTGCCCGCGTGTTCGAGCAGCACGGCGAGGGCCGCGACCGCGGTGCGCGCGGGACGGTACGGGCGGTCGGTCTGCAGCGTGCTGTAGCAGTCCGCAATCGAGAGGATGCGCGCGCCCAGTGGAATGGCCTCGCCGCGCAGCCCGGCCGGGTAGCCGAGGCCGTCCCACCGCTCGTGATGGCACAGCACCAGCTCGGCGACCGGCGCGCCGAACGGCACCTGGCGCAGGATCTCGGCGCCCGCGCGCGGGTGAATCTTGACGCGCTCGAACTCCTCGGGCGTCAGCGCATCGGGTTTGGCGAGGATGTGTTCGGGGACCGCCATGTTGCCGACGTCGTGCAGGAGGGCCGCCGTGCGGACCGCCTGCACCTCGTTGTCGGAGAGGCCCACGGCTTCAGCCAGTGTCGCCGCGTACAGCTGGATCGACCGGACATGCTCCGGCGTGCAGCCGGCCTTGGCCTCGATGGCGAGCGCCAACGCCTCGATGGTCGCCAGTTGCACGTCCATCGCGCGGCGGGTTTCGTCCTGCTCTTCGCGGAGTCGCGCGACCACGGTGTGATAGCTCCGAAAGACCAGATACAGGGGCGCGGCCAGCAGCGCCAGCCAGCCAAACCAGCCCCGGTGCCAGGCCATCGCCGCGCCGGCCGCCAGTGCCGCGCCGGCCAGGTAGCTCGGCGCGCTCCACAGGAAGTTGCGATGCCAGATGCGCACCACCGGCTGCCGCGTCGACAGCGCGATCGCGCCGGCGACCAGCGCGGTATTGACGAAGAAATACAGCGGCGCCACGACCGCGGCCGCGCGCACCAGCGCCGCGATGCTTGACGGGTCCGCGCCCATCACCACGCCCAACGGGAGGCCGGCCACCCACACCGTCGCCGTCAGCGAGGCAATGCTGAACACCACCTGGTGCCGCGGGTTTCGCTCGGTGGTTCGCAGGGTGCACTGGGCCCACGCGCTGATCGCCGCGATCACCACCGTCGGCAACGGCCCGAGCGAGAACAGCGCCCAGAAGTTCACCGCATGCGACAACGACAGGTTCGACCGGCTGCGGCCGAGCGGCAGCTCGATCTTCGCCGTCGATGTGGCAATGGCGAGTGCCAGCAGCATGAAGAACAGGCCGGGACTTTGCGGCGGCAGGCCCCGCGCGGAGTCAACCAGGCAGGCCGCACCCGCAACCACGACCGCGACGACGTAGGCGCGGGCCGGGACCGGTAGCGTCAAGAAGGTAGACCGGTCGGACTTCCGCCGGCCTGGCAGGCTCATGCTCATCTGGCGCTCACCCCTAGGCCAGGCAGCACGTCTGGTTGTAGCGACACCAAACGACATTAAACGACTTTAAGAACATACAAGCGACACTGCATCTTGCATGCCGTGCCGGGGACAAGGCTGGCGAATGTGTCGATTTATGCGCACAAAAATGGCAGTTATTCACGACTTCCGGCGGCGGAATCGATGTTCGATCCAGTGGCCAAGAGCTGTTTTAGTGTGCCCTTATAGGACAGTTCATTACGAGGCTGACTGCGGTGTCCGCCTGCCGGGCGCCGCGAATGGGCCATAATTCGCGCACCATGCGCCTTCCTACCGCATTCGCCATCATCATGACTGTCGTGACGGTTGCCTCTGCCCAGCAGCCTGATCTCCGCACGCGCGCGGAGATCACCAACTACGAAGAGACCAGCTCCTACGCCGACGTGCAGCGGGTGATCGACGGCCTCGTGGCGTCGAGTCCGCTGGTGCACACCGAGAGTTTCGGCAAGACCGAGGACGGGCGCGACCTGCCGCTGCTCGTGATCTCCGAACCGAGGGTCACGACGCCGGAGGCGGCCCATAAGCTCGGGCGCCCGCTGGTGTTCGTGCAGGCCAACATCCACGCCGGCGAAGTCGAAGGCAAGGAGGCGATCCTGGCGCTGGCCCGCCGGCTGGTGTCGGGCGATCTCAAGCCGCTCACCAGGCAACTCGTCATCCTGCTCGCGCCCAACTACAACGCCGACGGCAACGAGAAGGTGAACGTCCAGAATCGCACCGCGCAGAACGGCCCGGTGGCGGGCGTCGGCACGCGCGAGAACAGCAAGGGCCTCGACCTCAATCGCGACTACATGAAGCTCGACACCGCGGAGGCGCGGTCGCTGGTCGGCCTGATCAACAAGTGGGACCCGCACGTGCTGGTCGATCTCCACACCACCAACGGCTCGTACCACGCCAACCACCTGACCTATTCGCCCATCCTCAATCCCAACGCCGACGCGCGGCTGATCGATTTCACCCGCGACCGCATGCTCGCGCCGATTCGCGAGGCGATGCTGAAGAAGCACAACTGGCGCGTCTACTACTACGGCAACTTCGCGCCCGAAGACGGCGGCGGCCGCGAGAGCTCGCGCGTGGACCCCGCCAACCCGGGCAACGTCACCTGGCGCACCTTCGACCATCGCCCGCGGTTCGGCAACAACTACGCCGGCCTTCGCAACCGCATCGCCATCCTGTCCGAGGCCTACAGCTACCTGGACTTCAAGGGCCGCGTTGACGTGACCGAAGACTTCGTGGACGAGATCTGGAAGTCGGCGGCGGCCAACGCGAAGCAGATCATGACGCTGACGGCGCAGGCGGATCGCCAGTTCACCGCGCCGCCCACTGCCCGCCCCGTCGAACTCGGCGTGGACTTCGAGATCCGCGCCCTCCCTGAAAAAGTCGGCGTCTTCGTCGGCGACGTCAAGAAGGTGCTGAACCCGCGATCGGGCAAAGAGATGCTGGCGATGACCGACCTGGCGGTGCCGGTGGCGATGAAGGACTACGGCGTGTTCGCGGCGACGCGGTCGCTGGCCATGCCGAAGGGCTGGCTCATTCCCACCAACCCGCGGCTTGCCGCGGCGGTCGAGCGCCTTCGCTGGCACGGGTTGAAGGTGCAGGAGATCACCGAGCCGGCGCAGGTGTCGGTGGAACGGTTCACGATTGCCGGCTACACCCGCGCCGAGCGGGTGTTCCAGGGCCATCGCGAAGCGCGCTTGAAGGGCGCCTTCGAGCCGGCGCAGTTGACGGTGGCGCCGGGCGCGCTGTTCGTGCCCGCGGACCAGCCGCTTGCCAGGCTCGCGTTCTACCTGCTGGAGCCTGAGAGTGACGATGGCCTGGTGACGTGGAACATCATCGAGGAAGGGCTGGCGGCGGGCGAGTCCTACCCGATCTACCGCGTCACGAACACGACCGCGCTTCGTCTGAAGTAGAGGCGCGTTATCGCACGCTTCTGAAGAACGCGCGCACGTCGTCAACGAACAGTTGCGGCTGCTCGAACGCCGCGAAGTGACCGCCCTTGGGCATCTCGGTCCAACGCGTGATGTTGTAGCGCGGCTCCAGCCAGCGCCTGGGCGACCAGATGATTTCCTTGGGGAAGTCGGCACAGGCGGTCGGCACCTCGATCCGGCGGCCGGCGGTGGCCGCCGGTGGGGCGTGGCGGCTCTCGTAGTAGATCCGGGCGGACGAAGCGGCCGTTTGCGTCATCCAGTACAAGGTGATGTTCGTCAGCAGTTCGTCCTTGGAGAACACCGTCTCAGGATTCCCGTCGCAGTCGCACCAGGTGCGGAACTTCTCAACGATCCACGCCGCGAGGCCGGCCGGGGAATCGTTGAGCGCGATGCCCAGGGTCTGGGGCTTGGTGCCCTGGATCTGCTGATAGCCCGTTTCTTCCGCCTGAAAGACCTGCCGCGCCTTGAGCCGCTCGAGTTCGCGCGTCGTCAACCCCGCGTTGGGGTCGGTGCCCGCGGGTGCCGCGCCGAAGCACATGTTGAGGTGGAGGCCGGCCAGGTGCGGCGCGTCGAGCAGGGCGACCTGCGTGCTGATGATCGATCCCCAATCACCCCCCTGCACGCCGTACCGCGTGTAGCCGAGGCGGGCCATCAACTTGGCCTCAATGGCTGCGATGCGGGCCGGATCGAAGCCAGCCTCTCGAGGCGCCTCCGAAAACCCAAATCCGGGGATCGACGGAATGACGACGTGGAACGCGTCTTCGGCGCGGCCGCCGTGGGCCGCCGGATCGGTCAGCGGGCCGATGGCCTTGGTGAACTCGACGAATGAACCTGGCCATCCATGGGTGATCAGGAGGGGAAGGGCGTCGGCGCGCGCGGCGCGCCGGTGAAGGAAGTGGATGCGAAGTCCGTCGATGGTGGTCGTGAACTGCTCGAACTGGTTGAGACGCCTCTCCTGGTCACGCCAGTTGAAGCCGGTTTTCCAGTATGCGACCAGCTCGCGCAGATAACCGATGTCGGTGCCGTGCGTCCAGCCTGGGCCCTGCAGCGGCTCGGGAAGGCGCGTCAGGTCGAGCCGCTTCTTCAGGTCGGCCAACGAGGCGTCGGAGACCCGTATGGAGAACGGGCGAATAGCGTCGGGCGCTGGAGTCTGCGCGAGGCCGATCGGTGTCGTGGCGAGTACCGCCGCGCACACCAACAATGCGTTGCGCCACCCGGGCGCCTGGCTGGGTTCAGGTGTCACGGGCGGATTGTATCTGCCTGAGGGCGGCTCTTGCCAGCGACGGACGATCAGTCGTCGGATTTTTTTGCCGGCCGGAGTTCGCGTTCAGCAAGCAGCCAGAAATCCACGTCGTCCCGGTCGCTCCCGAGGTATTCGAGGGACAGGAAGTATGCGCGGATCCGGATCTCCTCGTCAGAGACCACGATCGTCGGCTGGCCCGCGTCCGGCACCGAGGGTGCCTCATTGGCGGGGCGCTTCCGGCGGGTGACGACGCGGCCTGCGGGCTTGGCCAGCGCGGGCTTCTTCGGTGCGCGAGTTGCCGCCGCCTTCGGTGCGCGCGCCGCACGTGACGGGGGCTTATTTGTCTCTTCGGGCGATTGAGCGGGCGCGGCCGACTTTGGCGATCGGGACGTCTTCTTCGAAACCACGGTTCGCCTTCCTTACATGCTGTTCGTTGCCGGCGCGATGGCGCCGCTACCTACCAATAGCATGTGCAGGTAACGACCGTCACTACGGCAGGCATTATCCGCAGCAGCGTTGGCTCTCACTTCCGGCACGCGGCTCGGTCCATACGAAATCGTCTAGGCGGCCAGTTCCGCTGACAGATCGAAGCGTTCGAAGCGCGCGCCCAGCCAGTGAATGCCCAACCACGCTTCCATACTCAAGACGGCGAGCGCCGCCACGACCGCCAAACCGGCCGCCGCCACATCGCCCGCGACCAATCGCCCGGCAAAGAACACCGCGACGGCGGCCACCGCGGCCGGCACGAGCGAGACGAGCACGACGATGAGGTTGCCGGCGAAGAACAGGAGGCGCTGTCCCATCACGTCGATGCCGCCGGAGGCCTGGCGAGCCGACTGCAGCCAGGCCGGAAACAGCACCGCGGCGGTGTTGAGCACGAGCAGCTGCAATGTGCACAGCAGCGGCGCGATCAGGGCGAGGCTGATCGCGACGCCCACGTGCCCCTGTGGCGGCAGCCATCTGATCAACTGTGGCGGCACGGTGATCGCAGCGGTCAGCAGTGTCAACCACACGAGCACGGTAATGATGGCCACCGGCGTGAGCAGTTCGCCAATGATGATCTGCCAGCCGTGGAGGGGATAGGTCTTGAGAAGGTCGGCGTTGGTCAGGTCGTTCCGCAAGTCTTGTCGCGCCAATTGGGGGCCGAGGACGAGCAGGTAGGCGCCGACGATGAAACAGAAGGTCGCAATCCCAGGGCGGATGGCTTCGTAGGTCGCATTGCCCGAGAACCAACGGCACACCGCCACAATGATGACGGCCACCGCGATGGCCGCGCGCGGACGCAAGTACGACGCGGTGGAAAGCAGGTTCTTCCACAGGAACGCGAGCTCCGGCCGCGCGTGCTCGCCGAGGTTGAACGGTGCCGGTCGCGCCGTAGGCGCGGATTGGCCCAGGCGAAACTTGCCCTCCAGGCGCGCGGAAGCCCGGGCGGCCCGCTTCTCGGCCCGCGCAATCGACGCCTCCTCGAACGACACCTCCGTGCTGACCACCCACGCGTAGTGCGCCACATACAGAAGGAGGGCGGGACCAAGCGCCGCCAGGAACGAGCCCAGGTCAACGGCGAGTAGCGGCTGGATGACCAGCCTGGCCGGCGCGAGCAGCCATGGCAGGGCGCCGGCGTCGAGCATGGCTGCCAGGTAACGGGCGAATGCCGGCGCGCCGGTGAGGTCGTTGGCACGCGGTGCATGCACGTCGCCCCAGGTCCATGCCAGGACCGCGCCGGCGATCAGGGCCAGCCCTCCAATCGTGATCACCTGGCGCCGCCAGGTCGTCACTCCGCGATCCAGCAGCCTCGTGACCACGAAGGACGAGCCCATGATGTGCAACGACAGCGTGGCGACGATGATCCACCAGCCGATGACGCGCATCGCCGGGTTGCCTGGGAGAAAACTCCAGCGGCTGGTGACCAGCGAAGCGATCAGCGCGGTGAACAGGATTCGCCCCTGCGCGCTGATCAGCTGGTAATGGATCAGGGTCCGGCGAAGCACCGGGGCGGGGAACAGGAACCCGATTTCCGCCTCACTGAATCGGAGAGCGGCGCGTTCTCGTGGCCACACCCAGCAGGTGAGGGCGACGAGCAACAGGAGCAGTGAGCCGACGGCGGCGGCCACCGGCAGCAGCTCCTGGCGAATGGCACCGGACAGGGCGACGCTGGCGCCCCGGCCCGCCAGCATTCGTCGAAAGAACACGAAGTACAGATAGACCGCGCCAATCACGCCGCCGGCGAGATACCGGGGCTGCTTGAGCCGCTTGAGGCGGCCGAGCAGCGCGTTCTGCAGCGACGTAATCCGCAGGTAGAGCAAGGCGCCCAGGATGTTGGGCGCGCTCAATGTTCCGATCCGCCCGTGGCGCGCACGAAGATCTCCTCGAGGCTGACATCGGCCTCGCCGTTGCTGAATTGCGCGGACACCTCGGCCAGGGTGCCGTTGGCGATCTTGGCGCCCTTCTTCAGGATCAGCACGTGCGAGCACACTTCCTCGAGCAGACTCAGCAAGTGCGAGCTGAGCACGACGGCGGCGCCGCCGCGGGCGCGCTGCATGATCGAGCTCTTCATGCGGCGGATACCCAGGGGGTCGAGGCCCGTGAGCGGCTCGTCAAAGAACAACACTTGCGGGGCGTGCAGCAAGCCACAGGCGATGGCGAGCTTCTGCTTCATGCCGCGCGACAGCGCGCCCGGCAGTTGATCGGCCTTGTCGGCAATCTCGAACTCGTCGAGCAGCGGCAGGGCGATGGCCTCGTGATTGGCGACGCCGTAAACGCGCGCGACAAACGCCAGGTGTTGTCGCACGGTGAGATAGTCGAAGAGTCGCGGCTCGTCGGGAAAAAACGCCAGCGAGCGCTTCGCGGAAATCGGGTCACTGAGCAGGTCGTGGCCGGCCAGCGAGACCTGGCCGCTGCTTGGCGGAATGATGCCGGTGATGCTGCGCAGCGTGGTGGTCTTGCCGGCGCCGTTGGGGCCGACAAGACCCAGCACCTCGCCCGGTCGAACCGTGAACGAGAGGTGGTCCACCGCGACGAAATCGCCGTACTGCTTGCGCAGCCCGGACACTTCGATCATGGCTCGAGGTCCCGCGACCCTCGCCTACTTCGCGGTCAGGCCCTCTTTGAGGAACGCGACCAGCGGCGGCAGCACCTGTTCCGGCGCCTCGAGGTGCGGCACGTGTCCGAGTCCCGGGAGCAGCAACACCCGGCCGTTGCCGTTGGGCACCGTCTTGGCGATGTAGTTCATGCGCTCCTGGAACGCCGCCGCGGTGCCCAGCAGCATGTCGTCGGCGCCGCCGAAGGCGAGCGTCGGCACCTGGATGTGCGCCCAATCGTAGACGACCGGGTCGGCGTACAGCATCTGACCGATGAGCGCCTGCACCATCGCCAGCCGAGGCCAGTCGGCGCTGAGCGTCCACGAGTAGCGGATGCGGGTGTAGGTCTCGAATTCCTGGTTCCAGGCCTTGGGGTTGTGCGCGACGTAGCGGCTCAGGCTGGCGCGCGTGCCCTGGTAGTCGGCCGTGAGCGCCTGTTTGTAGGCCTCGTCGATCGACTGCATCGGCCGGCCGTACCGTCCATCGGTGAGCCCGATCGGGTTATAGATCACGACCCGCTCAACCGCCTTCGGATACTGCGTCGCGAAGCGCGCTGCGAGCATGCCGCCCATCGAGTGGCCGATCACCATCGCCTTCTCGATCTTCAGGTGCTGCAGGATCAGCCAGGTGTTTCGCGCCTGTGAATTGAAGTTGAACGGAGCAATCGGCTTCGACGACCGGCCGTAGCCAATCTGGTCGGGGACAATGACGCGGAAGCCTTCCCTGGTCAGGCCGTCGATGATGGCCTTGAAGTAGAAGCCGCCGAAGTTGTTGCCGTGCAGCAGCATCGCGGTGTGGCCGTTGGGCGTGCCCTGCGGGGCCACGTCCATGTACGAGATGCGGACGTCCTGGCTGTAGACGCTGATGTCGAGATAACTACTCGGATAGGGATACGGACACTCGTCGCAGGTGATGCTGCCGGGCTTCACATCGGTGGGTGTGGGGACCGGTGGCAGGATGGCGCGGCCCTGGGCCGCAACAGAGGTCGCGGCGCCGAGCAGCAAGAGCGAGAACGTGAGCGGTCGCAGGGATTTGTGCATGGGAATGGTCCTCACTGTAACGCAATCTGGTAGACGCGCGGCCACTTCTTGCCGGTCACGAAGATCCGGCGCGTGGCCCTGTCGTAGGCGATGCCGTTGAGGACGTCGGCGGGCGGCGTGCGCTGGCCGCGCGGCCATAACGTGGAGAGGTCGATCCACGAGTTCACCTCGCCCGTGTTCGGCGAGATCCTCGCCACGCGATCGGTGGTCCACACGTTGGCCCAGATCTCCCCGTCCACCCATTCCAGCTCGTTCAATTGCGGCACCGGCCGTCCGGCGTCACGCACCCGGATGGTCTTCACCAGTGCCTGGGTCTTGGGATCGAGGAAGGTCAGCGTGTCGGAGCCGTCGCTCATCACGAGTCCGCCTTTGGCATCGTAGGCCATGCCCCAGCCTTCGCCCTTGAACGCAAACGTCCGCTTCTGCTTGAACGTCGCCCGGTCGTAGACGAAGCCCTGGTGATGCTGCCACGTGAGTTGCACCAGTTCATCGCCCACCAGCGCCAGCCCCTCGGCGAAGTATTCCGCGGGGACCTTGACCTCCTGGAGGACCTTGCCGGTGGCGATCTCAACCCGCCGGAGAGACGACTCGCCGTTCAGGCCGGTGCTCTCGTAGAACTGGCCATCGGCAAACACCAGCCCCTGCGTGAACGCCGCCGGGTCGTGCGGGAACGTGGCCACGACCTTGAAGCCATGCACAGGTGCGGGCTGCCGCTGGTCTCCGCTGGACGACGCGCACGCGAGAGCAGCCAGCATCATCATCAGTGAACCCGTCCTCATGGTGTCACTATAGCGGACGAGCGTGCGGCTATCGCGCGATCCGCCAACGGTCGAATGAGCGCCCGTCGCCGTCGATGGCCTCGACGGTCATCGCCCGGCGGGTCGCAGTCAGCTCTACGAAATGGTGCCGCAGGACGATGGTACCGGCGCCGTCCGGCTCGATGTCGAGGGGGGCTTCGAGCCCACCGCCGGCTCCGCCCGTGATCAGCACGTGCACGTCCCGCCCCGAGATGTTCCGCCTCAGCCGCTCGTAGGCGTGGCTGTGGCCGGCGATCACGAGGTCGAGCCGTTGCGCCGCCAGCACTGATACGAGTCCGCGAACGGCCTCATCGCCGTCGTAACCGGCCCACGATCGCGACCACGGCGGCTGGTGGACGAGCAAGACGCGCCAGCTGGCACCGGTCCAGGCCGCGGACCGCACTTCGTCCATCAGCCACCGATACTGGCCGCTCGAGGCGGAGACGCCAATCGGAAACTCCGCGTTCACATCGATCGCCACGAACCGCGCGTCGCCGCACGACCATGCAAACCAGGTGGTGCCGTCTGGTCGAAACAGGTCGAGATAGTGCTGCGGGCGAAGGTCGTTGTAGTAGCCGTCGTAGTCGTGGTTGCCGGCCACCGGCACGACCGGAACCTGCGCGGCCATCGGCGCCACCGCGTCCAGGAACCCTCGCCAGGCTTGCGGATCCGACCCATCGTTGACCAGGTCGCCGACGCCGACCGAGAAGTGAGGTTGGCGCGCGGCCATCAACGCCGCGAGCCGGCTGAACGTGGCCCACCCGCCCTGGCTGTCGGCCCACGCCGAGAACCGGCACGGCTGGCCGGCCGCCGGCATCCGCGATTGAAACGACCGGGTCTCGACCGGCGCGAGTCCTGGCGACAAGGCCCGCGCCTCCAGATCGCCTCGCGTCACACTGGCAGCCGGCACCACCCGGACGGCGCGAAGTCCCCCTTGCATGGCGTTGTTCATCACGCGTACCGCGACCTGCCGGGTTGGCGCCGATGACTCGGGCACAAAGAACCAGCGGCGGTGGTGATCGAGCCGCGCGCCGTCCACAAAGACCTGCGCGCCATCGTCCGCATCCACGAGCAGCGCGCTGCCCGGCGGGATCGGCATCACCCGCCAGTACCACAGCGGCGTGTTGGGAGCCAGCACGCGATGGGGCAATGAGACGGCCACGGCCCGGTCTGGCATGGCCCTCGCCGCCGGGCGCAGGCCTTCCCGGGGATCGCCTTCGACATGCCGCCAGTCCATCGCTGCATCGAATGTGTGCGGCGGAGTCAACGATCCAGACAGCAGTGACACGAGCAGGACGATTGCGGCGCGGACCATGGTTCAGCCTACGACCGCCGTGTATCGATGTTGTGTCTTCGCAACTTCGTAGTGCATTCGTGTTCGAAGTGTCACAGTGGCCGCATAGTCTGCACGCGATTCGGTTTCATTCCTGGAGGACAGCGTGGTGACTCGTGCAATCGCCTGGGCCGTGATGGCCTGCTTCGTATTTTTCGCCGGGCCGGTGTCGGCGCAGTCAACCTATGGCGCGGTGGTGGGTGCGGTCACCGACAACACCGGCGCGGTGGTGCCGGGCGCCACGGTGACCCTGACCGAAGTGCAAACGGCGGTGGCCCGCGTCACCGTGTCCAAAGACATCGGCATCTACGAATTCCTCAACCTCACGCAGGGGCTCTACCGCGTGGAGGTGGAGCTGGCGGGGTTCCGCAAGTTCGCCTCCGCGCCGTTTCGCGTGGAAGCCCGTGACACCAAGCGTATCAACGCGACACTCGCCATCGGCGGCCTGACCGAGGAGGTGCTGGTGCAGAGCGTGGCGCCGATCATCAACACCGAAACGCCCACGGTGTCGTCGGCGACGTCGAACCGCGAACTGCAGGAGCTGCCGTTCACCTTCCGCACGCAGAACACCTCGCCGATCCTGGCGATCCAGGTGATTCCAGAAGTGCAGCGGGCCAACCAGCAGTTTTCGTTGTCGGGGAGCTTGCCGTATCAGAACGAAGTGTCGGTTGATGGCATCCTGACCACCAGCGTGCGGCGCAACGGCATTGGCGCCGAGGGCTTCAATATCTTCCCGTCGATCGAGTCGATCGAGCAGATCAAGGTGAGCTCGGTGAACAACACCGCCGAGTACGCGCAGATTGGCGACATCACCACGATCTCGCGGCCGGGCACCAACAGTTACCACGGCACTGCGTTCTGGAACTACAACACCGACAGCCTGAACGCCAATCCCAACTACTTCAATCCGGCGCTCAAGCCCAACGCCAGCGACAACCACAACTTCGGCGGCAGCCTCGGTGGCCGGCTGATTCGCAACAAGACCTTCTTCTTCGGCACCTTCGAGCGGCTCGACATCAAGCTGTTCCAGTCAGCGGTGGCCACGGTGCCGCAGTCGGCGTTCCGGTCGGGCGACTTCTCATCGGTGGCGACGCCGCTGATCGACCCGGCAACCGGCACCAGGTTCCCCGGCAACATCATCCCGGCCAGCCGCATCAATCCCGTGGCGAGCACCCTGCTGCAGTCGTACATTCCCGCACCCAACGAAGGCGCCGCGACCCATCGCTACTCGGCCGATGCCACCGAAGTGTCGAACCAGTTCGACCTCCGCATCGACCAGAATTTCCGCTCGGGCCATACCTTGTTCAGCCGGCTGAGCCAGAAGAAGCTGAATCGCGTGTCGCCCACGACCTACCAGAGCCTCGGCCCTCGCAGCTTCGAGAACCCGGTCTCCACGTTCGTGGTCTCCGACAACTTCGCCGTGTCGTCCAACTTCTTGAACGAAGCCCGCGTGGGCTTCACCAAGGCGGACCAGGGAGCGGTGACCGGCAAGGTCGGCAAGGACCTGGCGGGCGAGCTCGGCCTTCGCCTGCTCGCCAATCCGGTGCCCGGCGGCACCGGCACGACCTACGTCGACATCGCCGGCTACACCCGGTTCGGCGAGGCGCAGGAAGAGCCCCTCACCCAGGACACGTTCCAGATCGCCGATAGCCTGACCTGGATCCGCGCCAACCACACCGTGAAGGCGGGCTTCGACATTCAACGGTTCAACTGGACGAGCCCGGTGAACTTCACCGGCGCCGACGACTTCGGCGTGTTTCGCTTCAACAACAACATCGCCGGCGGCGGAACGGGAAACCCGGTGGCCAACTTCCTGCTCGGCCTGCCGACCGACGTCGATCAGACGGCGTCTGGTCCCAACGTCGATGGCATTGCCACCCACTACAGCGGCTTCGTGCAGGACGAGTGGCGGCTGAATGCCAACCTGACGCTGAGTCTCGGCGTCCGTTATGACCTGCGGCCCGGCTTCGAAGACCGCGAGGGCAACATCAGCAACTTCCTTCGCGACACCGCCAACGGCGACGTGGTGGTGCCCGATGACGCCTCGATGCGGCTGACCTCGCCCGGGTTTGCCGGGTCGCTTGGGACCACGCGAATCGTGACGGCCAGCCAGGCCGGCCTGCCGCTGTCGCTGCGGAACACCGACGCCAACAACGTCGCGCCACGGCTGGGCATCGCCTGGCGGCCGGGCGGCGACACCCGAACGGTGATCCGCGCCGGCTATGGCATCTATTACACGCGGGTGCTGGGCGCCGTGTTCAATTCGCTCACCGGCATCCACACCTCGGACAACGTGACGTTCCCCAATTCGTTCAACGCCGGCACTCGCGCCTACGGCATCGTCTGGCCGAACACGTTTGCCGGTGACCCGTCGCGCGGCGTGACGCGCGTCGGCACGCAGAACTTCTCGACGGCGAACGACCCGAACTACAAGGACCCGCGCACCCAGCAGTGGAGCCTGACCTTCGAGCGCGAGCTCAATCGCACCAACTCGGTTCGCGTCACCTACTCCGGCTTTCGCAGTGACGACCTGACGATGGCGCCGGACCTGAACCAGATTCAGCCCAACACGGTAGGCTTCGCGAACTTGCCAGTGGAGGCCCGTCCCTATCCCAACTGGTTTCGCGTGAACACCCGCGACAACGGCGGCTACCACAACTATCATGACGTGCTGGCGCAGTTGAACGGCACCGTGTCGCGGTTCGGCCTCACGCACCGCAGCAGCTACAAGTGGGCGCGGTCGATTGACAACATCGAAGACCGTGGCGCGGGACAGGGCGACTTCCAGGGCGAGACCAACGGACGTACCGACAACCGGTTCGATCCCGACTACATGCGCGGACCGACGACCAACATTCCGACCCACCGCGTCGTGAGCAGCCTGATCTGGGAGCTGCCCGTCGGCCGTGATCGCGCGTTCGGATCGACCATGCCGTCGGCGCTGGATGCGATCGTCGGTGGCTGGACAGTGTCGGCCGTGATGCAGGCGCAGTCGGGCGCGCACCTGACGGCCTTCTACACCTCGCACTGCGGGTCCGGCACCAACTGCTACGGCAGCGAGAAAGCGGATGGCGTGAGCGGGCAGGATCCCAACAGCGGGCCGAAGACGCTGACGCAGTGGTTCAATACCGGCGCCTATTCGGTGGCCGCATTCCGCGACGCCAATGGCCGGTCCATCTTCGTCGGTCGCTTCGGCAACGCCGAGAAGGGTGCGATCGTCGGCCCCGGCGTGTGGAACGTCGACTTCGCGGCGATGAAGGACTTTCGTCTCGGCTCGCAGATGCAGGCCAGCGTGAACGTATTCGTGACCAATCTCTTCAACCACGCCAACTGGGGACGGCCCGACACCAACGTGACCAGCGCCAACTACGGCCGGATCACCACGCTCAATTCTGACTTCCCGCTCCGCCGCATCGTCCTGGGCGGACGGCTGACGTTCTGAGGACACCTTGGTGAAGCGAATTCGAGTTGTCACGATTCTCATCGTCGGGCTTGCGGCGGCTGTCTTCGCCCAGTCGCCGCAAGCCATCGTCCTGGTGACCCTCGACGGGGCGCGGACCGAAGAGATGTTTGGCGGCTTCGATGCCGAAATCGTCAAGGCCGGCCTCAAGCCCAACCAGCGCCTCGAAGATCAGCCGCTTTACAAACGCTTCTGGGCGGCGACCGCCGAGGAACGGCGCGCGAGGCTGATGCCGTTCTTCTGGGGCACGCTGATGCGCGATCACGGATCGGTGGCCGGCAATCCCGCCAAGGGAAGCCGCGTCCACCTGACCAACGGCCACTGGTTCTCCTATCCGGGCTACTCCGAGATTCTGGTCGGGCGTGCGCACGACGACACGATCAAGAGCAACGAGCCGCTCCGGAATCCATACCCGACGGTGCTCGAGTTCCTGAAGCAGAACGCCGGCCTGACGAAAGACCAGGTGGCGGCGTTCGCGTCCTGGGATGTCTTCAATGCGATTGCCGAGCACACCGACGGCGCGCTGACGGTCAACGCCGGGTTCGAGGCCTTTGACTCGCCGAACGAGGAGGTTCGCCGACAAAGCCGCCTGCAATTCGAAACACCGACGCCCTGGGACTCGGTGCGCCATGACGCCTACACGTTCCGATTTGCCATGGACCACATGGCCCGCCACAAGCCGCGCGTCCTCTACCTCGCGCTGGGTGAAACCGACGACTGGGCGCACGACGGCCGCTACGACCGTGTGCTGGAGACCTATACCAAGACGGACGACTACCTGAGACAGTTGTGGACGTGGCTGCAGTCACAGCCGGAGTATCGCGGCCGCACGCATATCTTGATCACGACCGACCACGGTCGCGGACGGACGCCGAAGGACTGGAAAGACCACGGCAAGGACGTGGTCGGCGCCGGCGAAACGTGGATGGCGTTCGTATCGCCGTCGATGCCGCGCCGAGGGGAGTGGAGTGGTCACGCCCCGCTGACTGCGGCGCAGGCCGCGGCGACGCTGATCAAGTGGTCGGGCGGCGACTGGACGAAGTTCGACGCGGCCGCCGCACCACCAGTTCACTAAATCTCGAGAGCACCAAATCCGAATTCCAAATCACCAGACCACCAAATCAACAACTCACGAGATCATCTATCGGATCAGGTAGAACGCCTCCTGCCTTCCATCGATCCAGTCCCACTTGCCGCCGGGCATGACCGCCGCATCCTCTTCGAGCGCGAAGCGCACCGGCTGGTTGCCCCACTCGGGCACGTTGTGGGTCACGTTCAGCTCGATCGAGTGCCAGGTGTTGGCGCGGAACACGTAGTCGCCTCGCACCGGCACGCCCTGCTGGTAGTCGGTCATGCCAATCGGCGGTCCCGCCGCATGACCGTGATAGCCAATCGGGTGGCAGTAGATAGACGGCACGAGGCCCTCTTTCTTCGCCTGCGCCAGCGCCTCCGCGAGCGCCTGGTTGCCGGTCCGCTCAAGCCGTGCGTACTGCATGGTCAGATCCTGCAGGCGGTTGCCCGCCTTGAGACCGGCCTTGAGGCCCGCCGGCGCGTCGGTTTCGCCCGGCTTCAAGACGTAAGCGTTGTGCTGCGTGTCGGTGGAGAAGCCCATGTAGACAATCCCGAAGTCGGTGTGGAGCATGTCGCCGGGCAGGATGACGCCGCGCGGGTTGGTCTTCTCGCCCTGCCGCCAGATGGTCACCGACGGCTGGAACCACTTGCCGAGGCCGAGCTCGACGACGCGCTGCCGCATCCACCACACCACGTCTTCGTTGGTGGTCTTGCCGGGAGTGATCACCTTGTTCGAGAACGCCTCGCGGATCACCATGTGCGCGGTCTTCATGGCGTGGCGATAGGCCTCGAGTTCCTCCGGCAGCTTCACTTCGAGCCAGCTCACCGCCAGCATCTCCGCGGATTTGATCCTGGCCGCGTGCGCGGGGCCGAGGGCCTCCACCAGGCGCCGCTTCTCGTTGGCGGTGATGCCGTCGGCGTGGTTCCACGCGTCGGACTCGTTGATGCCGATCACCTTCGGGTTCTTCTGGTCCACGAGTTTGCGCAGGCCTTCGTGCTGCCCGTCGTTGGTGGTCGGCACCATCGGAAACAGGCCGTCGTAGTCGAAGCGGCCGATCGAATACCGCTCCGCCGGCTTGCCGCCGCCCGGGTTGTAGAACACGAGGATGGTCCGCCGCCGCGACGCGAAGTAGGTGAGCGGCGACATCGACGCGAACACCGGGTCTTCGTTGTACTCGCGCGACGGGATGATCCACATGTCGATGCCCGCGCGGGTCATCAGGCCGGCGAGCAGCGTGTCGAAGCGCTTCCTGATCCACGGCGTGACCAGCGCGTTCTGCTCGCGGTGCGTGAGCACGCGCTGCGTGGGATCGGGATAGCTGATCGACTGCGCATCGCCGGACAGCGCTGCGATGGAGACGAGGAGGCAGACGGCGGCAACGAGGCGGCGAGTCATGCCGCCTAGTGTAGACCACGATGGTTGGCCCATTCTTACGGGGCTTTTGCAGCCAACTGTTTCGCCATTGACTGGTAGTAGGCCAGCCGCGTCATTTGGTCTTTCGTCGGCGCGCCCGTCCACCGGCCGATCGACCCGTACAGCCCACTGATGCGCGACACCAGTTCGCGGGATTGGCGCTTCAACTCCACCGCGTCACCGGTGTTCGGCAGCTTCTGGATGCGATCGTTCACCGGCCCATACATCCGCGCCAGCGCCGCCGCCTGCGACTGCGCGTCGGTCCACAGCTTGCGGTCCGCCGGCGTCACGTCGATGCGCGGATCCTCGCGGACCTCGACCTTCTGCTCCAGCGTGCGGCCGCCGGCGGCCAGGCGGACAATGTAGACGCCAGGTGCGACGAGCGGCCCGGGCATGCCGCCACCCGCCCGCGGACCGTCGTCATCGCCGAAGCCGCCGCCGCGAATCGGCAGGTCGCTCTCGCGCAGGTTCCACACCACGCGGTTCACGCCCTTCGTTGAGGTGCCGCGCAGCGTGTTGATCAACTGCCCGCCGGACGAGTGCACGGTGATCGAGGGCGCCGTGCCGGCGGCGCCGAGCCAGTAATCCACGAGCGCGCCGTTGGCGGGGTTGTCGCCGCGGAACCACATGTCGCCGGTGTGCGCCTTCAGGTTGGCCTGGCGGATCTGATACGCGGGCGCCACCGTGAACAAGTGCGCCGGCGAGGCGATCACCTGCGGCGTCAGCTCCTGCAGCGCGTTGATCTTGTCGAGGATCCAGATGCCGCGGCCGTGCGTGGCCAGCACGAGATCGTTGTCGCGCGGATGAATGATCAGGTCGTTGTGCGGCAGCGTCGGCAGGTTGTTCCGGAGCTCAATCCAGTTGGTGCCGCCGTTGGGCGAGAAGAACAGCCCGATCTCGGTGCCCGCGAACAGCAGGTTCGGGTTCTTGACGTCTTCGCGGATGGTGCGCACCACTCGGCCGGGCGGCATGTCGCCGGCAATCGCCGCGAACGTCTTGCCGCCATCCGACGACTTGTAGATGTAGTTGGTGAGGTCGTTGCTGCGATGGTTGTCGATGGCCACGTAGACCGTGCCGGCGTTGTGGCGCGACGCCTCGATCCCGCCAAACCAGGACGACTTCGGCAGGCCCGGCAGTCGATCCTGCAGGTCGGTCCACGTCTTTCCGTCGTCTGTCGACATCCGCAGCCGTCCGTCGTCGGTGCCGGCGTAGAGCAGGCCCTTGGTCAGGGGTGATGGTGCGATCGAGACGAGGCCCGGGTAGTAGGGCACGCCGTCGTCGATCGACAGGATCGTCTCATCCGGCATGCGCCCCATCAGCGGCAGCGTGGCGCGGTCCACGCCCGTGGTCATGTCGCCAAGGTCCTCCCAGGTGATGCCGCGGTCGCGCGAGCGGAACAGGTGCTGGCCACCGGCGTAGATGGTGGCCGGATCGAACGGCGACAGCGCGATGGGCGCGTCCCAGTTCGCCGGATGCATGGCGTTGCCGAGCACCTGTTCCGGCACGTGCTTGCCCCACGTGTTCCAGTTGCGGCGATCGCCGATGGCGCCCTGCGGGTCACCGGGGCGGATGTCCTGGTTCTGCCACGTGCGCGTGTCGTTGCGCCCGAGCCCGAGGAACTGGCTGGCCGAGAACACGACGCGCGCGTTGGCGGGATCGACCGTCGCGAAGAAGCCGTCGCCGCCGCACAGGCGCGACCAGTGCTCGTTGAGGATGCCGTTGGTCGTCCAGCTCGCGCTGGGGCCCCTCCAGCAGCCGTTGTCCTGCAGGCCGCCGTAGATGTTGTAGGGCCGCTCGTTGTCCACCGCGACGCGGTAGTACTGCGACACCGGCAGGTTCTGGACGTAGAGGAACTTCAGCCCGCGATCGAACGAGATGCCGATGCCGCCGTCATCGAGCTTGATCACGTGCCGCGAGTCTTTCGGGTTGATCCAGACGAAGCGGTCGTCGCCATGCGTCGTGGTGTTGGGCGCGGTGAACGATTCGCCGCCGTTGTCCGAGAACGAGTAGGCGTTCAGCATGTAGACGCGGCGATCGTCCTGCGGATCGATGGTCGGCTGGCTCGCATACATCGGCCGCGGATTCCAGTTCGACATCAACCGCCAGGTCTTGCCGGCGTCGTTGCTGCGGTAGAGCCCCGCCTTGCGCTCGATGTAGGCGGTGGACGCGTTGTAGCGCGAGCCCTGCTCGATGCTCACCATCACGACGCGCGGATCCTTGCGATACACCGAGATGCCGATGCGGCCGTATTCGCCTTCCGGCAAGCCGTTGCCAGTCAGCCTGGTCCACGTCGCGCCCGCGTCCGTGCTCTTCCACAGCGCGCTGCCGGGACCGCCGCCGTTGAAGCCGAACGCGCTGCGCCGGCGCTGGTACGACGCGGCGTAGAGGACATTCGGATCGAGCGAGTCCATCGCCACGTCCGTCACGCCGGTGTCGTCATCCACATGCAGCGTGCGCTGCCAGGTCTTGCCGCCGTCCATCGTGCGATAGAGCCCGCGCTCGCCACCCGGCCCCCACACCGACCCTTGCGCGGCGACATAGACGATGGCCGGGTTCGACGGGTGGGTGACGATGCGGCCGATGTGCATCGAGGCCTTGAGCCCCATGTTCGTCCACGTCTTCGCGCCGTCGGTAGTCTTGTAGATGCCGTCGCCCCAGCTCACGCTCTGGCGGTTCGCGCGCTCTCCGGTGCCGACCCAGATGATGTTCGGATCCGGCTGGTAGATGGCGACGTCGCCGATCGAATGCACCGCTTCGCGCTCGAACACCGGTGCCCAGGTCACGCCGTTGTCGGTGGTGCGGAACATCCCACCCGTCGCCGACGCGACATACATCGTGAAGGGATTGGATTCGACGACGTCCATGTCGACGAAGCGGCCCGACATGGTGGCGGGCCCGATGCCGCGGAGTCTCAGGCCCGCGAGGTCGCTCGACTGTAGCGCCGGCGCCGCCTGCGTGTAGACGCGGGTCGTCAGACCCGCCCGTTCCAGGCCAGCCTGCGGAATGGGCGCGATCGAGATCGCGATGACAACGAGGGACAACAATGTGCGTCGGACCATGCGCCAATCCTACTACCACGCGTGAGATGCCCGACAATGGCCACGGAGACAGCGAGACACAGAGCTGCGGCGCTTAGCGCCGCCAGCGAACTCGCCCAGGGTCTCTGTGCCTCCGTGTCTCTGTGGCAATCCCAACGACCCGGGTATCCTGTAGTGAAGAGGACATGTTCTCCATGCACCCATCCATCCGGATCGCCTTCGGCCTTCTGCTCCTGGGCACCACCCTGACCGCCCAGGGCTCCACGCGCACAACGGCGCAGGCGGCTCCGCAGTTGCCGTACACGCCGTCGCTCGATCCCATGGCGATGGACCGCACCGCCGACCCGTGCGTGGACTTCTACCAGTTCGCCTGCGGCGGCTGGATGAAGGACAACCCGATCCCGCCGGATCAATCGAGCTGGAGCACCTACGGCAAGATGCAGGACGAGAACCGCGCGCTGTTGCGAGCGCTGCTCGAGCAGTTCGCGCCTGGCACGCCGGGACGCACACCCAACCAGCAGAAGATCGGCGACTACTACGGCGCCTGCATGGCCGAACCCGAGATCGACCGCCGCGCCGCCTCCGGGTTGGCGCCGCAGATGGATGCCATCGCGAAGATCGCCTCCATCAACGACCTGGCCGCGGTTGTCGCCGACAGCCATCGCACCATGGTGGTGCTCGGCCCGATGCTGTTCGGCCTGCGCGCCGAACAGGACGCGAAAGACGCCACCGAAACCATCGCCGGCATCGATCAGGGCGGCCTCGGCCTGCCCGATCGTGACTACTACCTGAAAGACGATGAGCGGTCGGTGACGCTGCGGACGAAGTACGCGGAGCACGTGGCTCGCGTGTTCCAACTGCTCGGCGACACGCCGGCGGCAGCCTCGGCCAATGCCCAGACCGTGCTGCGCATCGAGACCGGCCTGGCCACTGGCCAGATGACCCGCGTCGAGCGCCGCAATCCCGACAACACCTACCACCGGCTGCCGCGCGCCAGGCTGGCCGAGATCGCGCCGTCGTGGCCGTGGGACGCCTACTTCAAGCAGATGGGCATCCCGCAGATTGCCGACCTGGACGTGGCCGCGCCCGGCTACTTCCTGGCGCTGGATCGGCAGCTCACCAGCGTGCCGTTGAATGACTGGAAGGCCTACCTGCGCTGGCACACGGCGCGGCTGGCGTCCCCGTACCTCAGCTCGGCGTTCGTGGACGCCGACTTCGCGTTCTTCAGTCAAACGCTCGCCGGCGCCCTGCAATTGCAGCCGCGATGGAAGCGCTGCGTCGGCCGCGTCGATCGCCACCTGGGCGAGGCGCTCGGTCAGGTCTACGTCGAGAAGTACTTCACCGCCGACACCCGCGCCCGCACGCTCCGCATGGTGCAGCAGATCGAAGCGGCGATGGAAGACGATATCAAGGGGCTCGGCTGGATGTCGGCCGCGACCAAGGCGCAGGCGATCGAGAAGCTGCACGGCGTGACCAACAAGATTGGCCATCCTGAGCGGTGGCGCGACTACTCAACCGTGAGGATCACGGCCGACGACTTCTTCGGCGATGCCAGGAACGCGATGGCTTTCGAGGTGAACCGGCAGCTCGTGAAGATCGGCAAGCCGCTGGTCCGCGGCGAGTGGTACTTGAGCCCGCCCACGGTGAACGCCAACTACGACGCGCAGATGAACGAGATCAACTTTCCGGCCGGCCAGCTGCAGCCGCCGGCGTTCGATCCGAAAATGGACGACGCCCCCAACTACGGCAACACCGGCGGCACCATCGGTCACGAGCTGACGCACGGCTTCGACGATTCGGGGCGGCTGTTCGACGCCAAGGGCAACCGCCGCGACTGGTGGACGCCCGCGGACGGCGCCGAGTTCGAGCGCCGCGCGAACTGCCTGGCCGATCAGTACTCGTCGTATGTCGTGGCGGGTGACGTGAAGGTCAACGGCCAGCTGACGCTCGGTGAGAACGTCGCCGACCTCGGCGGGCTGATCCTCGCCTATCGCGCGTGGCTGACCGAGACATCCGGCAAGAGTCTCTCGCCAAGGGACGGGCTGTCGCCGATGCAGCGGTTCTTCGTGGGCTACGCGCAGAGCTGGTGCGCGAACACGCGTCCCGAAGCGGCGCGGATGCGCGCGGTCACCAACGCGCATGCTCCGGAGAAGTATCGCGCCAACGGCGTGGTCAGCAACATGCCCGAGTTCGCGCAGGCGTTTTCGTGCAAGGCCGGCCAGCCGATGGTCCGGGAGTCGGCGTGTAAGGTCTGGTAAGCGTCGCGACGCTCGTTCCGTGCAACTCCTCGCGCCGGCGCGTGGCAGACTGGTTCTTGCTCCGGTTCTTGCCCCAGCCATCCCAGGAGGTGCTTATGTACCGCAAGCTGTCGATAGCTCTCGCCGCGGTCTTCGCGATTGGCCTGTCCGTTACCCTCGTTGCCGTCAAGTACGGCGTGCCTGATGACGGCGAACATCCCTATGTTGGGCTTGTCGTCTTTTACGACGCCGGCTTGAACCCGCAGTGGCGATGCACGGGCACGCTGATCAGCCCAACCGTCATCCTGACGGCGGGTCACTGCACGGAACTGAACGGCCCCGCCCAGGTCTGGTTCGCTGAAACGGTGACTATAGCGTCGGGCTACCCGACGTCGGGCGGATACACCGGCACCGCCTACACGTATCCCGGCTGGCAGGGCGGCTTGTACCTGCCGGATACCGGCGATACCGGTGTCGTCGTGCTGGATGAACCGGTTGCGGGAATCGCCACGTTCCCGACGCTGGCGGACGTGGGCTACCTCGACGAGCTCGCCACCGCCCGCGGCACCAAGAACGTCAGCTTCGAGGTCGTTGGCTACGGCCTGCAGTCCGTCAAGCCGGTGCTCTCGCAGTTCAGGACGCGCCTGAAGGCGTGGGTGCAGCTCGTAAACCTGCGCAGCGCGCTCACCGACGGCTACAACATCCAGACCACGAATAGTCCTGGCAAGGGCACCGGCCCGGGCGGCACCTGCTTCGGCGATTCGGGCGGCGCCATCTTCGGCGAGGCCGGGCAGATCGTGGCAGTGAACTCGTTCGTGATGAACGGCAACTGCGCCGGCGCGTCATTCGGCTATCGCGTGGACACCGCTGACGTCCAGCAGTGGATCCTGTCGTACCTGAACTAACCGGGATTGGCGCCGGGCCGGGTGCCCGTCAGTACACCTGATGGGCACCCACGCGCCTCACTTGTAGAGATCGCCGGCGAGGTATTTCAGCCCGGTGTCGCACGCCACGGTCGCAACCACCTTGCCCGGTCCCAGCTCGCGCGCCAGGTCGAGTGCCGCCACCAGGTTCATGCCCGTCGATGTGCCGGCAAACAATCCCTCTTCCTTCGCCGCGCGCTTGGCCATCGCGCGTCCCGCGTTCTCGTCAATGACGCGCACTTCGTCGTAGCTGCCCTTGGTCAGGTGCGGCGGCCAGAAGCCCGCCGCCGTGCCCTCGACGCGGTGCGCTCCGCCCTTGCCGGTCGTGAGAAACGGCGAGGTCGACGGCTCGAGGGCGATAATGCGCGTGGCCTGGCCGGACTGCTTCAGCGCCTGCGACACGCCCACCAGCATGCCGGCCGTGCCCACCATGCCGGCGAACGCGTCCACCGTGCCAACCTGCTCAACCAGTTCGCGGCCGATGTTGGCGTAGCCGTCGATGGCGTCCGCGTTGTTGAACTGATCCGTCCAGAACGTGTTCGGGTCCTGCATCAACTCCTTGATGCGCGCCTTGAAGCGGTCGAACAGCGCCGGCGTCACCTTGCCGCCGTCGCTCGGCACCAGCTCGAGGTCGGCGCCGAACGCGCGCATGGTATCGAGCTTCTCGGCGGCGAACGCATCCGACGAGAGCGGATGGAAGTCATAGCCCTTCATCGCGCACACCAGCGCCAGCGACGAGCCGGTGCTGCCGCCGGTGTATTCGACGACGCGCATGCCCTTGCGCAGGGTGCCGCGCTGTTCGGCGCCTTCAATCATCGCCAGCGCCATCCGGTCCTTGTAGGAGCCGGTCGGATTGAAGTACTCCAGCTTGACCACCACGGTGGCCGAGCCGGGCGCCACCAGCCGATGGAGACGAACGACCGGTGTGGAACCGATGGCGCGGAGGACGGAATCGACGGGTGCCGGCAAAGACATGTTGTGGATTATGATGCCGCGTCCCCGAGGAGGGATACCCGATGATTGCGATCAAATCCGCGTTCCGCGCGCTCGCCCTGACGGCCCTGGCGGGTTACGCCGTCTCGGCCCAGGCGCCCGCCGTTCGCCCCGTCGCCGCCCCGGCCGCCACCGTTGGCGTCTCGGCCGAGCGGCTCGGCCGTCTGCATGCCGGCATGCAGGGCTTCGTGGACCGCCACGAGGCCGGCGGCATCGTCACGCTGATCGCGCGCGACGGCAAGACCGTGGACGTGCACGCCTCGGGCTTCCAGGACGTCGAGAGCCGCACGCCGATGCGGACCGACTCGCTGTTCCGCATTGCCTCGATGACCAAGCCCGTCACCAGCGTCGCGTTGATGATGCTGTACGAAGAGGGCAAGCTGCTGCTCACCGATCCGGTGTCGAAGTTCATTCCGGCCTTCAAGAGCTCGCGCGTGCTCGAGGCCGGCGCCGAGGTGCCGGTGGCGGCCCGCCGCGGCATCAACCTGCGCGACCTGCTGTCGCACCGCTCGGGACTGACGTACGGGTTCATCAATGGCGGCCCGGTGGGGAACGGCTACCGGAAGGGCGGTGTCATCGACGGATTGACCACGACGACGATGACGCTGGCGGAGGCCATCGACAAGCTGGCCGCGGAGCCGCTCGTCAGCCAGCCGGGCGCGGCGTGGAACTACAGCCTCTCCACCGACGTCCTCGGGCGCGTTGTCGAAGTGGCATCGGGACAGCCCTTCCAGGTGTTCCTGCGCGAGCGCATCTTCAAGCCGCTGCGCATGACCGACACCGATTTCGTCGTGCCCGAAGCCAAGCGGCCGCGGCTGACCACGGTCTATTCCCCCGACGGCAGCGGCGGCATCAGGCCGATGAAGGATCCCGAATCGTTCGGGAACACCGTGATGTCGCCGGTTGCCTCGTACAAAGAGTCCAAGACCTACTTCTCAGGCGGCGCGGGGTTGATCTCGACCGCGCGCGATTACGCGCGCTTCGCGCAGATGCTGTTGAACGGCGGCTCGCTCGACGGGACGCGGTTGCTCAGCCCGAAGACCATCGAGCTGATGACGGTGAGCCACACCACCGATCTGCCGTCGGGCGGGCTCATTGGCAACGGCGCCGGCTTCGGCCTCGGCTTCCGCGTGGTGACCGAGGTGGGCGGCACGCAAACGCTCGGCTCGCCCGGCCTCTACGGCTGGAGCGGCATCTACGGCACCGTCTTCTGGGTGGATCCGAAAGAGCGGCTGGTCGCGATCATGATGGTGCAGCGGTATCCCGGGTCGGCGGTTGCCACGGCGTTTCAGCCGCTGGTCTACCAGGCGCTGGTGAAATAGCGTGCGCACGTATCGCGTTGGGTTTGCAGGGCTGGCGTGCGCGCTGGCGCTCGCCATGGCTGCGCTCGTCGTCGCGCAGGCGCCCGATCGCGGCTGGCCGATGCACGGCGGCGTGGATAACATCCGATACTCGCCGCTCACGCAGATCAACAAGTCCAACGTCGCGCAGTTGAAGGTCGCCTGGACCTACGACTCCAAGGATGCCTTTCCCGCATCCGAGATGCAGAGCCATCCCGTGGTCGTGGACGGCACGCTCTACGTCACCACTCCCAGCATGAAAGTGGCCGCGGTCGACGCAGCGTCCGGGCAGGAGCGCTGGAGCTTCAGCCTGGCGCCGGCCGGGGCGCCGCGGACGCGGTTCCGCCACCGCGGCGTCACGGTTCACCAGGATCGCGTGTTCGCGACCTACCGCAACTTCCTCTTCGCGCTCGACCGCGCGACCGGAAAGCCGATCGCGTCGTTCGGCACCGACGGACGGATCGATCTGCGTGAGGGCCTCGGTCTGCCAGTGGAACGGGCCACCGTGAGCGCCAGCACGCCGGGCGCGATCTTCGAGGACCTGATCATCTTCGGCAGCAGCGTTCCCGAGACGCTGCCGGGCACGCCCGGTCACATCCGCGCCTTCGACGTGCGCACGGGGAAGATGCGCTGGATCTTCCACACCATCCCGCAGGCGGGCGAGTTCGGCGCCGAGACGTGGCCGAAAGGGCCGACGCTCTCGGGCGGCGCCAACGCGTGGGCCGGTGTCACCGTGGATCAGGGCAACGCCATGGTCTTTGCCGCCACCGGCTCGGCCTCGTTCGATTGGTACGGCGTCAATCGGCATGGCGACAACCTGTTCGCCGACTCGGTGCTCGCGCTCGACGCCCGCACCGGCAAGCGCGTCTGGCACTACCAGGTCATCAAGCACGATCTCTGGGACTGGGACCTGCCGACGGCGCCGAGCCTGGTAACGGTAGTGCGCAACGGCAAGCC
This sequence comes from Vicinamibacterales bacterium, assembly GCA_041659285.1. Classification (NCBI taxonomy): domain Bacteria; kingdom Pseudomonadati; phylum Acidobacteriota; class Vicinamibacteria; order Vicinamibacterales; species Vicinamibacterales bacterium. The sequence continues at coordinate 84,619 of JBAZYO010000010.1, read as the reverse complement.
GGTGCCAGCGGTCGCGCAACTGACCAAGCACGGCTACGTCTTCGTGCTGGACCGCAAGACCGGCGCGCCGCTGTTCCCGGTGGAGGAGCGCCGCGCGCCGGAATCCACCATCGACGGCGAGCAGGCGGCCGCCCGGCAGCGCCACCCGTTGTCGCCACCGCCATTCACGCGGCAGCAGATGACGGAGTCGATGGTCACCACGCGCACGCCCGAGGCGCACGCCGCGGTGCTGGCGCAGTTCCGGCAGTTAACCAGCGGTCCGCTGTTCACGCCGCCGACCAACGGCCTGATCGTCTTTCCGGGCGTGGACGGCGGCGCCGAATGGGGCGGCGGTGCGTTCGATCCCGACACCGGGCTGCTCTACGTGAACGCCAACGAGATGCCGTGGATCATGCGGCTGATCCCCAACACCGACACCGCGCTCTACGGCAGCAAGTGTGCGTCGTGCCATCGCTCGGATCGCACCGGCGGGCCGCAGGCGCCGTCGCTGGTGGACGTGGCGAAACGCCTGTCGCGCGACGAGATGGCGGCCATCATCCGCCAGGGCACCGGCCGCATGCCGGGTTTCCCCGACATGGGCGCGAAGAACATCGGCGACGTGGTCGAGTTTCTCGTCACTGGGAAGGACCAGGCGGGCGATCCGGCGATCGCCAGCGACCCCAATCGCCTGAAGTACCGCAACGACGGCGAGGTGCTGTGGCGCGACCCGGACGGGTATCCACCGATCACGCCGCCATGGGGCACCTTGAGCGCCATCGACCTCAACGCCGGCACCATGCGCTGGCACAAGCCGCTCGGTGAGTATCCAGAGCTGGTCGCCAAGGGCATGACAGACACCGGCAGCGACAACTACGGCGGCCCCGTCGTCACCGCCGGCGGCCTGCTGTTCATCGCCGCCACCAACTTCGATCGCAAGCTGAGAGCGTTCGACAAGCTGACCGGAGAGTTGTTGTGGGAGACCGTGCTGCCGTTTGCGGGCAACGCCACGCCGTCCACCTACATGCTGAACGGCAAGCAGTACCTGGTGATCGCCTGTGGCGGCGGCAAGAACGGCGCGCCGTCGGGCAGCACGATTGTCGCCTTCACCCTGCCATGAGAAAACACAAACGCCCGTTGTTGCTAGCTGTGGTCGCGATGGCGGTTCTCTCGGTCGCCGCCCGCGCGCTTGAATCGCAGGCGGCCCGCGACTCGGCGCCCGCGTTCCAGGTGGATCCGGCGTGGCCGAAACTGCCGAAGCAGTGGATCCTCGGCCAGGTGTCTGGTGTCGCCACCGATGCGCGGGATCACGTCTGGGTTCTCCAGCGGCCCTGGTCTCTCAATAGCGACGAGATGGCGAAGAATCCCGAGGCGGAATGCTGCCATGCCGCGCCGCCGGTGATGGAGTTCGACTCTTCGGGCAACTACGTCCAGGGCTGGGGCGGTAAGCCGGCCGACGGCAGCTACGAATGGCCCGAAGACGAGCACGGTATCCACGTCGACTACAAGGGCAACGTCTGGGTGTCGTCCGCCGGCGGGCCGCGCATGCGCGAGGGCAAGGAGAACTTCCTCCTGAAGTTCACCAGCACCGGGAAGTTCCTGCTGCAGATCGGTCGCCGCGGGATGAGCAAGGGCAGCCTCGATACCGGCAACGTCAACAACGCCGCCGACATCTGGGTGCACCCGGCGACCAACGAACTGTTCGTCGCCGACGGCTACCTCAATCGCAGGGTGCTCGTGCTCGATGCCGACACCGGCGCCTTCAAGCGGATGTGGGGCGCTTACGGCAACGTCCCGGACGACCAGGCGCCCAAAGCGTTTGTCGGCGAGGGTCCGGGCCCGCAGCAATTCAACACCGTGCACGGGATCAAGGTGTCAACCGACGGCCTGGTCTACGTCAACGATCGGCTGAACAATCGCATCCAGGTGTTCACCGTCGACGGCAAGTTCCAGCGGGAAGTCTTCATCGAGCGAAAGACGCAGTTGCTGGGCACGTCGTTCAACACCGCGTTCTCGCCCGACCGGGACCAGCGCTGGCTCTACGTCGCCGACGCCGGCAACGGCCGCATCCACATCCTCGATCGCCGGAGCATGACGGAGGCGGGCGCCTTCGGCCGCATCGGGCACTACGCCGGCCAGTTTGTCTTCATGCACAACCTTGCCACCGACTCACGAGGGAACCTGTATGTGAGCGAAGTCGGCAACGGCCGCCGCGTGCAGAAGTTCGTGTTGCAGAGATAGCGCTCAGTGATAATGGTGCGGCTGTCGTTTTCCAGGAGAGTTGTGATGAATGTCCGGTTCGTGCTGTCGATGTCCGCGTTGTGCGTGGCTCTGAGTGCCGCGTCGTTGGCCCAGGCCATTCCCGACGTGAAGCTGCCGCCGTCGCCCGCGGGGCAGGCCTCGATCCAGCTTGGCGGACGATGGGAAAAGACCGCCGAGGGCGGCCAGGCCTATCGCGATGGCAAGTGGGTGGTCGTCGACTACGGCCGTCCGCTGCTGCGCGGGCGCAAGGACATCTTCGGCGCGGGCGCCGATTACGGCAAGACCGTCAACGCCGGCGCCCCGGTCTGGCGCGCCGGTGCCAACGACACGACCCGGCTGACCACGCAGGCGCCGCTCGCGATCGGCGGCAAGACCATCGCGCCGGGCGTCTACAACGTGTTCGTCGATCTGAAGCCGGGCGCCTGGACGTTGGTGCTGAGCACCCAGCCGGTGCAGGAGAAGTTCGATCCGAACGACAAGGTCAGGCTGTCTGGCGCCACCAACTACGACCCGAAGTTCGATGTCCTCCGCGTGCCGATGACGGTGCGCGCCGGCGAGCAGTCGGTCGAGCAGCTCACGATCGGCTTCGTCAACGTGACCGAGGCCGGCGCCACGCTTACCATCGCGTGGGACCGGACACTGGCGTCCGTGGACCTGAAGCTCGGCGCAAAATAGGCCATGCAGCTGACCACCCTCGACTGGGTGATCGTCCTCGTCTCCATCGCCCTGTCGTTCGCGCCCGCCATCTACCTGATGCGCCGGGCGGGGTCCAGCACCACCGAATTCTTCACCTCCGGCCGCGCCGCGCCGTGGTGGCTGATCGGCGGCTCGATGGTGGCCACCACCTTCAGCACCGACACGCCCAATCTGGTCACCAACCTGGTTCGCGAGCACGGCGTCGCCAACAACTGGGTGTGGTGGGCGTTCCTGCTCACCGGCATGAGCACGGTGTTCTTCTACGCCCGCATGTGGCGCCGGTCGGGCGTGCTCACCGATCTCGAGTTCTACGAGATCCGCTATTCGGGCAGGGCCGCCGCCACGGTGCGCGGCTTCCGCGCCGTCTACCTCGGCCTGTTCTTCAACATCGTGATCATGGCGACCGTCAACCTGGCGGCGGCGAAAATCGCCAACGTGCTCCTCGGCTGGCCGATGTGGGAGACGCTCGCCATCTGCGCGGTGATCAACGTGGCCTTCGCGTCGATCGCGGGGTTGTGGGGCGTGCTCATTACCGACGTGTTCCAGTTCGTCATCGCCATGGTGGCGTCGGTGTCGGCCGCCTACTTCGCGCTGCAGCAGCCGCAGGTCGGCGGCTTGTCCGGCCTGATGGCGCAGATCCCGCCGTCGACGTTGCAGCTGCTTCCAGACTTCAATGACTGGACGCTGACGCTATCGGTCCTGGTCTTGCCGCTCACCATCTCGTGGTGGTCGGTGTGGTACCCGGGCTCGGAGCCTGGTGGCGGCAGCTACATCGCGCAACGCATCCTGGCGGCGAAGAGCGAGCGGGATGCCCTCGGCGGCACCCTCTTCTTCAATCTCGCCCACTACGCGCTGCGCCCGTGGCCGTGGATCATCGTCGCCCTGTCGTCGATGCTCGTGTTCCCGCAGCTCTCCGACATCGCCAGGGCGTTCCCGTACCTCGAGCCGACCATGATCGGCCACGACATGGCGTATCCCGCCATGCTCACATTTCTGCCCGCGGGCTTCCTGGGCTTGATGGTCGCGGGCCTGCTCGCCGCCTACGTGTCCACCATCTCCACGCATCTCAACTGGGGCACGTCGTACCTCGTCCACGATCTCTATCGACGCTTCTTCCGGAACGACGCCAGCGAGCGTCACTACGTCTGGATGGGCCGCCTCGTCACGGCGCTGTTGATGCTGCTGGCCGCGGGGATGACGTTCCTCCTCGAATCCGCGCGATCGAGCTTCGAGTTGCTGCTCTCGATCGGCGCCGGCTCCGGGTTGCTCTATCTGCTGCGCTGGTACTGGTGGCGCATCAACGCCTGGAGCGAGATCGCCGCCATGGCGGTGTCGTTCGTCGTCGCCGTCGGATTCTTCGTCGCCGGGAAGATGGGCTACGCCGTGGGCGCCAACATCGTGCTGCTCGTGACGGTTGGTGTCACCACGGTGGCGTGGGTGGGGGCGACGTTGCTGACACGGCCCGAGAGCGAGGAAACACTCGTGGCGTTCTATCGCCTCGTGCGCCCGGCGGGTCCCGGCTGGCGAGACATCTCACGGAAGGCCGGCGTCGGCCCGTCGCCCGACAGCCTGCCGCAGCAGCTTCTCGGCTGGATCCTCGGCTGCACCTTCGTTTACGCGACGCTGTTCGGCGCCGGCAGCGCGCTCTACGGCCTGACCTCGCAAGCCACGGTATGGGCTGTCGTCTGGGCGGTCAGCGGCATCGCGCTGCTTCGCATGCTGAGGGCCCTATGGCGCGCCTGACATTTCCAATCGTTGAGCAGATGGATGCCGACCAGCGCCGCGTCTACGACGCCACGGTGGCCGGCCGCCGCGGCACCGCGCCGGCGAATGTGATGGCGTGGCTCCGCAGCCCGGAACTGGCGGGCCGCGCCCAGCACCTGGGCGAGTTCGTGCGCTATTCCACGACGCTGCCGCCGCGGTTGTCGGAGCTGGCCATCCTCGTGGTCGCCCGCCACTGGACGTCGCAGTACGAATGGGCCGTGCACCGGGCCGAAGCGCTCGAGGCCGGGCTCGACGAAGGCGTCATCGACGACATCGCCGCGCGCCGACAGCCGCACTTCTCCGAAGCGGATGAGCACGCCGTCTACGAGTTCTCGGCGGCGCTGATGACGCGCTGCCAGGTGCCGGCAGACCAATATGCGCGCGCGGTCGCCGCCATCGGCGAGAAAGGCGTGGTCGAACTGGTCGGCCTGCTCGGTTACTACACGCTGGTGGCGATGACGCTCAACACGTTCGAGATCGAGCCGCCGCCCGGGAGCGAGCCATTGCCGGCGGCGCCGCCAACGGGTCCGTAGTCAGACGAAGCGCTCCCGCATCGCTTGATTGACGCGCGCCAACTGATTGTCCAGCGTTACCAGTTCGAGATCTCTCGAGAGTGCCAGCCACAGGTAACTCGCGTCATAAGCCGTGAGTCCCGTTCGCACTGCCAAGGCAGCCACCTCGGTCGCCGGCACAGCCACCCGGTTTATGTTCACGTGGACGAGGCCGGTGAGCATGGTCAGCAGGGCCGCGCCATCCTTCGGCTCGCGGCGAATGCGCTTCCAGCAGATATTGGCCAGCTCAAAGTCGATCAGATGGGGAGCGATCAGCGTTTCGCCCTCGGTGTGCGCGCTAACCGTTGCCCCATCCGCTTCGTTGAAGAGCACGGCCCCCACCGCCGAGGCGTCAACGACGAGGGTCATCCCGATCTTCCCGAATCATCCGGACAGACTCGCCGTCGACACCTTTGAGGCCCAGCCTCTTGGCCAGCGCCGCCAGATCGCCCAGCGTCGTGACGTGCCCTGCCTCTTCAAGGATTGACTGGAGCTCGCCCTGTAGCGACCGGTTGTTGCGCGCGGCCCGCACCTTGAGCCGCTTGGCGACAGCGATGGGCACGTTCTTCACTGACAAGGTCACGGTCTTTCCCATGGCTCCATTATGGAGCCATTATGGAGCCATGGCAACTGCTGTCGGACCTCGTCCGTAGTAATCTGTCCCGGAGGCCTCCTTGAATCGACTAGTGACGACTACTCTCGCGGCCATGATGTGCCTGGCCGTTGCCGCTCCCGCGCTCGCGCAGACCCGCAGCTACAAGATCCTCGCGACCAGCAAGACGTCAACGATGCAGAAAGAGATGCAGGAGGCGGGGGAGGCCGGCTACCGCTTCGTCGCGGTGATGGGCGGCGAGACCGCCGTCGGCGGCAAGGAAGTGGTCGTGCTCGTGGAGAAGGCCGCCGACGACAAGAACACCTACAGCTATCGCCTGCTCGCGACCAGCAAGACCTCCACGCTGCAGAAGGAACTGCAGGAGGCGGGCGACGCCGGCTTCCACGCCGTGGGCCAGACCGTGTTCGAAAGCCTCTTCGGCGGCAAGGAAACCGTCGCCATCGTCCAGAAGGGCTCCGCCGCCGCGACGCCGCGTTACGAGTACAAGCTCGTCGCCACCAGCAAGACGTCAACGCTGGAGAAGGAGCTGAAGGAGCTCACCGACGCCGGCTACCAGGCCGTCGACCTGACGGTTGGCAAGACCGCGCTGGGCGGCAGCGAGATCGTGGTGATCACGCGCCGACTCGCCAAGTGAAGGCAGCCGCCATCGCCGCCGTGCTGACCGGCGTCCTGGGCTTCGCCCAGGGCGCCGACCAGCCGTGGCTGTCGTGGGATGCGCCGCGCGCGCAGGCCATCGGCAAGGCCGCCTATGTACAGGGGCGCGTCGGCGGCATCTTCGACACGCGGCTGCTCAAGACCGAACGTTCCTACAACTACAAGCTGGCGGCGACGTGGATGACGGGCGACGTCATCCGCGCCACCGCGCGCGTGCTGCAGATCAGCCAGCGCTTGCCGAACGAGGAGGCCCGGGCGATGGTGGCCGAGGCCGAGGCGGTGGGCGACACCGTCGTGATGGTGGAGATCGATCCACGAGAGGGCTCGGGCGTCATCCCAAGTGACTGGTCGGCGTTCCTGCAACCGGCCACGGCTCGCGGCACCGAGGCCCGCGCAGTACGCGGCGAGGGTCGTCCGCAGTTGCGGGACGTAAAGGCTCTGACCGGCGTGCTCCGGCGCAATTACGACTACGACCGCTTCTGGGTGGTGTTCCCGCTTCGTCACCCGGATGGCGCGCCGCTCTTCGACGCGAGCGCCACCGAGGCCGAGCTCGTGGTGAGAATCGCCGACCGCGAGGGCCGCGTCAAGTGGCCGATTCCCGCCTCGCTCAGGGCACGCTGAACCCGGCGTCAGGCACCGACTTGCGTCACGTCGCCGCTGGTCCTGCTGCGGCGTCGCCGGCGCCACCACTGCGCGAACACCGCCGCGAATGCCAGTGCCGTCATCGCGATCACGGCGCGTCTCACCATCACGACCCCCTGCTGGTCGGCAGCCGGAGCAGCCGGGCTCACTGCGGCCGGAGCGGGCGTGGCCTCGACCGCGGGATGACCGGGCGGAAGCGCCGCCGCCGGTGCGGCGCTCGCGCCGGCCGTGCCGGCGCCCGCGATCAGCAGGATGCGCACGCCCGATTCCGCGGGCATGCGGAACGCATCCGACTGCAACCGCTCGCCGTTGACGATCGCTGACGCGCGTACCTCCGCGCCGATCGGCAGGTGCGCGAACTCGGCCCGGCCCTGCGCCTTGGCCGGCGCGTGAAGCGGCGCCTGGCCGGTCACGTCGAGATCCACCATCGTGCCGGTGAGGTCACCGGTGAACGCGCCTTGCACCACTCGCACGGTCAGCGTGCCCGGCGGCAGCGCGCCGTCGTTCAACGCCATGCCCGCCGCCCGCACCATGGCAGGCTCCCCCGCGGGTGGCGCGACGGCCTGGCCGGCGGCGCTGGCGCCGGTGCCAAGGGCGATTCCGATGACGATGCACACGCGTCTCATTGGTGGGTCCTATCGCATCCGGTAGGTGATCCCGGTCATCACCCGAAGCTCGTGCAGGCCTTCATCCATCGTGTAGTCCACGTTGCCCATCACCGAGAACTGGCGGTTGATGGTGGCCGAAACGTTGGCCGACAGCCGCCGCGTCCACGGACGCGATTCGATGACCAGTCCATCGCTGCGCAGGAAGCGCACGACCGCCAGCGACGTCGAGTAGTCGCCGGCAACATACACCGAACGGCCGATGGTGTGGCCAATGGAGAGGTAGCGCGAGTGATAGGGCCCGGTGGGGCGGTCGATGCGAGCGTCGGACCCCGAGAGGTCGAAGCCCGTTCCGAACAGGTTGCTGGCGTAGCCGCCCACCGTCAGCCGCCCCGTCGTGGCATCGTCACGGTTGTTCTTGTCGCGGGCGTAGCCGCCGTAGATTTCCACCCGGGGCGCCACCTTCACGCTGATGCGGCCCCCGGCACTCTCATACCGCAGGCCGTCCACCGCCGTGGCGCTCAGCGCGCGCCCGTTGATCACGTCGTCCGCGAGCTGCCGCGCGTCGAGGGCGCGCCCGCGGTTGTAGGTGCCCTGTAGTTCAACCTTCGGGCCCGCGGAGGCCCGCGCGTTCATGAGGAAGTACGACAGGCCGCCCTTGGCGGCGCCGTCAGCCGGCCCGGTGAGGTCGTATTCGAGCGCCTGGTAAGCGAAGAACGACGTGCCGACGGGAATGTAGTTGGTGACGCTCAGCATCGAGCGTTCGGTGAGCGACCCATGGCGGATGTTCGTGAACCCGACGACGTGGCGCCGCAGGAAGCCGCTTTCGAGGCCGACATAGCCGCCGAACTTGGTGACGCCGTCGGCGTAGCCGGTTTGGTAGCCAAGGGGTTCGGTGCCGGCAAAGCCCCCCGCGATCAGGCGGCGCTCGGCGCCGGCCGCGGCGCTGCGGTACTCGGCGAGGCCGCCCGCCAGCGAGCCGGCGGTGCCCAGGTCTGGCAGCCACATGTGCCCGGCGCGGATGCGGAACTGGCCGCGGTCGCCAAGGCGCGCGCCGACGTATCCGTCGTAGAGCGACACGCGGTCGGGGCGCTCGGATGCGCTGTAGCCGGTGTGCCGCACGTCCACGCCGGCCTCGAGGCCGCTGCCCTCGACATCCGGCGTCCTGAACGTGAACGCGGTGGCGAAGTCAAAGGCGTTGCTGCTGTCGCCGCCGTCCGGACTCCGTCGCGTCGTCGTCACGTAGAACGACACCCGGGCGTCCGGTTTAGGCGGTGGCGACTGCGCCCACCCGGGCGTGGCCGCCACCAGCATCACGACACCGGCCCTCAATGCATGCGTGCGGAAGGTCATGTTCACCTCGTCACCTCAACTCCGCCCGTTCGGGTGGCAGCTGTAGCAGGCGCGCGATTCGTAGCGATAGCCGGCGCGGCCGCGATGTTCCTTGTCCATTTCAGATTGCGAGTGTTCGTGGCAGGTCAGGCACGTGAAGTTCTGCGACGGCTGGCCGGCCTGGTGGCAGCTCGAGCAGGGGGTGTTGTGCCGTCCCGTGATGGGGAAGCGGTGCGCGAACGTACCCTGCCGCCAGGTCGTGTCGGAGGCGCGGTGACACGTCTCGCAGGTCAGGCCGAAGCCGGTCGCCGCATGGGCGGGCGAGGTCGTGCGGTCGTAGTTGGATCGATGGCAAGCGACGCACTCACGGCCGGTGCCGCGGTAGACGTTATTGCGATGGCACGAGGTGCATGCCTGCTGCGCGTGGACGCCGACCAGCGGGAAGATCGCGGCGTGATTGAAGCCAGCGCCGCGGAAGCTGCTGTCGGTGGCGCGATGACACGTCTCGCACGTGGTCGGGAACCCGGCGGCGGCGTGCGGGGGCGAGGTGGTGCGATCGTAGGCCGCCCGGTGGCAGCCGACGCAGTCGCGGGCCGTACCGCGATAGACGTTGTTCACGTGACAGGCGCTGCACGCTTGCTGCGCGTGCTGGCCGACCAGCGGGAAGATCGCCGCATGATTGAAGGCGACGCCCCGGAAGCTGCTGTCGGTGGCGCGATGACACGTCTCGCACGTGGTCGGGAACCCGGCGGCGGCGTGCGGGGGCGAGGTGGTGCGATCGTAGGCCGCCCGGTGGCAGCCGACGCAGTCGCGGGCGGTGCCGCGATAGACGTTGTTGATGTGGCAACTCGTGCACGCCTGCTGCGCGTGCTGGCCGACCAGCGGGAAGATCGCCGCGTGATTGAAGGCGACGCCCCGGAAGCTGGGGTCGGTGGCGCGATGACACGTCTCGCACGTGGTCGGGAACCCGGCGGCAGCATGCGGCGGCGACGTGGTGCGGTCGTAGGCGGCGCGATGACACCCGACACAATCCCGCGCCGTGCCGCGATACACGTTGCCCTTGTGGCACGACGCACAGGCCTGCGTGGCGTGCTGGCCGACCAGGGGAAACGACGCCTGATGATTGAACGTCGCCTGGTTGAACGACGTGTCGCTCGCGCGATGGCACGCCTCGCACGTGGTCGGGAACCCCGCCGCGACGTGGTTCGGCTCGCGCGCCGACTGGAAGTCCTGCAGGTGGCACGTCACGCACGCGCTGTCTGACTGGCGGAAGTTGTTGGTGTGATGGCACGAGACGCAGCCGAGCTGCTGGTGCGCGCCGCTGAGCGGCATGCCCGTGAAGGCGCCGTGGTCGAAGCGCACCGCGGTCCAGCCAACCGGACGATGACACTGCTCGCACTGCGAGCCGAGCTGCAGGCGGAAGCGATCGTCCTGCCGGCGCGTCCAGTGGCAGTCGAAACACTTGTTGGGCGTGCCCTTGTAGACGCCCTTGAGGTGGCACGACTCACAGGCCACGCCAAGATGGCGGCCTTCGAGACGGAACGTGCTCTGGTCGTGGAACTGCCGGTTCGGCGTTTCGAACTGCGCGGCGGCAGGCCAGGCCGGCAACAGCAGGACACCGAACAGGAGCAGGACAAGGCGAAAAGCGTGAATCATGATCTGCTCCTCCTCAAGGCTTGTGGCAGGTGGCGCACGCGGACCCCAGCGCGCCGCGATGCACGTCGGTGTGGCAGGTCGTGCACGTGGTCGCCACCTTGTACGCAGCCACCGGTTTTGATCCGGCCGGCGTGCCGGGCAGCGGCTTGTGACACGCCGCGCAGGTCGCTGAGGCATGCCGTCCCGTGAAGAACTCGCGCAGTTCCCGCGCCCGCTTGTGGGTGTAGCGCGGCAGCGCGAAGGTGTCGCTGGTGTGGCACGACTGGCAGGCCTGGTCCAACTGCCCGCCATGCGGATCCTTGTGGCAGGCCACGCACGTGGTGCCGACCCCGGTGAAGCGGCGTGCCGTCCCCGGTCCCGACGGGAACGCGCCCGTTTCCACCTTGTGGCAGGCCTCGCACGCCAGCGGCGCGTGTTTCCCGGTCAGCGGGAAGGCCGTGGTGGCATGGGCGAAGCCCTGGACCGCGAACTTCGGCGTGTCCACCGTGTGGCATGTCTCGCACGTGCTCTTCAACTGGCCCAGGTGCGGGTCCTTGTGGCACGACACGCATGCCGTGCCCGTCGTCGTGTAGCCGACACGCAACGCCGGAATGGCAGCGGCCGTGCGAGTGGGCTGCATCGTGCTGACATGGCATTGCGCGCAGGTGAGCGGCGCATGCTGGCCGCTGAAGAGGGCCCGCTGGTTCGCATGCGCGAACGTCTTCACCTCGAAGGTCCTGGCCGTGTGGCACTTCTCGCACGACAGCCCCAGCTCGCCGCGGTGCACGTCGGTGTGGCACGAATCGCAGTTCGCCCTCAGCCCGCGGAAGTCGTTGGCGGCCGGACGCGCCGTCTTGTGGCACGCCACGCACTGCAGGCCGGTGTGCTTGTCGGCGAGCGGGAACCGCGTGGCCGCGTGATCGAAGGTGCCCTTCTGAAAGGTGGACTCGGTGTGGCACGACGCGCAGTCCTGCTTGAAGGCGCCGCGATGCGGATCGGTGTGGCAGGCCGCGCAGGTGTCGGCGCGGGGCTTCACCGTGGCGGCCGCTTTGACGTGGCACTTCGCGCACTCGACCGTGGCGTGCTTGCCGCGCAGCGGGAACGCCGTGCGCGCGTGATCGACCTTGCTGGTGCGCCACGATGCCTCGGTGTGGCACGTCGCGCACGCGGTCCCCAGCGTCGAGCGGTGCGGGTCGGTGTGGCAGCTGCTGCACGACGCGAAGGCGATGCCCTTGTAGCGCTTCTCCTTGTGGCACGACGCGCAGGCGACCTTGCCGTGCGCGCCCGTCAGCGGGAACGCGGTCTTGCCGTGGTCGAACGAGGTGGTCGCGGCGGTGAACTTCACCGCCGTGCCGTGGCACGTCGAGCACTGCGGGCCGAGCGTCCCTTTGTGCGGGTCCGCATGGCACGATGCGCAAGCGGTCTGGAGGGACAGGTACGACCGCGTCTTGTGGCAGGCCGCGCAATTGGCGGCCAGCGGCGCGTGCAGGCCGTCCAGCGGGTATGCGGCGTCTCGCGCGTGGTCGAATTTCTGCTGGTCGAACGGCCGCAGCTCCGCATCCACCCCGGCGTGCTCGACGTGGCACGTCACGCAGTCGGTGGTCACGTTGCGGTGGATGCCTTTCTTCGCGGCGATGCGTTCCGCAATCGGCTTGTGGCAGGCCAGGCACTTCTCGGGCGCCACCTGCCGCCCGCGCGAGTGGCACTGCAGGCAGTTGCTTACGCCCTCGAGGGCGGCGTGGGTCTTGTGCAGGTGGCCAGGCGACACCAGCGCCCCCAACTGCGCCGACGCCTCGGTCGGCGCCGCCAGGTGCAACACAACTGCCGTCGCCAGGACGATCCACCACTGCTTCGGTCGCCATCGCCCGCCCATCACCAGTCCAGGAGCACCTGCGCGTACCCGAGGTACACCGCAATCGCCACGTGAAGGCCCACGATCAGGAACATGACGTCCACGAGCGGGCGGTGGAAGACGTGCCACAGCTCGAACAGCCGGCGCGTGCGCTGCAGGTGGGCGATGCGGCGCCCGAGGGTGGCGTGCTCGGCGGCGCGCGACACCAGCGTGTGAATGGCATGCACGTCGACGCCGGCCTCGCGCAGCTGGCGCCGGATCGCGAACAGGCGCGTGCGCACGCGCAGCTCGCCGAAAAACAGATCGGCCAGGCCCGGCGGCTCCGGCGTCGGCTCAACCGATTGGTCGAACTCGTCGAGCGCCGCCCGTGCCGCCGGCGGCAGTGACACGCCCGCCACCGTGGACCTGGTCGCGGCCAGGGCCTCCGCAATGTCGTCGCGCGACAGTTCGGCGCCACGAATCGTCTGCGGGATGCGGACGTAGAGGTAGCGCCCCACGAACCCCGAGGACCACACCGCGACCATCAGCCAGTAGCCCGCCGAGATGACGCCGTTGAACTTGAACGCGGTATGCAGCGTCACCAGCACCGGCCCGACGATGCCGAAGAAGATGTGGACCTCGAGCCACTTGGGCGTCGTGCTGAGGCGCGCGAGCGGCCGCCAGCGCTTCCGCACCGCATACGGCAGCGTTGACAGCATGGCCACGGCGCCGGCCACGCCGAGCGGCAGGCCCAGCGTGCCCGACGGTCGCAGCAGCCGGTGCATCGGCAGGTAGCCGCGGCCCGCGAGCGGAGTCCGGTAGTAGGTCCAGCCGTCGAAGTACCAGAGGACGGTGCCCACCACCACCGTGCAGAACACCCCGGCCAGCACCAGCACCGTGGACAATGCGCGCTTGGGCGCGGGGGCGGGCATGATCAAGCCTCGAGCACGCAGTCAGCCGTCGGCCACGTCACGCACGGCAGGATGTAGCCCGCCGCGCGGTCGTCGGCGTCGAGAATGTCGGAGCGGCAGTCGGCATCGCCGGACTTGAGCCGCGTGCGGCACGACTGGCAGACGCCGGACCGGCACGACGAGACCATGGCCACGCCCTCAGCCTCCGCGGTTTCGAGCAGCGTGCGCGAGCACGGCGCCGACACCGTCCGGCCGCTGTCGGCGAACGTCACCTGCACCGCATCCGCGGCCGACGCCGCGGGTGCGGCGATGGTCGCGTTCAGTTGTGACGCCGCGATCGCGGTTTCGAACTGCTCGAATCGCACCTGGCCGGCCGGCACGCCCATGGCCCCGAGCGCGAGACGAACGTCCTCGATCATCGGGCCCGGGCCACAGAGACAGAAGATCGAGTGCAGCGGCGACGCCACGTGCTGTCGCAGCATGTCGGCATCGAGGCGGCCCGTGCGCAGCCGCGTCGGTTCGGTGGGTTGCGTGAGCGTGATTGCCACCCGCACATGCGGATGGCGTTCGGCCAGGACGCGGAGCTCGCCGTGGAACGCGACGTCGTGCTCGCCGCGCGCCGAATACAAAAGCGTCACCGGCCGGGCCGGGTCCGCGGCCACGGCGTGCCGGAGCATCGACAGCAACGGCGTGATGCCGATGCCGCCGGCGATCAACACCAGAGGACGATCGTCACCTTGCGGGTACAGGAACTGACCTGCGGGACGGTTGATGGTGAGGGTGGATCCGGCGCGGATCGTTGCGTGCAGCGTGCCCGACACCAGGCCTTGCCGGCGCACCGAGATCTCCAGGTAGCCCTGGGCATGAGGCGCCGAGCTGATCGAGTAGCAGCGCACGTGCGGCTTGCCGTCGATCAGCACGCGCACGGCCAGGAACTGACCCGGCGAAAACGTGAAGCCTTCCGGCCGGGCGAGGCGGAAAGTCTTGATGTCCGTTGCTTCGTCCAGCACGGCGAGCACCGGCGTGGTCGCGAAGGCGGGCGTGGCGGGTCGCGAGGCGCGGGCGGCCGGCCGAGGGCCCGGCGCACGCGCCCGAGCCGGCGTGACCGGCGGCGCCAGCCGTTCGCAGACGACCAGCCAGACGAGATGCGCGCCGAGCGCGGCCGCCAGGCCGAGGGGCGTCGGCCACAGCCACGGCGCCACCGCGAACAGGAACGAAGGCAGGACGAACGGGCTCAAGACGGACCGGCCGGAGGCACGGTGACGCCGGAAGATCGCCATGGCGAGATGAATGGCCGTGAGTGATGCGGGCGCCGCGCTCTCGAACACGAATAGCCTTCCTGAAATTCGGACCACGAAAATTCCGTGCAATCGGCGTTCCAGTCACATTGCGCCTAACGACCAGATTTATCGGTCGATTTTCGTCATTTTAGCGACAAGTACGTAATGTCTGCACTCCGGGGAGCGGAATCCTACGCACTCTGTGTGATTGCTTACGCCACGAAGGGAAGCTCTGGAAAAAACTACACCGCTTACGGTGCGCTCTAACTAGGGCCGGTCTTTGCGAAGCGCCACGGCGAAGCCATCCAGCGATTTCACCCGCGCGCACACCTGCGGCGACGTTGACTCGGCCGCCGACGGGCTCTTGCCAATCGTGCGATCGACATACCGTCCACTCTCGAGGTGGAGGAGGCGGACGTCCGCACGCGCGCCGGTGGTCGCCGCCCACGGCACCGCCAGGCACACCGTGATGTGGCCGCTGACCGTGGCGGAGGTGCTGACCTGGTACGAGAGTCCACTCACCAGCGTGAACCGTTTCGGCAGCTGGGCCGGGGCCGCGTTCCGGCGCGCGACCACGGTGGTGGCGCCAGGCGCCTTGACCCGGCTGAACGTGACCCGCGACAACTGGGCCGGCGCGACCTGCACGCTGGAGCCCGCCGGCGTGCTGAACAACGTGGCCACCGCGCGGACCACTTCCGCGTTGACCGTCGTGTATTCACCGCCCGCCACGCCGCCGGTGACGGTGAACGGAAATCCGTTTGACGGCAGCTGGTTGGCGATGAAGTACGCGACCGCCGACTGGATGGCGGTGCCGGCGCCGCCCACGGCGCCGAGTCCCATCACCACGTAGGACGTGATCTGCAGGTTGCCCGCGTCCCACGACCCCTCCGCGTCCTGCTGGGCCAGCAGGTGCGCGCGGTAATCGGAAATCTGCGCGTCGAACCCCGGCAGGTCGTGCATCGCCCACAGCAGCGAGCCCATGCCGATCAGCGTGTAGTCGAACGCCCGCGGGTTGTCGGCGGGGCCGCATCCCGCGGCGAGCTCGCACTGGTCCCATCGATGCGCGGGATCCACGTCTTTCCAATCCGCTTCGCGATCGCGAATCCGCACGGCGGCCGCCAGCGCGTAGTCGGCCTGGCCCACCGCCTTGGCCGTCCTGATCAGCGACGCCAGGTCCCACACCGCCAGCGATCGGATGCGCTGCCCGTCCCGCCGCGTGAAGCTCCAGTCCACGCGGTCGGCGGCGTTGGGGAACGCGGCCGGGATGTTCTGGAACCACGTCGCCGCGAGCGCGGCGTATTGCGGATCCGCGGTCGCTTCAGAGAGGGCGACCAGGAACTCCAGGTCCTGGCTATAGGGCGGCAGCGCCGGCGCCGAGTTGAACTCGGCGATCAGCCGATTGCCCGCGGCGACCGCGGCGGTCAGCGTCGCCGCATCGCCGTTCCGCTCGTACGTGCTCAACAGGCTGAGCGCGGTGACGCCGATGATGTTGCCGCACGAGACGCCGGGGCCAAGCCCGCAGTGCGTGTCGGTGACCTCGAAGTACCAGCCGCCGTCGGCGTTTTGCAGCGCCTGCTGGCGGGCGCCGCCGCTGGCGATGGTCTGCGATACCGTGGGTTCATCCACGACGAACGCCGTCCCGCTCAAGCCAATCGCGTGCGGGGCTCCCGCGGCGTTGGTGCCGATCGACAAGGTGGCCGCGCGCGGGCCGGCCGCCGTGGGTGAAAACCGGAACGTGAAGGTGCAGAACGCGCCGGGTGCGAGGCCCGCGGGCGTGAGCGAGCAGTCGGTCTGCACCTGGAAGTCGCCGCCGCCCACGCTGAAGCTGCTCGACGGCGGCGCGCCGTTGAAGCTGCCGAACACCAGCGGGCCGGGCCCGTTGTTGGTGATGCTTACCGACTGCGACACGGCGCTCGTCGTCCCCACCAGCTGCTTCACGAACGTCAGGCTCGAGCCCGACAGGATGATCGACGGCGTGGAAGTTGGGTAGACGGTGATCGGCACGGCGGCCGAAGTCGAGACCGCGCCAAGATCGTCGGTGGCTTTCGCTGTAAGGGCGTAGCTGCCGGCGGGCATCCCCGAGGAGATGATGCTGAACGGGCTGGTCGTATCGATCCCCAGCGGCGTGGCCCCGGCGAAGAACTCGACCTTCGCGACGGTGCCCGTCGCATCGGTGGCGTTCGCCGTGATGGTGATCGAGGCCGGAGCCATGAACGTGGCGCCGGGCGCCGGACTGGTGATGGTGACGCTGGGAGGCGTGTTCGCCGCCACGAGGTTCGCCGCCGCGAATACGTCCAGGCGCCCACCCGTGGCCACAATGCCGCTCCACGCGGGAACCGGCGCCGCGCCGCTCAACAGCACCGACTTCACGCCGCTCACCGGCAGCGCCGGCTGTTGCGCGATCAACAGCGCCGCCGCGCCGGCCACGTGCGGCGCCGCCATGCTGGTGCCGTTCGAGTATTGGTAGCCGCAGGGGTTCCCGTAGCAGGTGTAGTTGCCACCGTTCCACGTGCTCAGGATCCCGACACCCGGAGCCGCCAGGTCTACCGAGGTCGCGCCGTAGTTGCTGAAGCCGGCGCGGTTGTCGTTGGCGTCTGACGCCGCCACCGAGACGATGCTCGGCGAGGTGAAGCTGGCCGGGTCGAACGGCACCGTGTCGATGTTATCGCCCACGCCGTCGGCGCCGCCGTTGCCGGCCGCGAACACGTTGATGATGCCGGCGGTTCCCGCCGCGTCGATGGCGTCCTTCATCACCTGCGGGAACGGCGCCAGCAGGTCGCGCTCGCCGCCCCAGCTATTGCTGCTCACGCGGATGTTGACGCCGCGATTCCTCAGCGCGGTGATGTAGTTGAAGCACTCGATGGCGCCGGCGTCGGTGCCGTTGCCCGCCGCGTTCAGGAACTTGCACGCCAGGATCTTCACGGTCCAGTTCACGCCGACGAGGCCCGTGCCGGTGGCGAACCCCGGGCCGTTGTTGCCGACGGCACCGAACGTGCCCGCGGTGTGCGTGCCGTGCCCGTGGTCGTCCATCGGGTTGCTGTCGTGGTTGAACGTGTCGATGCCGTAGACGTCATCGATGTAGCCATTGGCGTCGTCATCGACGCCGTTACCGGCAATCTCGCCCGGGTTGGTCCACATGTTGGCGGCCAGGTCCGGATGCGTGTACTTCACGCCGGTGTCGATGCCGGCGATCACGACGGCGCTGCTGCCCGTAGTGTAGGCGGCCCACACCTGGTCGGCGCGGATCTTTTTCAGGCCGTAGAAACCGTAGGCCGTGTCGTTGACCCAGAAGAAGTCGTTGGGCGGCGGCGCGGCGGTGATGTGGCGAACGAAGTTGGGCTGCGCCGACACCACGTCGCCGCTGGCGCGCAACGCGCTGATCGCCTCGTCCACGCCGCGTCCGCCCGGGATGCGCACGTGGTCGAGGTCAATCGCCTCGAAGCGCCGAATGCGCCGTCCGCCGACGGCCGTCAGCCGCGAATCACGCCGGGCCGCCGGCGTGTCGCTCCTGAACCTGACGAGTATCTCGCCGTCAACACTGGAAGGGCCGGGGGATGCCGGCTGCTGGCCGCTGGGAGCGGCGGCGAACAGGAGCAGGCCGAACATGGCGCCGAGAATGAGACCGCGGCCGCGCATCCCCTGAGTCTAGCGCCAATAGGCGCCGTTCAGCTACATCGACGAACTCTTGCCGCCCAACACGGCAACCGTGCGGTCGATGTCTTCGTGCGTGTTGAACACCGACACCGCCAGCCGGAGGCGGTTCTCGTTGGCGATCACCGTCCCGGCCACCTTGCCCGCCTGCAGCGCCTTCGCGGTCGCCGCCGCGTCCTTCAGCTCGAAGGCGACGATCGGCGTCTCCGTGCCCATCGGCGTCAGCGCCTTGTAGCCGAGCGGCGGCAGCTCTTTCTGCAGGCGATCGGTCAGCTGCTTCGCGTGCGCGCGGATGTTCGGGATGCCGCACTTGTTCACGTAGTCGATGCCGGCATTCACGCACGCCGCCATCATCACCGGAATGCCGCCGGTCTCGTAGCGCGCGGCGCCGGGCAGCGGCTCCCACGACAACTGCGCGCGGTTGAAGTTGGTCACCTGCCGGTGCCCATACCTCGTCGTCGGGAGCACGGTGCCCTGCAGGTCTTCGCGGACGTAGAGGAAGCCGATGCCGCGCTCACCCATCAGCCACTTGTAGGTGCCGGCGGCGGCGAAGTCGATGCCGAGCGCCTTGACGTCGAGCGGCATCGCGCCCACCGCCTGGATGATGTCGGCGAACACGTGCGCCCCGCGCGCGTGCGCGATCGCGCTTACTTTCTTCGCATCGTGCATGAAGCCGTTGACGTTTGACACCAGTGCCAGCGACACCAGGCGCGTGTTCTTGTCGATGGCCTTCGCCATGTCTTCCGGATCGATCGCCCAGTTCTTGTGCTTCACAATGCGGAGCTCGACGCCTTTCTTTGCGAGCTCCTTGTACATGTACAGCGAGCTCGTGAAGTGGAGCTCGTCGATGACGATGTTCCCTCCGCGCCTGGGAAGATCCAATCCCATGACGACGATGTTCTCGCCGTCGGAGGTGTTGGCGGTGTAGGCGATCTCTGAGGCGGAGGCGTTGATCAGCGCGCCGAACTTCTTCTTGAGCTCGTCCTGCTTCGCGGCCCCGAAGTCACTGCGCCCCTCGCCGGGGCCGTAAAGGCGGAAGTCCACCACCTGCTTGATGGCATCCGCGGCAAACGTGCCCACCGGATGCATGGCGGCGGAGTTCAGGTAGGTCTCGCGCAGCACCGACGGGAAGTCGGCGCGCACAGACGCCGGGAATATCCCGGTCCGAGCAGCCTGATATGTAGCCTCCGGCCCATGAGATGTAGCCTCCGGCTTTAGCCGGAGCGGGCCTGCAAAGGTTGTAGTGGGAAGTGCCGCGGCGAGCGTGCCGGCACCAGCGAGAAACTGACGGCGACCAAGAGTGGTCATGGAGCCTCCGGCGCCATTATAGGGGCCGGAAGCTCCAAACAATCAGCCTAGGTGAGGTCGCGGGTGACCCACATGAACGCCTGGACGTCGAACATGTCCTTGGCGCCCATCTTCTCCAGCCGCTGCAGCAGGAACTGGCTCATGCGCTGCATGGCGTCGAACGTCGGCCAGTTGGGCGTCGCCGTGTAGCGCAGGTCGAAGTTCATGCGCGCCGCCATCAGCTCGGTGTTGGTCGGCTTGAGCGCCATGAACTTCTTCGGATCCGCCAGGAACGGCAGCAGCGTGATGTTGGGCCAGGTGAGCACCTTGCCGCCGTCAGACGGCAGCTGCGCCACGGCTTCGAACAGCGCCGCGAACTTGACCGAATCCGGCTTGGCGATGAACGCCAGCGCCGTCTCGAGAATCTGCGTGCCGGCGTGCTCGCCCTTCTTCAGGCCCTTGTGCACGGCCTTCACTTCGAACGTGGACGGGATGTTGGTGGCCTTGAACAGCGCGTCCAGCACATCCGCGATCTCGGCGTGCTTGCCCTGGTCGATCAGCTTCTGGCCGCGGCTGCCGCCGAAGTTGGCGACGAACACGTCGTGCGCCGCGCGCTTGTTGCGCAGGTCGGCATCCACGAACTTCTCGTCTTCGAACTTGTCGGGGTAGGTCTTCTCGAACCAGGCGATGGCTTCGTCGAGGTGATGGACCAGGCCCTTGGCCTTGGCCTTGCTCTTCGACTTCTTGGGCTTGCCGCCGGTGCCAATCAGGTCGAACTCGGGGTCGCTCTGGACCTTCGAACGCGAAATCTGCGGAGTGTCTTCACGAAGCTTGCGTTCGGGGCCCTGCGGCGTGCCGGCGAGTGAGGTGAAGTGAATGATGGCGTAGGGCGGGGTGACGTCGAGTACCTTGCCTCGCTGCCAAACCGTGTGTTCTACGAGGGCGCCAATGTCTTTCGGGGTCAGCAGCATCCCCCTATTGTAGTCCTTCTGGACGGTTGGCCCCGATTTTGATTGCAGACGCCCCCCGTCGCGCCAAAGCCGAGGCGGGGGAACAATTCGCCGCCGGGAATGCTCGAGTTGGGTGCATGGCTGGGTTCTTGGCCCCCTCATTCTTCCATTGGAGCCACATCACGCAGGCTGATGGCATCCGCCACACGAGTCCGGTGGCGCAAGACTTCCGCGTCGCGTTCGGGCTGGGCGTCAGCGAGAGGATGATCGATGTGGTGGACGCCGCCGGCGTCAACCTCGTGGCGGTGCAGCAGCTCTGGGTGTGCCAAACCGCACATCCAGGGCCCGGCTCCCTTCGGCACAATGGCTGCATGGGATTACCCCAGGGAGGCTGATCATGGCGGTATCAAAAGCGGCATCGAAGGCAGCGGGCAAGCCGGCGCCCGATGTCGTTGAGCAGAAAGTCGTTGCGCTCGCGGAGCAACTGGGATGGTTCCTGGGAACGGTCCGCGCCAAGGCGGATGGCTGGCTCGATCGCGAAAACCTCCGCAAGGAGGTGGGACGAATCCGCGACGTGGCCACCGACCTGCTGCAGCACGTGGACGCCGCAAGCCGGTCGGCGCGGCTGGCCGGCGCCAAGCCGAAAGCGACCGCGAAGGCCGCAGCCGCGGTGAACCCGCGCCAGAGCCGCGGACCCGTGGATGCGCCCGGCAAGAAGCATCGCAAGCCGCCACCCCAGGAGAAGATCCTCAACAAGATGATGGGCGAGCCCGAGGGCAAGAAGCTGGGGCAGAAGAACTTCAAGGCGGGCAGCGGCCGCCGGCTGATGAGCAGCGGCTAACCCGCCCTGCGTTATTGCCTGTCGTCCAGATTCGGCGAAACAGGAGATTAGAAGTTCAAGAGAAGACAGATCTGGTTTCTCCTGACCTTCTGATCTCCTGTCTGTATTTCTCCTGATCTCCTGTGGAAATCAGAACCGGAAAAGTCTCGTCGCTTTCACCACGAACGTCCGGTTCTGCAACCCGGGAAATCTGTCCCCAATCCTGGTATCCCGGCCGTCACTGTAGACGACGAAGAAGTCGCTGCTCGGCGCGTATTCCCACCGGAAGCGGACGCTCGAGCCGAGGGACTTCGCGGTCGAGTTGTACTGCACCAGCGCGCTCAGTGCCATGTACGGCGAGAACATGTACGTCGTCCTCGCACTCGCCACCTTCGTGGTGAACGTACCTGCGGGGATGTCGATCCAGTTCACGGTGATCCCCGGTTCCACGTTGAAGCGCTTCGAGATCTCGGCGATGCCGCGGTAGCCGATCTCGGTGTTATGCCCGCCGTAGAAGGTGCCGGTGCCGCCGGAGATGCTGCCCGAGATGCGCCGCTGCGGCCCGAGCACGTAGGTGGTGCGGAAGTCGCCGAAACGGTACGCGCCGGCGGGGATCAGCTTGCCCGGCACCACGTTGAATCCGGACCGCAGGAACTCGTAGTTGCGCGAGTAGTCGACGCCCCACTGATCGTTGCCGCGCAGCTCGGCACGGTACGAGACCTTCGCTTCCCGGGTTTCGAGCACGCCGTCGGTGCCGGTGATGTGGTCGAACTCGGTTTCGAACACGTGCCGCCGCACGGCATGGTCAGCCCCGGGGCGAGGGCTGAACCGCGCGCTGCCGTAGTTGCGACGGAACGCCGACCGCCGCAGAAAGCCCACTTCCGGCTGAAAGTCCCTCCCGACGACGAGGTGCTCGTATTTGACGCCGTACATGTCGGGCGCGTACTCGAACTCGCCGCGGTAGCTGCTCCGGTCGCCGGCCGGAATGTGGCGTCCGCCTTTAGGCGGACCATTCTGCGACTGGGAATAAAACCCCGTCATCACCACATTCTGAAAAAACCAGAAATTCGCATCCACCCCCAGCACGGTATTGGCCGCCTGGTCGATCGGCGTCTTCCGCGTTGCGATCAAGCCGATGTTGCTCCGCCGCAGCACATCGCGCCGCAGGCGGATCACCGAGAAGTTGGTGGACGGCAGTCCCTGGCCCGCCGACGCACCTTGTGCGGAGGCGGCTTCGGTCTGGATGCTCAGCAACCCGATGCTGAACTTCCCCGCGCGCCCGGCCACGCGTCCGCCGGCAAGAATCGGCACTTCGCCGCCGGCTCCCAGTCCAATCCGCCGGCTGTAGAACACCACCGGTGTCAGGCTCGGCGTTGACGTGCGCGCCGAGGTCTGTCCGCCGCCGCCGCCGGATGTCTGGCTGCCGCCAAAGCTGAACAGCCCCTGTCCTTCGAGGAAGAAGTCGCGCTTCTCCGGGAAGAACAGGCTGAAGCGCGTGAGGTTCACCTGTTGCTGGTCTTCTTCCACCTGCGCGAAGTCGGTGCGCACGGTGAGGTCGGCCACCAGGCTGTTGGTCAGGCTGTATTTCACGTCGAAGCCGGCGTCGGCCGACAGGTCGTTGCGGAACGCCGGCGTCGCCGCCAGGTTGGTGGTGCTCGCGGCAATCGCGTAAGGCTTGACGTCGATGGGCTTGCGCACCGTCGGCGTCTCCACGCCCACCACCGTGGCCATGATGTCGAACTTGTACATCGCGCGCGTGGTGGCCGAGGCCGGGATTGGCGCGATCGAGACGTGTTCGTTCTTCCAGCGGATCACGCGCCGCAGGTTGAAGCCCCACACCTGCGGTCCCGCTTCGCGAAAGCGCAGCGAGGAATACGGGATGGCAAACTCCATCGACCAGCCGTCGTCCAGGATGCGCGACCGCGTCCGCCAGATCGTGTTCCAGTCGTTGTTGTTGCTGCGCTCGTCCTGGATCTCCTGGTCGCGCTGCGCGCCCAGCGCGTTGGTCTGGAAGAACACGCCGCTGCGGCGGGTGTAGAGCGGGTCGATGCTGATCGAGATGTTGTCGTTCTGGTAGATGTTGAAGTTGTCGCGCCGCAGCTCGTTGGCCACCAGCCGCTCGGGCGCGGAGTCGAACGACTTCACGCTGACGTAGAAGTTGTCATCGTCGAAGAACAGCCACACCAGCGTCCGCTCGGTGGCGGGCGTGCCTTCGTTGGGTTCCTGCTGGATGAAGTGATCGATCGGCGTCACCTCGCGGTAGACGGCCTCGTCGAGGTTGCCGTCGAGCGAGAGCGGCGCGGTCAGCCGCGTGGCGCGAAGCGTGATGCGGTTGTGGTCGTCCTTGGCGAACACGGCTGGCGCGATGGGCGCGGGCGGGCCGAGGATCTCGACGGTCTGCGCCGCCGCCACCGACGACAGGAGGACGATGACGACGGGGGTGAGGATGAAGCGGACGGCCACTTAGAACCGAACCTGCCCGAAGTGCGACATACGAGATCGATCTTAGCCCGGCCACAGGATTAGCCACCGATTAAACAGATGCGGTCTTCATCTGCGGCCGGCGGCGCTATGAGCCGGCGCGTCGCCGGGTCGCGCGCTTGACGTCACGGCTGAGGCCGACAAAGGCCGCTTCGAGCAAGGACTTGTGGTCCGCGTGCGCGCGATCGGTCTCGTTGAAGCGACGGTCAACCTTCTCGTCCAGCATCTGGACGTTCTCGAACCCGAGGTTGACCACGCGCCGGGTCTCCTCGAACTCGATCGTCATCTTGTGGTCGAGCGAGTCGACCTTGCCGTCGACCGCCTTGACGTCCGAGCGGGCCCCCTTGAGTTCCTCTCGAATTCCCTCAAGCTGCTTCGCGATGCCTTCCAGCGTCATCTCATCGCCGATCCTACCATCGTCCATACGAGCCTCCGAGACGAAGTAGGAGCAGGACGCATGCCCGAGCGTGATCGCGTGTTTTGTCGAGCGATTCGCGTTGCGGTCGTTCAGCCAACGCGCAGAATCTGCGTACGTCGCAAGCTGAAGGTACGGCAGTCAATACGTTGTCAGCGTTCCTGGTCGCCGTCTAATCTGTGTTCAATCTGTGGCTGGCCCACGACTGGGCCATCTGGATGAATTCGGCTTCGACCTCCGGCCAGTCGTGCAAGGTGGCCGGGTCGAAGTCCGCGCCGTTCGGCCAGACCAGCGTGTAGCCCTCTTCGCTCAACGACACCGCGTTGAAAATGCTCAGGTCCTTCAGCGGTCCGAAGAGTGCGCCTTCAAGCACCGGCAGGAAGTTGATGCGGCGGACGACGCCGTCTTCGAAGGTGATGTCGAGTTCGTGAGGGCCGACGATGGCGAACGACACGACGCGGTGCATTGGGTGCGTCATCATGGGCTGAGTCAGGTCAATGGGTCGATCTTGACCGGGGGTTGACCCGAATGCAAGAGGGTCCAGTCCGTCAGCAGCTCAGCCCGGTGAAGCTCCGCCCAGGCCTCGACCAGGCGGCGTTGCGGGACGGGTAGGTCGCCGCCAAGCAACTCGAGAGTGTCGATCGCAAACGCGGCCGCGTGATCCTGGTAGATGGCGTGGAAGTGCGGACGATGGTGGCGTGCGCCGGCCTCGGCGAACATGCGAATGACGATTCCGTAGAAGCGGGAGATCTCGGGCATGCCAGGTGGCAATGCCAATCGAGTGCCGCCTGAATTCGAGCGATTTCACGAGCGTTCTCTGGCCTAGGTCATCCGACTGGTCGCAAGTTCTGCTACGCGAGCTGGCGCGACCCGATGCCGTTTCTACGCACTCGCCACTTTTGCTGCCCTGAAGAAGTCCGCCAGCACGGGAACTGGTTAGAATGCTCCAGCCTCGGAATGGACGATCACAACGCGCTTGTTCGTTTAGCTGCCTTCAAGTTCCTTGGAGAGCAGACACGGCTGGCCAGCGACGAACGGGCCCTGCCAAGAGCCGTTCTCGTAGCTGGATTCACCTTCGACGGCCAGCGCGTTCCGCTCATGGGCCCCCAAGGCATCTTCAAGCCCCGCGTCATCACCGACGTGCCGCTAAGTATCACGACCGTTCCCGTGATCGAAGGCGAGGACCGGCCCTACGATGATGCCTTCGGCGACGATGGCTTGCTGCGGTATCGATATCGCGGGACCGACCCCGGCCATCACGAGAATGTCGGCCTGCGCCTGGCCATGCAGCGCCACATCCCGTTGATCTACTTCCATGGTGTTGTCCCGGGTCTGTACGTTCCCGAATGGCCTGTCTACATCGTTGGCGACAACCCTGCTGGTCTGGTGTTCACAGTCAGTGTCGAGGAACGGCGGTTCGCGAGCCTTGGTTCGCCGCCACCCGAGTCGGAGGAAATGGAGATTCGGCGTCGTTATGCGACCCGCACATTCCAACAGCGCCTCCATCAGCGCGAGTTCAGGGAACGTGTCGTACTGGCCTACCAGAACCACTGCGCCGTCTGCCGATTGCGTCGACAAGAGCTCCTGGAGGCGGCGCACATAGTGGGGGATGCTGATCCTCTTGGCGTGCCGTCGGTGAGGAATGGTCTCGCTCTCTGCAAGCTCCATCACGCGGCGTTCGACACGAACCTGATTGGGATTCGCCCCGACTACACAGTGGACGTTCGAAGAGATGTCCTGGAGGAGACGGACGGTCCCATGCTTGTCCACGGACTCCAAGGGTTCAATGGGAAATCTCTTTGGGTGCCACGCCGCGATGCATCGAAGCCGGATCCGGCGCTGCTCAAGCAGCGTTACGATCAGTTTCTGGAGGCGTCTCCCCGCTGACACCCCCTGCCTACGCCTGGGCAGACGGCGGTTGCTCTCCGAGTTCGACCAGCTGTTCGCCGCGTTCAAGCATGGGGAGAATCGTGGGCCACGCTGTTTCGATCAGCTGACGGAGGCGCACATTCGAGGTATTGCCGCAAGTGACAAGGATGACCTGGGGTGGCGAACCAAGTTGGTCAACCAGTGACGCGAAGTCGGCATCTTTGGTCATCACGGTGACCTTTGATTCCCGGGCGGCCGTGAAGATAGCCGCGTCTGACGCGCGTTGCAGGTTCAAGTCGCGGATAGGCACGCAGTCGATAGCCAGCGTCACCCGCATCCACGCCGCGAGGGCGGGCGGCAGTTGATTGTCGAGCCAGATGGTCACGCCGCTACGATGGGATGATCAAGGCGCCGGCTGGCGAATCGCAGGCATGCGGAGATGTCCTCGATCTCCAGATCCGGCAGCTCTTCGAGCACCTGCGCCGGCGACAGGCCGGCAGCGAGCAGGTCCAACACGTCGGTGACACGGATGCGTAACCCGCGCACGCAGGGACGGCCCCCGCATTGGCCAGGATCCACGGAAATTCGGTCAGCGAGTGCGGCCACGGTCTGCTCCTCGGTCACAGGATACACCTGTGCCGCACGTCGAGGTAGTCGAGCCTCCGGCCGGCGACCTGCCTTGCCCTCCCGGCAAGAAGTGCCTTCCCGGGAGGTGCCCCAAAGCTCTGCTTCAGGATCTCCTGCCGGTGCGCCACAAACAGCAGGCGTGGGTCGCCCATCTGCGCGCGCAGGCGCTTGAAGTCCAGGGCGGCGACGATGGTCTTGCCGGTGCCGGTGGCGGCGACCACGAGGTTCTTGAAGCGGTGGTGACGTTCGCGTTCGGCGGCGAGCTTCTCGGGAATTTCCGTCTGATGCGGCCACGGCGTGACGTCGAGAAAGCTGAGGAACCCATCATCCCGGAGGGCCGGGGCTTCAGCCCCGGCCAATGCGTGGTCCAGTCGCTTGGCGTGCTTGGCCGGCTCGTAGTCCTCGTATTCCGCGCTCTGCCAGTAGCTGTCAAACGTTTGCGTCGGACTTCTCGAGAATGTCCGACGAGGTGACCTCCGACAGGCGGACATTCCATTCTAGGCAGCAAGGTCTGCCTGCAGCGGATGTTCTCAGACTGCCGGGATGCCAAGGTCCTTGAAGTATTCGTATGTTCGCTGGTAATACTCCGGAGGCCGCGTCGCATCGCCCGCTTCGCCCGGCGGCACGAAGATCACCATCCCTTGCCGAGCGCGGGTAAGCAACACGCGATAGGCGTTCACGAGATATTTCTGTCGATCCAGATTCCTCACCGTGGTCCATCGGTTGCCCACGAATGAGTGATGGCTCCAGCCATGGTCGGTTAACCGCAGGTCCGCATCCCAAGTGACACAGGCCCAGTCGACTTCAAGGCCCTGAACTTGGAATTCCGTGGCAGCATCCTCGAGAAAATTGCTACCTCTCAGGTCGTCAGGCTCGCTCAAGAACCAGTGCACTGGGTCGACGTTCACGCGAATGTCGATCGCGTGGGGTTTGAGACGCTGAGCCCCAGACGATGCGACCAATCCCACACGTTCAGTGCCCCTCGCATGTTCACGAATCCAGCTCTTGGCTTTGAACAAGTCGCGAGTCACAGCCATGGGGAATCGACCTGCCATCTGCCGCAGGGTGGCCTGCGCATCCAGGGTGTCGAGGTCGAGCACGGCCTTCACGAATGACGACACGTTCTCAGCGCGAAAGGATCGCATCGACACTGCCAGATGCAAAGCCGGATCCTCCTTTATCTTCTCGCGGCGCCGAAGGTCCTCGATTGCACGAACTGTATCGGGTTCGCTCTCAGAGAGATGAGGAGAGGCGTACGCGGTCCAGCCTTGGAAAGACGTTTCCATCGCATCTAGCCATCCGGCGATGCCAGCCTCGCCCCGGTTGATCTCCTGCCCGCCGCCAACGAGGCAAATCACGACAGCCCAATCCTTGTGGCGATCGAGATACGAAACCAAGACCTGCGGCTCCGATTGATCAAAGTCAGCACGTTTCTTTCGCCGCAGCATGAAATTCGCAGTTTGCCTAAGGTCCCAGGCTCGCTGAGCTTCATCGAAGATCACCACATGGTCTACCGGAGCAGTCACGTCTCTCAGGCCAGCATCCCGAAAGTGGTGGACGTTCTGGATGAAGGCTTTGACTTTCTGACCGACCTCTCCCTTGCGAACTTGCTCACCCGCATGCCGCCTGCGTTGCAGTTCATCGCGCACAAGAGCTTCGCGCAGCACCGCCACCAGCGGGCCGTTACCTGAGAGGAACACAGCATGCACTGGTGTGTCTGCGCGATTCTGCGTGGCCACATTCAGGCCTACCAACGTCTTACCCGCACCGGGCACTCCTGTGACAAAGATTATGATCTTCTGCCCTTCCTTTCGCGCTGTGTCGATAAGGGCTTCGATGCGCTGCGAGGTAACGCTTAGGTTCTGTGCGCCAGCATCATGCCGGGCGATCGCATCCACGGAGTGGCGAGAATACAGCGCCCGAGCTGCCTCGATAATTGTTGGAGTGGGTCGATAGGGAGCATTCGCCCAGGCGCTCGCTTCAATGATTGGCCCATTGGCCTTCTTGAGACCCTCTGCAATGAGCTGCTTCAGTCCGTCGCCATTGCAGAATGCCGGCGGGAACACGCCGTCTGGTGAAGGCTCTGCAAAGATCCCTTCGGAGTGATCGGCCTCCGTTGGTAAGAGAATCGGAAAAATGGGAGCGCCATGGCTAGCCTGGTGAAAGTTCTTAAGGTCTAGAGCGTAGTCCCAGACTTGATTGAAGTGGTCACGCGTGCGGTGGCGCTCGCCAACTTTGAATTCAATTACAAACACAGCCGGCCCAGACAGCAGCACAGCGTCTATGCGGCTACCGATTCGGGGAACATCGAACTCAAGAATTAAGGTCCCGTCGGTGCCAGTAAGCGCGTCCTTGAGTATTTCGATTTCGCCGACCCACGCGTCGCGCTGCGTTTGGTCTACGTTGAAGTTGCTGCGAAGGGCGAGAACGCCTAGGATCTGCTCCGGCGAAGCCGCGATAAACGTCGCGACATCTGCGGCATAGTAGGCGCCAGGAATCAAGAGTTCAGGCATCGCTTGGTCGGACCAGGATAGTTCAATGCAAGGACCCGTCCTTTAAGATTTGGAATCAGCGCGTCGCACCCCCGCCGACCAGGGGATGGCGAGGCTATGGGATAGGCAGTTCCCTGCGGTAGAAGGACGCACCGCCGATCAGCATGATGCGTGGGTGGTGGCCGAGTGGATGCGCGCCGGCGATCTCGACGGTCGCTTGGCGATGGCGTTGACGCCGCACTAGATCCGCGGGATCGACGCATCGCCGAGAAGGTTGGGTTCCGGGGGCCGAGTGACGATGTTGAGGGCCGCCGTACAACACTGAGGCCGACCTCGCGGTCGGCCTCGCACCCTCTTCCCGAAGAAAGAGGGGGGAACTAGGGGCGTTGTGGCGGCTCGACAGCGATCAGGCGACTGTTGTGGTTTGCCAGGACCTTGTCATGGTCCGACAGCCTGACCTCCACGTTCGTGTTCAGCTCGCCGAGCTTCCGCTCGATGCGGTCTAGCGTCGCCTTGTAGCCTTCCGCCGCATTCCTCGCGGCGTCCTTCGCCTCACCGACAAGGATGGACACCTTGTTGGTCATTGTCTCAAAGTCATCCTTCGTCGGGAGCTGGTCGATCTTCTTCTCCAGACCGTCGAACTTCGTTTCCAGACTCTGGATTCTTTCGCGCATATCGTCGTCGGTCGTCATAGTAGCATCGTCCTTTCGCAGCGAGGCTTGTCCACCGTAGCCTTTGGCGAAGGTGGGACCTGCGAACGACAGGCCACGTGAAATAGGGCGGGATCCCGAACGATCTTGCGGCTCAGGTTTCGGTGTGTCGCAGATCTTGAGTACACATCGGGCGATTCGTGCGGCAGATTGTGATCATGAACCCTGACCTGCGCCAACTGATTCACGACGCTCTGAAGTCCGGGGACTCTCTCACCAAGCCCTGGAGCAGCCTCGTCCTCGCCGCCTGCGACGGCCGCGATGCCCTCGACAGCGTCCTCCAGAACACCAAGACAACGACGAAGGCCGACGAGAAGGCAACGGCAACCACCCACGCCGGCGCATATCTCACCTCCCTCACCGTCGAAGGCTTCCGCGGCATCGGCCCCAGGCAAACACTCACCCTCACTCCCGGCCCCGGCCTCACCATCGTCGTTGGGCGTAACGGGTCGGGGAAGTCCAGCTTCGCTGAGGCGCTGGAAGTGCTACTCACCGGCGATAGCAAGCGCTGGTCGGACCGCTCGAAAATCTGGAAGGAAGGCTGGCGCAACCTGCATCAGGCGCATCCGGCCGCCATTGAGGCGGAGCTCCTCCTGGAGGGCGGCGGGCACGCCAAGGTCGGCTGCTCGTGGGACGCGGGTGGCGAGCTTGATGCGCAGAAGACAACCGCGCAGCTCAAGGGCAAGCCGAAGACGACGCTGCAGGCGCTGGGGTGGACGGATGCGCTTGAGTCGTATCGCCCATTTCTCTCCTACAACGAGCTGGGCTCCATGCTGGACGAGGGCCCGTCGAAACTCTACGACGCGCTGTCGCTGGTGCTGGGTCTCGAGGATCTCGTCAACGCGCAGAACGCGCTCGCCGAGGCACGTCTTGCCAGGCAGAAGCCCTTCGACGCGGCAGACGAAGTGCGCGGGCATCTGGTTGAGCAACTGAAGACGCTGATCGCCGAGGAGCCAGACGATCGCGCGTCCCAGTGCCTGGACGCGCTCACGGCGAAGAACTGGGGATTGGATGCGGCCGAGAAGATAGTGAGCGTCGGAGGGGCGCCGCCCGCGACCCAGGACACCGTCGTGTTGACGCGTGCAGCAGCGCTTGATGCCGGCGATCCTTCGCTGGTCGCCGCCGCGGTGACCGCGCTCCGATCCGCCGATCAGAAACTGAAGGCCGTTGCCGGCAGCGATGCCGACGGCGCTCGGCAAGTCGCCTCGCTGCTCGAAGCGGCCCTCGCCTTCCACGCCGATCACGGCGATGCCGATTGCCCGGTGTGCGGCGGCAAGAAGGGGCTCACGTCGGCATGGGCCAAGAAAAGCCGCGCGGAGATCGATCGCCTCAAGATTGCCGCGGCGGCGAGCGACGATGCGCATCGGGGAGCGGAAGCGGCGCGGCGGAAGGCGATAGAGATGATGGCGGCGCCGCCGAAACTGCTGGCGCAATTGTTCGAGATTGGCCTCGAAGGGCTCGACACCGCGCGCACGCAGTGGGACACGTGGCATGCCGGCTCCACCATCAAAGACCTGGCGGAACTCGCCATCCACCTGGAGAGCCGTCACGGCGCGTTCTTCGACGCCATCGACGTGTTGAAGACGGCCGCGGCCGCGGAACTGAAGCGGCGCGAAGACCGCTGGCGGCCCATCGCGCAGTCCATCGCCGGCTGGCTCGACCTCGCCCGCAAGGCGCGTGCGGCCGCGGAAGACATCCCGCGCATCAAAGAGGCCGAGAAGTGGCTGAAGGACGCCTCGTCTGACATCCGCAACCAGCGCTTCGCCCCCATCGCAGACAAGGCCATGGCCACCTGGGAACACCTGCGCCAGCAGAGCAACGTCACGCTCGGCAAGATCGAGCTGGTGGGCGCAGGCACCAAGCGCAAGGTATCGCTCGACGTCACCGTGGACGGCGTCGCCGGCGCCGCCCTGGGCGTGATGAGCCAGGGCGAACTGCACTCGCTGGCCCTCAGCCTATTCCTGCCACGCGCCACCCTGCCCGAAAGCCCGTTCCGGTTCGTGGTCATCGACGACCCGGTGCAATCCATGGACCCCTCCCGCGTCGACGGCCTGGCCCGCGCGCTCGAAGAGACCGCGCTCACGCGGCAGGTGATCGTGTTCACCCACGACGAGCGACTGCCCGAAGCCGTCCGCCGCCTCGGCATCGAGAGCCGGAACATCATGGTCACGCGGCGTCCGAATTCTGTGGTGGAGGTCAGGAAGTCGCTCGATCCCGTCCGGCCCCCTTCGCCAAGGCTTCGGCGGGCCAGGCGCAGTCGTCCAGCATGTGCTGGCGCTGGTGCACACCACCGACCTGCCCGAATCCATTGTTGCGACGCAGTGTTCAGCATTCTGCCTGGCCCGCCGAAGCCTTGGCGGAGGCGGCCCGCGCCGCGCTCGAAGCCGCGCTGATCGGCGTGATCCGCCGGCGTCAACTGCTGGCCGGCAAGTCGCACGGCGAAGTGGAGGAGGCGCTCGCCAAAGGCGGCAAGCTGACGACGTTGGCCGCGCTGGCCTTCTGGGACGACCGCGAGCGGGGGAGCGAAGTGATGGCCCGCCTGAACAGGTACGGCGGCTGGGCCGGCGACGCGTTCAAGCAGTGCAACGAAGGCGCGCACAAAGAGTTCGCAGGGGATCTGCAGCAGCTGATCAACGACACCGAGAAACTGGCCGAACGGCTTCAGGCGCTGTGATGCTGGAGCATGCTGAAGTCGTGTCCGCCGCGCGCAACCTGATGGAGCGCACCGACCCGGCCACGGCAGGGTTGTGGCCGCGCGCCACCGCCTTGCTCGCGAGGCAGGCGCTCGAGTCCGCACTGGATGATTTCTGGCGCGTCCGCGCGCTTGGGATGGAGCAGTGTTCGATGAAGGCGCAGCTGCTGTGCCTTCCACACTACCTGGGGGATGAGGACCTGGCCGAGCGGGTGTCCTACGCGTGGGCGGGGCTCAGCCGGGCGTGCCATCAGCATCCATATGAGCTGTCGCCGACATCGGCGGAGTTGCTGGGGTGGCTGGGGATCGTCGAGGAGCTGGTTGCCCGCTTGGCAGCGCTCAAACCCGCCTAGCGACCGCTTTGGCGGGGCCGCCGTCGTTCCAAGACCCGGATTCGCTTCTCGTGGTTCCTGATCGCGAGATCATGCGGAGACCATTTGGTATCCCAATGCCGGCCCATGTCCTTGATGTCTTTTGAGAGCTGCCTCTTCAAGTCTTCGTAGCCCTCGCCAAGCTTCTTAATGTCTTCGCGAATCTGTTCAAACATCAACTTGGTAGTCATGTCGTTCTCGTTGTTGTTGGCCATCGTAGCATCGTCCTCCGCCGGTGAGACCTGCGAACGGGAGGCCAACGATAAACGCAAGGAATTCCCAGTGATCTCGAATTTCGGACCTCAGCGCGTTGCAGTTCCTGCGAGCCTTTGCGGCGATTCAGGTGGCAAGAACTGCTACTCGATCAGCGGCGCACCAAGCTTTGCCGCGACCGCGGCGCTGAGGCACCTGCCGAATGCCGGCGCGGGTGACTGGCCGGCCTTGACGCCCCTTTGGTACGCCTCGACCGCCGCTCTCCAGTGGTCCCTGGTGAACGGCACCACCGTGATACCCAATTGGCCAATCATGACGTCCAAGGTCAGCTCCGACATCCAGTCGCCTCTTGTCGACAGGATGATCGCCGCTTCGGCCACTGCGGTCGCGCATACCCGGGGGTTCTCGTCCTCCACCACCTGGGCGACCAGGCCCTCGAAGCCAGGCTCCTTGCGCGCGATCGCGACCAGTGTTCGCGCATCGACAGTCATACGCCCTCCGGTCCGTAGCCGAGGATGGCATCCTCTTCCTTGCGTGTCAGGGGCTGATTTGGTGTCTGGCGCACTGACCGGCAGGACGTCTCCAGGAAATTCATCACCTGCTGCACCCGCTCCGCTTTGGAGATCGGTTTCGTTAACCGCGCCAATCGCTCTCGCAAGGAGACGATTACCGCCTCTTCCTCAGACTCGCCAGTGACCCGAACCAAATCGAGAATGAGCATGTGCTTCTCGACACCATCGCTGGAGTATCTGCGCTCGCGATCCATGACGACGACGCTACCATTGTCGGCGGCGACTGCGTTCGACCGAAGATCGCTGAGCCGAAACTAGGTCAATCGACGGTGCAGTTACTGCGTACGTTTGGGCGAAACGTCGTGGCAGATCCTTCGTCTTGCCGCTCCCTTCTCGACGATGGCATCGTCGTCGCTTGATGATCCTGCCCCAAGCCCGTTGTGAATCATACGCAAGTAACGTATACTGTCCATGACCGCCGTCTTTGTCGAGCTACCGGCGTTTGCTCGGCACCGGTCTGGCGGAGGGCCGGTTCGCAGTTCTGGCTTTTCACCATTTACGGCAAGGACGAGGTCGATGACCTGACGCCGGTGCAGCGACGCGTCTTGAAGGGTCTGCTGAAGGCTGAGTTGGGGTCAATAGCATGAGCAAGAAGCGGAACCTATTTGCGGAACTAACCGAGGGCGTGACAGCGCTGGCCGAAGCCCGGGGCGGCAAACGAACGCTGCGGACTCACGCGGTTGAGTTCAAGCCGGTGCCCGCCGTGACACCGCGGGAACTCTTGCGCTTGCGAGAGACCCTGAACCTGTCGCGAGCCGTGTTTGCCGGCTACCTCCGGACCAACGTGCGTACGCTGGAGAACTGGGAACAGGGCCGGGCCAAACCGAACGCCCAGGCCGCGTTACTGATCAAGCTCGTCAAGCGGTTTCCCGATACGGTGGAGCGATTGGCGGCCATCTGAACGCAAGAACTCACAGAAGATCAGGAGTGTAGAAGATCAGGAGGGTCTGGGGTCTGGCTTCTGATCTCGTGTCCTCCTGACCTCCTGTAAAGGGCAACACACGGAAGCAATTGCTGCGTACCCCACAAGCAAAATGCTCGCAGATACTCTCCGTGCCGGTCACTTCCTCACGCTCCCCAACCGCGCGCTGACCAACGCGATCCCGGGGATGTTGGTATACCCGGCGTTGAAGTTGAAGAACCCATCCATCACGCTGCCCGACGCCCGCGTATCCCAGTAAGTGATCGTGGCGGTGGCGGTGCCGCTCTGCGTGAGGTCAAGCGTGATCGGGAGCGACGTCCCCGGCGGATACAGTCCGCGATTCGTGCCGCACAGCAGGTCCTGCACCGACCCCGTGCCATCGCAGCGATCGATGACGTAGTTTCCGGACCAGCGTCCGCTATATGGAGTGGCGGGAGGCGCCGGTGTTGCAAGAGGTGTCACCGTAGTCGTCACGACCGGTGGTGGCGTGGTGACGATGGGCGTGGAGCTGGTGGGCGTGCTGGAGCCGCCACCGCCGCACGCGAGTGTCGGGATCGACACGACCAGGATCCAGAGCGCCAGGCGCATGAGCTTTGTCATGCGCCCATCCTGTGTGGCCGCCGCGACAGCGCGGGTCACACGTGGTTGCCGCGCCAACTACGACCCGGCCTGTCACGCTCGACCGGCAGACTGGGCCCATGCACATCCAGACCGATCGCGCGCTGGTTCCCGCGAACGCTCCCTCCCTCCGCTACCTTCAGGTCCTGATCGGCGCGCTGGCAGTGGCGGCGCGCGACGTGGTGTTCGAGGTCGCCTGCGACCCCGGCATCGAGGCCATGGTCGTGAACGGCTTGCCGACTTCGCAGGCCGAAGGCCGCTTGCAGGTGCAGGTTGGCGACCTGGCCGCGGAGCAGGAGATCACGCTCATCATCGCCGTGGCCTTCAAGGGCTCACACCAGGAAGGCTCGGGCCTTGGCGTCCAGTGCCGCGTGGTCGATCGCGAACGCGTGCTCCATCCCGAACCCATCGCGGTGACATGGCGCGCGGTGACCGCCGTGGAGAACAACGCCCAGCCCGTGAACCACGCGGTGCGCCTGGCCCTGGCCACCCTGCTCGCCGACCGCGCCCGGGTGATGGCACGCGACGCGAGCCGGCGGGACGACTTTGACGAAGCCAGGCGCATCCTGCGGGTCGTGGTGGATGACCTGCGCGCGCTGGCGCCGGGCGACAAGGACGTGCTCGCGGTCATCGACCGGCTGCATCACGACGAACTGGAGCTCGGCGAGGGGCGCTAGCAAGACGAAGCGGGAGGGAGGCCGCGACCGAAGCGGGAGCGGCCGGAGTGAACGCCGGCTCGAGGTTCAACCGCGGCACATAGAAATCCCTGGCATCGTCCAGCATGTCGAGGATCTCGTGGGCGAGCGTCGACGGCGCCGTCACGCGCACGTGGGGGCCCCAGCTCAGGACCCATCCGTGCAGCGCCCAGTCGCGGGAGACTTTCAGCCCGAGCCGCAAGCCGCCGTCCGGTAGCTCGTCGATCTGCTGCGACTTGTGCCACACGCGCTCGCGCACATAGGGTGCGACGCGCGAGGAGAACTCGAGCACCACGCGCTCGGGCTTGCCGTTGCCGAGGCCGAGCGACGGCTCGAAATCCTCGCCGCTCACCGCCTTCACCGGCGTGAACGACTCGTCCGTGATCCGGATCTTCTTGAGCCGCTCCGCGGCGAACAGGCGCACCTCGTCGTATTCAGGCACGTAGGCGCGCAGGTAGAGGCCGCCGTCGGAATACTCGACGACGTAGGGGTGGACGATGTAGTCCTTCTGACGGTTGCTGCTGACGGAGAAGTAGCGCATCTCCGTCACCTTGCGGCGGGTGGAGGCCTCGATCAACTTGGCCACCATCTCGTTGTAGCCGGCCGACACCTTCTTACGCGGCTCGGGCCTGACGCGGACGACGTTCGGGAGCTCGTTGAGGAATTCGCGGGTCTTCGGCGAGAGGGCGCGCTGAACCTTCTTGAGGAGCGAGTTGAGCCCGGCCTCGAACGGCGAACCGGTGAGCGTCAACAGCAGCGCGCGGCTCATGTAGAGCGAGCAGACCTCGGTGACCGAGAGGCCCGCGTCGGTCAGCGACTTGAGCGGCAACTGCATGACGCGCCACACCGTCTTGCGTTCGCGCTTGCCGTCCACGAGCGGGAAGCCGGCCTCCTGGAGGGCGGCGAGGTCGCGCCAGACCGTGCGTTTGTTGACGGCCAGCTCGGTGGCGAGCTCGTCCACGGAGCGCCCGTGGGAGAGGCCGTCCAGGTGGAGCAGGAGCTTCCACTGGCGGATGACTTCGGCGTTACGGGCCATATCCAAGACTTATCGGATTCAACGGTTCCCGGGTGCAGAGGGATGATTGGGGTCAGGCCGCGAAAATCGCCCTTTTGGTGTGTGGGTGCCAGACCTCCTGCTTCTGTGACCTCTCCTGTCGCACTTGGATGGTGAGCCTCGGGGAGGCCGACGAACATCCTGCGGTTGCTGCGTGACCTCGGCTGACACGGTTGGCAAGTACACTGACCGCATCAGATGCGAATCCTTGACGGCACGCTCGTCCTCTCTCCCTCAGATCTCGCCAACTTTCTCTCCTGCCGCCACCGCGCCGGTCTCGATCTGGCCGCCGCACGCAAGGTGCTCGACAAGCCGCGATACGAGGACCCGTATGCCGCCATGCTCCGACAGCACGGCGATGAGCACGAGCGCGCGTATGTGGAAACCCTCCGCACCCAGGGCCTCTCCATCGTCAACGCCAAGCCGGAGAAAGACACGACCGCTGAGCACTCGACACGGCTGACGATCGAAGCGATGCGCGCGGGAGCGCAGGTCATCGTCCAGGCGAGGCTCGACTTGTCCACCGTAGCCTCGGCGAAGGTGGATCTGATC
The DNA here is from genome assembly GCA_041659285.1 of Vicinamibacterales bacterium. Taxonomy (NCBI): domain Bacteria; kingdom Pseudomonadati; phylum Acidobacteriota; class Vicinamibacteria; order Vicinamibacterales; species Vicinamibacterales bacterium. The sequence goes on along the minus strand of JBAZYO010000010.1, from coordinate 46,876 downwards.
GCGGGCTATGCCGACGTCTTGCTGCGAGTCGAGCGGAAGAGCGACCTCGGCGACTGGTCCTACGAAGTGCAGGACACCAAGCTCGCCAGGGAGACGAAGGGCGGGACCATCCTTCAGCTCTCGGCCTACTCGGACATGGTGGGCAGGATCCAGGGCAAGACGCCGGAGTGGTTCCAGGTCGTGACGCCGATCGCGTCGGAGCGGTATCGGGTCGAAGACTACGCCGCCTACTACCGCATGGTGCTCGCCACTCTGCGCGCGGAAGTGGCGAAGGGGCACGAGGCGCTGCTCGAGGTCTACTACCCCGATCCGGTGGAGGCGTGCGCGGTGTGCGTGTGGGAGGGGCGATGCGAAGCGCGGCGTCGCCAGGACGACCACCTCTCTTACATCGCCGGCGCGGGGCGCTCACATCGGGTGGAGCTCACCGCGCAGGGGTACGGCACGCTCACCGCGGTGGCCCAAATGCTGGTGCCGGTGACGTTCAAGCCCGCCCGCGGATCGCGTGAGACTTACAACCGGCTGGGCGATCAGGCGCGCGTGCAGCATCAGCAGCGCACCGAGAAGAAGGCCGTCTACGAGCGGCTGGAGGTCAAAGAGAACGAAGGGCTACGCAGGCTGCCGCCGCCATCTCCCGGCGATCTGTTTCTGGATTTGGAGGGAGCCCGCTTTGCCAGGGAGGGCGGCCGCGAGTACCTGTTCGGCGTTCATTTCGGCACCCCTAAAGGGGTGCCCTACCTGGCTCGATGGGCGGTCGATGACGCGCAAGAGAAGGCCGCGTTCGAGGCCGTGATCGATCTCATCATGCAAGCCTGGGACGCCGACTCCGGCATGCACGTCTACCACTTCAACCACTACGAGCCCACCGCGTTCAAGAAGCTGATGGGGCGGTACGTCACGCGCGGGGAGCAGCTCGACCAGCTCCTGCGCGCGGAGCGGTTCGTGGACCTCTATCCCATCGCCCGGCAAGCGGTGCGTGCGGGTGTGGAGAGCTACTCGATCAAGAAGCTGGAGCAGTACTCCGGCTACACGCGGCGGGTGGAGCTGAAGAACGTGCACGAGCCGCTGCTGGCCGTGGAGCTGGCGTTGGATGCCAACGCGCCCGCTGCCATCACCACCGAGATCCGCGACGCCGTGCAGGGCTACAACGAAGATGATTGCCGCTCGACGGAGGCGTTGCGGGATTGGCTCGAGTCGCTGCGCGCGGAGTGGGAAGCCGCGGGCGTGATGGTGCCGCGGCCTGCCGAGAAGTCTACCGAGGCCGAAAAGCCAGTCTTCGAGGTCCAGCAGCAGGCGGTGGCCATCCGCAAGCGGATACTCGCGACCATCCCGGCCGAAGCCGCGGACCCTGCCGACGCGGATCACCCGAAGTGGCTGCTCGCCTACCTGATCGACTGGCATCGCCGCGAGGTGAACGCTGAATGGTGGGAGTACTTCCGCCTGAAAGGGCTCCCCGAGGAGGACCTCTTCGACGAGCGTGACGCGGTGGCTGGCCTCGCGTTCGTCGAACGTGTGCACGTCGTCTTGCGGGCCAACAGCCAGAAACCCACCGGCTCCGTCGTCGACCGCTATTCCTATCCACCGCAGGAAATCGAGATCGGCCGCAAGGGCAAGCTGAAGCTCCAGGACGACAGCGCGTTCGGCGAGATCGTGGCGCACGATCGTGTGGTGCGATTGCTCGACGTCAAGAAGGGGCCGAAGGCGGCAGAGATGCATCCATCCGCGGCCTTCTCGTGCGACGTGATCACCACCGACGGCCTGCAGAAGTCGGTGATGCGGCTCGCGGACCGCGTGATGGCTGGCGCAGACGACTGTGGCGCGCAGCTCCTGTTCGGACGTCCACCCCGGTTGCGGGAGGGCGCCTTCGAGAAGGGCACGACCGAATCGGAGCAGGACTTCGCGGTCCGGATGGCGACCGCCATCGACCGGACCACGCTCGCCATCCAGGGACCGCCGGGCGCCGGCAAGACCTACATCGGCGCGCGGATGATTCTCGCGCTGGTGGCCGCGGGCAAGAAGGTCGGCGTGATGGCTACCAGCCACAAGGTGATCCGCAACCTGCTGGACGAGGTGATCGCGCAGGCGGCCAACGCCAGGCGGCCGGTGAAGGTGGGCGCGAAGCCGGGCGAGATGAGCGACACGCCCGGGCCGATCGTGGAGTTCGACGACAACCCGCCCGCGCTCGCGGCCATCACCAGCGGCGAAGTGAGCGTGTTCGGAGGCACGTCGTTCATGTGGGCACGCGAGGAGTTCGCGGCGGCGGTCGACGTGCTGTTCGTGGACGAAGCCGGGCAGGTGTCTCTGGCCAACGTGCTTGCCGTGTCCCAGGCGGCCAACAGCCTGGTGCTGCTGGGCGATCCGCAGCAGCTCGATCAGCCGGAAAAGGCCAGCCACCCCGACGGCGTGGGCGTGTCGGCGTTGCAGCATGTGCTCGGCGACCACGGGACCATGCCGCCCGATCGCGGCATCTTCCTGCCGATCACCTGGCGCATGTCGCCGACGCTGACGGAATTCACGTCGGAGTTGTTCTATGAAGGCAAGCTCACGGCCAAGGCCGGTCTCGAGCGGCAAGCCCTGAGCGGCGTGGATGCGGTCGCGGGGTCGAAATTGTGGATGGTGCCGGTCGATCACGACGGCTGCCAGAGCGCATCGGATGAGGAAGTCGGGGTCGTGGCCGCGCTGGTGGAGCACCTGCTCGCGCCGGGATCGATGTGGATTGACGAGAAGGGCGCGGCGCGGCAGCTGACGGCCGGTGACATCCGCGTGGTGGCGCCGTTCAACGCGCAGGTGAATCGGATTGCGGAACGGTTGGGCCCCGCGGTTCCAGTTGGAACAGTGGACAAGTTCCAGGGGCAGACCTGCGCGGTGGTCATCTACTCGATGGCGACGTCGCGGCCGGAAGATGCGCCGCGAGGGATGGAGTTTCTCTACAGCCTCAACCGGCTGAACGTGGCCACGTCACGGGCGCGATGCGCGGTGTTCCTGGTGGCGTCGCCGCGGCTGTTCGAGCCGGAGTGCCGGACGCCGCGGCAGATGCAGCTGGCGAACGCGCTGTGCCGCTACCGGGAGATGGCGGCTGCCCTCCAAAAGGGATGATTGGGGTCGAGGGATGATTGGGGTCAGGTCAAGAAAATCACAGTTGGGGATGATTGGGGTCAGACCCCCAATCATCCCCAACTGTGATTTTCTTGACCTGACCCCAATCATCCCTGGCAGCGCGCCGCGGCGATCTCCGCGCGCTTTCGCTTGAACACCCGCACCCAGTCGTCCACCGTCACCTTCCGCTTGCTCCCGTCGGCAGCCGTGATCGTCTCTCCACGTTGCTCCACGTTCGAGACCGTGAACAGGTCGCGAATCTGCCGATCGCGCAGCTGCGACAGCCGGCGCGACAGGAAGCGGCGGCCCGCCTCGCTGATCTTCGGGTCCTCCAGGCTGCCGGTCAGCGACCTCGGCAGGTCGCCGATGCACTGCCGGGCGTCTTTCCAGATGCCGACGCTGTCCCAGTCTTCCAGCTTCATCTTGCTGGTGTTGAACCGAGTGGCCTTGCCAAACGAGCCGCCCAGGTCCTTGATCACCAGCCACGCCGACCCACACGTCTCGTTGCCGCCCGCGCCCCTGCGGCGTTGCCCTTCGGCGCAGATAATTTCCTGCTGATCCGGCTTCGAATCCGAGTGCTGGATGAAGACGGCGAGCAGCTTGAACGCGTCGATCTGCGCGCGCGAGGCGCCGCCACGCTCGCGAATCTGATCGAGTTCGGGCCACGCCCAGCCTTCGTATCCCGGCACCTCGACGGGTGACCCCGCGAGGCGCCGTTCGATCGCCGTCGGCTCGAAGACGCGCGTCGCCCCTTCGGCCGAGCTGCCGCGCCGCCAGTCGGCGGCACTCACGGCAAACGGATCTGGCGGACAACCGTGGCAGGTCACGCGGGCAGGCGACATCACATCCGCCCTGAAGCCCAACGCCCACAGCAGGCGGCTGGCCGCCACCTCGGCGTAGACCTCGCCGTTCTTCTCCCCATACTTGACCTTCACCACATCGTCTTTTTTGAGCTCGCACAGGAACTTCGGCGTCATGCCGCCGAGCGGCTTGTCGGGAAAGACAAACGTGCACGTGGTCTGCGGCGTAATGCGCAGGGCGGGCGGCAGCGCCGGGCCCGCGATCAGGTTCAGCGACCCGGTATCGATGGATTGCCACACATGAGCACGCTGGAGCACCTGTTGGCGCTCCGCCACGCTCAACTTCTTCAGCGTGTGGGGACCGTCCGGAGCCTTGGTGTCGGGCGGCGGGCCAAACCGGCCGCTCGCGCAGCCGGCGAGTGACACGACGAGAACGATTACCGCGTATTTGTGCCCGATCACGTTGTTACCCCAATTCATCGGGCGATGTGACGCCCGAGCCCGGGATCTATAGATGCAATTCCCGATCCCGACGAGGGCGGACTGGCATAACCTGAACAGGTAGCCATGAGCATGCCCGCGGCCGCTGAACCGATCGCCCTCGAGGGGCTGCGCGTCGAGAGCGACCGCCGGCTCGTCCGGTTGCTGCTGCTGACCATCCTGTTTCCGGTCGCCTTCTTTGCCGGCCTCGACCTGCTCGGCATCCTGCCGGGGGAGACCAGCATCGAAAGCCGGGTGCTGACCCGCGTGCTGACCGTGGCCGTGCCCGTGATGGGACTGTGGTTAACGGGCGGCGCGGACACTCGCCGGGCGTTGTCGCGCGGCATATTCATAACGGCCCTCGCCTCGGTTGCCGTCCTGGTCGCGCTGCAACTGCAGCGGCCGCGAGGCACGAACCTGCTGCTGGCGCCGATGCTGATGATCCTCGCCATCATGTACGTCTCCGTACCGAACACCGTGACCAGGCAGGTGCTCCCGCCGCTGCTGTTGTCGGCGTTCCTCATCGCCGCCCGCGTGGTGTGGCTGAACGGGCCGTCCGACGCCGGCATGGCGGCCGACATCGTCGTGCTGCTGTTCGTGAACTTCGCCGGCGTGCTCGCGGTACGCCGCCGGGTCGCGTTGCAGGACCTGGTGTCGCAATCGTGGCGCCAGGAAGCCGAGGCCCGCGTCGGCGAGCGCGAGGCCGAACAGCGCGCCACCCGCGCGGCGCAGGACCTGCGCGCCTTGCGCGGCATCATCCCGATTTGCGCCAGCTGCAAGCACGTGCGCACGGACGTGGGCGAGTGGCAGCAGATCGAACGCTACGTCCAGGAGCACAGCGAAGCGCAGTTCTCGCACGGCGTCTGCCCGGATTGCGCCGAGAAGCTCTACGGTGACTTTGTGACGGAGTACCCGGAGACACCGTCGATCAAATGACGCCCCACCTTCGCGCCAGGCGCTTCGGTGGACAGGTAAGTGACTGACTCCACTACAATGCGCCCCATGGCCGACTGGACCGCCGCCTTCACCTACGCCTTCCGCACTCTCCGCCGCCAGCCCACCTTCGTGCTGGTGTCGGTGCTCACGCTCGCTCTCGGCATTGGCGCCAACACCGCCATTTTCAGCGTGATCAAGACGGTGGTCCTCAACCCGCTGCCCTACGAGGACCCTGAGAAGATCGCGGTGCTGTGGGAGGTGAACCCCGACGGCAACCAGGGGCCGGTGTCGATCCCGACGTTCGAAGACTGGAAGCGCGACAGCACGAGCCTCGAGTCGCTCGCTGCGTATCGCCATGTGGACTTCTCCTACAAGGGCAACGGCGATCCGCAAAACCTGCCCGGCCTGCGCGCGACGCCGGACCTGTTCAACGTGCTCAAGAGCAACGCCGCGTTGGGGCGGACGTTCACCGCCGACGAAGCCGTGCCCGGCGCCGATCGCGTGGTCGTGTTGAGCCACGGCTTCTGGACGCGCGTGCTCGCCGCCGATCGCGGCATCATCGGCAAGACCATCCAGATGGACGCGGTGCCGTTCACCGTGGTCGGCGTGATGCCGCCGTCGTTCGAGTTCCCGACGGCGACCAAGGTGGAAGCGTGGACGCCGCTCGCGTTCGATCCCAAGGACATGCACGGGCGCTCGCGCCGGGCGCGCTCGCTCACGGTGATCGGCCGCATCGCGCAGGGCGCCACCCCGCAACAGGCCCAGCAGGAAGTGAGCTTGCTGGCCGGCCGCATCGCCAGCGAGTTCAAAGACAGCAACGACGGCTGGGGCGCCCGCGTGGTGGCGGCGCACGAACAACTGGTCGGCGCATCGCGGCCGGCGCTGATGGTGCTGATGGGCGCCGTCGGCTTCCTCCTGCTGATCGTCTGCGCCAACATGGCCAACCTCCTCCTCGCGCGGCTCTCGAGCCGTCGCCGCGAGATGGCGGTGCGCGGTGCGCTCGGTGCGAGCCGATGGGAGGTCGCCAAGCCGATCGTCGCGGAGAGCCTGCTGCTGTCGTTGGCGGGCGGCGCGTTCGGCCTGCTCGCCGCCTTCGGCGGACTGCGGCTGCTCGCGACGCTGCCCGAGGGCCAGATGCCGCGGATGGATCAAATCCACCTCGATGGCGGCGTCCTGCTGTTCACCACCGTGATCTCGATCGGCGTGGCGCTTGCCTTCGGCCTGTTGCCGGCGCTGCACGCCTCGCGCCAGGACCTGCGCGACAACCTGCAGGAATCCACGGGATCGACGGGCAGCCCGTACGCGCGCCGGCTGCTCAGCGGACTCGTGGTGATCGAAGTGGCCCTCGCGCTCGTGCTGCTGGTGGGCGCCGGACTGATGACGCGCAGCTTCTCCAAGCTGATGCAGGTCAGCCCCGGCTTCGACTCCACCAACCTGATTGCCGCGCGCGTGTTGCTGCCCACCACGAAGTATCAGCGGGCGACGCAGGTGCGGTTCTACGAAGACGTGATCGAGCGGATGCGCCGCGCCCCCGGCGTGACCGCGGCCTCGGCGGTGTCGGCCATGCCGCTGCACGACGTCGGCGCCGCCAGCGCGCTGCCGTTCAACGTGGAAGGGCAGCAGCCGCCCCCCACCGAAGATCCCCTCGCCGACGTCCGCATTGTCGCGCCCGGTTACTTCGAGACCATGCGGATCAAGCTGCTCGAGGGCCGCTTCCTCGACGAGCGCGATGCCGAGGTGGGCCCGCGCACCAGCGTGATCAACGAGACGATGGCGCGGCGGTACTTCCCGGATCGCAGCCCGCTGGGGCAGATCATCCAGAACCCGCACGGCAAGAGCGAGGTGGTGGGCGTGGTCGGCGACGTGCACAACCAGGGGTTGGACACCGATCCGAAGAAGCAGGTCTACCTGCCGATGAAGCAGAGCCCGACGGCCGGCATGGCGGTGGTGGCGCGGACCAACCAGGACCCGATGACGGTGGCCAACACCATCCAGCGCGTGATCTGGGATGTCGATCCGGGGCAGCCGATCTACGAGCTGAGCACGATGGACCAGATTCTCGCGCGCGCCGTGTTCCTGCCGCGCCTCAGCACGACGCTGCTGGCGCTGTTCGCGCTGGCCGCGCTGCTGCTCGCCGCGCTCGGCATCTACGGCGTGCTGTCGTACTCGGTGTCGCAGCGGACGAAAGAGATCGGGTTGCGCATGGCGCTCGGCGCGTCGGGCGGCAATACGGTGACGCTGGTGGTGAAGAGCAGCGTGATCCTGGTCGCCATTGGCGGCGTCGTCGGCCTGGTGGCCGCCACGCTGCTGGCGCGGTCGATGCAGGGCATCCTCTACGGCGTGGGCCCGTTCGACGTGCCGTCGTTTGCCCTGGCCGCAACCACGCTGATGATCGCCGGCGTCGCCGCCAGCGTGCTGCCGGCGCTGCGGACGACACGGGTTGATCCGATGATCGCGTTGCGCGAGCAGTAAGCACAAGCCGGGCGGGCAGCGTATGCCCTGCATGGACAAGCTGCTCGCCCCCTTCCGCCCCCATATCTACGCCCTGCTGCGCATCGCGGCCGGCTTTCTCTTCTTCCAGCACGGTCTCCCCAAGCTGTTTGGCGGGTTCGGGCGAACCGCGCCGGTGGAGCTGATGTCACAGATGGGCTTGGCCGGGCTGATCGAAGTCCTGGGCGGCGCGATGATTGCCCTTGGCCTGTTCACCGGACCGGTCGCCTTCATTGCCAGCGGCGAGATGGCCGTCGCCTACTTCCAGGCCCACGCCCCGAGCGGCTTCTGGCCCATCGTCAACAACGGTGAACTGGCGGCGCTCTACAGCTTCCTGTTCCTGTACGTCGCGGCGGTCGGGTCCGGCAAGTGGAGCATCGACGCCATTCGCAAGTAACCCCGCACCGGCGACTGCACTCCGCGCGGGGGGGAGATTGACATCGGCAGAGGCGGGCCGGATACTGCCCGGGCCAGTCTTTAATTGGCCCTGGAGTCATCCCGATGACGCACCGTGCTCGCCTTGCCCTGGCTGTACTCTTCCTCCTGGTTTTCACGGCGTCCGCATTCGCCCAGATTGACACCGGCGTCATCGTCGGCCGGGTGGTTGACGACAGCGGCGCGGTGCTGCCGGGTGTGAGCGTGGTCGCGATTCAGGACGGCACCGGCGTGTCGGCCACGTCGGTGACCAACGCGCGCGGCGAGTTCATATTTTCCGGGCTTCGCGTCGGCACCTACAGCGTGACCGCCGAACTCCAGGGTTTCCGGCGCGCGGCGCGCCCCGGCGTGCGCGTGAGCGTGCAATCACGGACGCAGGTGGACCTGCAGCTGAGCGTGGGGGCGCTGACCGAGGAAGTGGTGGTGACGGGCCGCGCCGAGCTGCTGCAGACCCAGTCCGCCGACATCGGCAACGTCGTCGATGCGCGCCAGGTGCGCGACCTGCCGCTGCTGGGCCGCCGGTATTCCGAGCTGGCCTTCCTGTCGCCGGGCGTCGTCGCGGCGCCGGCCGGCATCACCAGCCGCGGCGAAGACACCTTCTTCAACGCCAACGGCAACTACGCCACCTGGAACAACTACACGCTCGACGGCGCCGACAACAATTCGTTTTCCACCAACCTACAGGAACGCAGCCCGCAGGTGGTGCAGCCGCCGGTTGACGCGCTGTCGGAATTCAAGGTGCAGACCCGCACCTACTCGGCGGAGTTCGGCAAGGCAGCGGGCGCGGTCATCAACGCCTCGGTCAAGCAGGGCACCAACAAGTACAGCGGTTCGCTGTTCGCCTTTCTCCGGGACGAGTCGCTGAACGCCAACACCTGGGACAACAACCGCGCCGGCCGCGCCAAGGGGCCCTTCAACCAGTTGATCGCCGGCGGCACCTTCGGCGGCCCACTGGTGCGCGGCAAGACGTTTTTCTTCGGGGATTACCAGTCGTCGCGGACCGAGCGGGCCCTGTCGCAAACCGCGACCGTGCCCACCGCGCGCATGCGGGCCGGCGACCTGGGCGAGCTGACCGGCAACATGGTGGCGAGCAACCCGTTCGTGCCGGCGGGATGCGTGGATGCGGTGAACAAGATCATCAACCGTTCCTGCATCGACCCGGTGGCGGCGAAGCTGATTGGCCTGTACCCGGCGCCCAACGTGCCCGGCACCGGCTTCTTCAACAACAACTTCATTTCCAACGGCATCCTGAACAACGACGTCGATCAGTTCGACATCCGCGTCGACCACAGCCTGTCGGCGGGCCGCGATCACGTGTTCGCCCGTTACAGCTTCCAGAACACCAACCGCATCGAGCCGCCGCTGCTGGACGACCCGGTCGCCTCCGGCGATTTCGCCAGCGACATCCTGAACCGCGGGCAGAGCGCGGTGGCGGGCTGGTCGCGCGTGTTCGGCTCCAGCCTGTTCAACGAAGTGCGGGCGTCGTACAACAAGGTGCGTTCCGATGTCGTGCATCCGGCGTTTGGCATTGATGCCAACGCGGAATACGGGATCAAGGGCGTGCCCAAGGATCCCCGTTTCTACGGCGGCCTTCCGCACATGCCAGTCGCGCGCTTCGCGCGGCTGGGCGGCCCGTTCTTCCGCCCGCAGTTCCAGGACTCGCAGGTGTTCCAGGTGTCGGAGAACCTGACCTGGCAGAAGGGCAGCCACGCCCTGAAGGCCGGCGCCGAGTTCCGCCGCGACCTGCTCAACTACATTGACCTGCGCTCGCTCAATGGCGAGCTGGGCTTCAACGACGGCCGCTACACCGGCTTCGGCCTTGGCGACTTCCTGCTCGGCCTGTCGAGCACGCAGCGGCTGACCCTCTTCCACGAGCCTGATCTCTACGCCAACGGCTGGCAGTTCTACGTGCAAGACAGCTGGCGCGTGCGATCGGACCTCACCGTCACGGCGGGCGTGCGCTACGAGATGTTCACGCCGCTGCTCGACAAGCAGAACCTGCTGACCAACATCGAACCCGCGACCGGGCGCGTGTTCACCGCCAAGGACGGCAGCCTGTTCGATCGCGCCCTGGTTCACCCGGACCGCAACGACATCGCTCCGCGCGTGGGCGTGTCGTGGAGCGTGTCGCCGCGCCTCGTGGTTCGCGGCGGCTTCGGCATCTTCTACCAGCAGACCGACCGCTACGGCAGCGAGAGCCAGCTCGGATTGAACCTGCCGCAACTGGTGGATGCGTCGATCACCGCGAACTCGGCGAACGACGCGCCGGCCTTCACGTTTGCGCAGGGCTTTACCCCGCTCACGCCGGCGACCGTGAACCCGGCCATCGTGCAGTGGCGCATCCAGGATCCCAACCAGGACACGCCCATCGTGCGGCAGTTCAGCTTCGGTCCCGAGTTCCAGTTCGCCGGCAGCATGGTGGGAGCCATCGAGTACGTGGGCAACCGCACGCGCAACGGCCGGCGGCTGCGCAACCTCAACGAGGGCATCATCTCGGGCGGCACGGTGACCTTTCCGTACGCGCAGTACGGCTACGGCAGCGCCTATCTCGAGCAGATCGTGACCAACGGCCGCGCCGATTACGACGCGCTGCAGGCGCGGATGCAGCGGCGCATGAGCGGCGGGCTGTCGTACACCGTGGCCTACACGTGGAGCAAGGCGCAGGGCGACTTTCTCGATCACCTCAGCGCTGGCGGCGGCGCCGTCGGCAACGCTCCGGGCTCGACGTATGCCATGGAGAAGGACTACGGCCTGCTGGCCTTTGACATCCCTCACCGGCTGGTCACCAGCTTCATCTACGAACTGCCCTTCGGGCCGGGACGCCGGTTCGCCACGGCCGGCGTCGCCGGCGCCATTGTCGGCGGCTGGTCGGTCAACGGCATCCTGACGCTGAGCGACGGACGCCCCTTCACGGTGACCACCACCGATCAGGCGGGCACCGGGCCCGGCCGCATCGCGCGCGCCAACTGCGTGGGTGATGCGGTGCCCGACAGCTTCAACCAGACGCTGGCCTCATGGATGGATCCGGCGGCGTTTGCCGCCACCACGACGCGCACCTACGGCAACTGCGCCAACAACACCGTGCGCGGGCCCGGCTCGAAGTCGATGAACCTCTCGATCTTCCGATCGATCGCGTTCGGCGGTGAGAAGCGCGCCGAGCTCCGCGTGGAAACGTTCAACCTATTCAACTGGGTGAACTACGGCTTCCCGGCCGCCAACATCTCGAACCTCGGCACGTTCGGGCGCATTACCAGCTCGATTGGCGACCAGCGGGAGATCCAGCTGGCGCTGAAGTTCTACTTCTGACGTGGATGCGTCGTTGGCGGCGGATCGTTGCGTAAGGCGGGTGTGCGTATGCGGCGTGTGACGTGGTTGGCACCGGTGCTCGTGGTGGGCGCCATCGGCGGGTTTGGCGCGCAGAGCGTGCCCCGGCAAGACGGGGCGTCCGAGGTCTGGCAGCACCTGCTCAAGCTGCGGACCACCGCGAGCGTGATGCACGTGACCGCCCACCCGGACGACGAACACGGCGGCGTGCTGGCGAAGTTGAGCCGGGGCGACGGCGCCCGCCTGGCCCTGCTCACCCTCAATCGCGGCGAGTCTGGCGACAACGCCATTGGCCCGCAACTGTTCGACGCGCTCGGGTTGATCAGGACGGAGGAACTGCTCCAGGCCGGCCGCCACTACGGCGTGGACGAGCAGTACTTCACGTCCCTGGTTGACTACGGCTACTCGAAGACGCTGGAAGAGTCGATGGACAAGTGGGGCCGCGACACAGCGCTTCGCGACGTGGTCCGCATCATCCGCATGAGCCGGCCCACGATCATCCTGTCGCGATTCCAGGGCAACGAGCGCGATGGCCACGGTAACCACCAGACCGCCGGGCTGATGGCGGTTGAAGGCTTCCGCGCCGCCGGCGATCCCAGCCGCTACCCCGAGCAGATCGCCGAGGGGCTGCGCCCATGGCAGGCGAAGAAGGTCTACATCGGCGGCGTGCGCGACGGCGAAGACTGGACCGTGCGCATTGACAGCGGCGAATACAGCCCGCGGCTCGGCGACACCTTCGACAACATCGCGCGATACGGCCTGAGCTTTCAGCGCTCGCAGAACAGCGGCCGCTTCGTCGCTGGGGCGGGCCCCAACTTCGGTTACTACAAGCTGGTGTCGAGTCCCCCCGGCACCAGGGAAGCCAGCGTGTTCGATGGCGTGGCCGGCACGATCGAAGCCGCGGTGGGCCCCTCGGGCAAGGTCATCGACGAAGCGGTGGCGCGCGCCATGGCCGACTTCCGCATGAACGATCCTTCCGCCATCGTCCCGGCCCTGGCGCAAGGGTTGGCGCGGACGCGCGAGGCGATGGCCGCCACGTCCGCGGCCGATGCCGCCTTCCTGCTCCGCGTCAAGGAAGCGCAGTTCCAGAGCGCGATCAACGCCGCCCTCGGTCTTGAACTGACCGCGGTGGCTCAACCGGCGGGCCAACCCGAGCCCACTGGACCGGGTGCCGCGTTTGCGCCGCCCGCGCTGATGGCGGCTCCGGTGCCTGGGCAAAGCTTCGAGGTGCGCACGCGATTGGCCAATCGGGGCGGCATCGCCATCAGCGATGCCACGGTGCGCCTGGTCGCCGCGCGCGGTTGGACCGTGAACAGTTCGGCCACCAGCGCCCCGAGTCTCGACCGCAACCAGCTGTCCACGTCCCGCTTCACCGTGACCCTGACCGGCGATGTGGCGATGAGCACGAAGCCGTACTTTGCCCGCAAGGGCCTGCAAGACAGTGTGTATGCGCTAAGCGATCCGTCGCAGTTCGGGCGGCCGGTGGCAGATCCGCCGCTGGTGGCGACGGCGCGCTATACGGTGGCCGGCGTGCCGGTTGAGGTGCGCGAAGCGGTGAAGCGCCGAGAGGCCAAGCTGCCGTACGGAGATGCGCTGCGCGCGGTGAGGAGCGTGCCCCGCCTGGCGGTAATGCTCACTCCTGCCCACGCCATTGTTCCCACCACGGCCGCCGTCAAGCGGGTCGACGTGGAAGTGTCGCTGTTGCACAACGCCGAGGCGGCGACGAGCGGAGCGGTTGCGCTCCGGCTGCCCGCGGGATGGACGTCGTCGCCGGCGTCGCATCCGTTCGCCTTTGCCCGCGCCGGCGAGCGGTCCTCGTATCGATTCACGGTGAATCCGGGCGCGATCGGCAGCGATACCTACACGATCGAGGCGGTGGCGACGGCGGCGGGTAAGGAGTATCGGGAAGGTTACGAGATCATCGATCACCGCGATCTCGAGGTCCGCTATCTCTATCGTGCGTCCTCCGCGGACGTGCGTGGCGTGAACGTGACCACCGTGGCCGGGCTCAAGGTGGGTTACGTGATGGGCGTCGGCGACCAGGTGCCGCTTGGGCTGCAGCAGCTTGGCGCGCAGGTCACGCTGCTCGGCGAGCGCGAGCTGGCCAGCGCCGACCTGTCTGCCTATGACGCCATCATGACCGGCACGCGCGCGTATGCGGTGCGCGAGGATCTCAAGACCTATAACAACCGCCTGCTCGACTACGTGAAGGCGGGCGGCAACATGATCGTGCTCTACAACACGCAGGAGCTGGTGCCGAACACGTTCGCGCCGTTCCCCGGCGAGCTGCCGCGCAGCGCCGAAGAGGTGTCAGAGGAGGATTCGCCGGTCACCATCCTCGCGCCCACGCAACAGTCGTTCACGTGGCCGAACCGCATCACGGCGGCCGACTTCGATGGCTGGGTCGAGCAGCGCGGCTCGAAGTTCTTCACGAAGTGGGATGCGGCCTACACGCCGATGATTTCGACGTTCGACAAGGGCCAGGCGCCTCAGAGCGGCGGGTGGCTGACGGCGAAAGTGGGGAAGGGCAACTGGACTTACTTCGCCTACGCCCTGCACCGGCAGTTGCCTTACGGTGTCGCCGGCGCCTACCGGATCACTGCCAACCTGCTAGCGTTGAGCAAGACGCCCTGACCTGAAGATGAAGTAAGCCAGCACGCCGGCGCCGAGGAATGCGAACGAAAAGACGATGCCTTCCACGGGCCCCGTGAAGAAGATGAACAGCCACAGGGCGCCCGACAGGAGTGCCGGCCAGGGGTACAACCACATCGTGAACGGCTGCGGGATGTCGGGGCGGTAGCGGCGCAGCAGGATCACCGCCGCGCACTGCCAGATGAAGCGCAGCAGCACCTGCACCTGGATCAACCAGCTCACCAGCTGTCCCAGCGAGAAGAAGCAGAACGGGATCGAGACGATCGCGATCGTGACGAGCGACAGGTCCGGAAACCGCTTGGTCGGATGCACGTGCGCGAAGGCCTTGAAGAAATCGCCGTCGCGCGCCGCGGCATAGGGCACGCGCGAGTAGCCGAGGATGGTCGCGTAGAGCGACGCCGCGGCCACGAACAGGATCAGGCCCGTCATCACGATGCCGGCAATGCGGCCGGCCCCCGGGTCCGAGAACGTGCGCGCGATGAACACCGAGGCGACGGTCCGCGACTCCTTCACTTCCTGCCACGGGATCATGCCGAGAATGACGATGGTCATCAGCATGTAGAGCGCGGCGACCAGGAAGGTGCTGAGCACGATGGAGCGGGGGATGGTGCGGGTCGGGTCCTTGATCTCGTCGCCGATGTTGCAGACCTGGTTGTAGCCGCCGTAGCTGTACATCGCCAGCACCGAGGCGGCGCCCACGCTCATCAGCAGGGTGCGGTCCAGCGTGAAGGCCGCCGGCGGGAACGCGAACGCCTGCGCCGGCGAGAAGGTGAACAGCCCGGCGACGATCACCCATCCCACCGTCACCAGCACGACGACCAGCATGACCACGGCGAGGCGGCCGATGTCTTCGATGTTGCGCCACAGCAGCGCGGTGGAGACCACGCACACCGCGGCCGCGATCAGGTTGTGCTCGAGCGGCGACATGCCGGTCCAGACGAACTGCAGGTAGTCGGCGAAGCCCACCGCGCCGCCGGCCACCGACAGCGGCGCGATCAGGATGGTCTGGAAGATGAACAGGAAGGCCATCAGCTTGCCGAGGCCGAACGGCTGGAAGGCCTCGCGCAGGTAGAGATAGCCGCCGCCGCTGCCGGGGAGCGCGGCGCCGAGCTGCGCGTAGACCAAGCCGTCGGCGAGCGCGAGGACGAGGCCGGCCATCCACGCGTAGATGACATGCGGGCCGTTCATGGCGGCCACCATGAAGGGGATGGTGAGGAACGGGCCGACGCCCACCATGGAGATGACGTTGGTGGCGGTGGCCTGGAGCAGGCCCATGCCCCGCTTCAGGGCGGGATCGGTCCGGCTAAAGCCGGACGCCACATCAGGGCCGGACGCTACATCATTCACAGCAATGTCTCGACGAGGCGCGCGGATTGATCGCGTGAGCTCACCAGCGGGTTGAGCGCGAGGGCGTCGATCAGCTCGTCGCGGTTGCCCGTCAGCGCCGCCTTCACCGTGGCGCGCTCGTAGACCTTCACGCGCTCGATCAACTCGCGCGGGTGATCCGGCATGGGCGCCACCGCCTGCGGCACCGGACCGTTCGCGTCCACGCGGCACGGCACTTCCACGATATCGTCATCTTCAAGGAACGGCAGCGTGCCGCGGTTGGCGACGTCGAGCGGGATGATGGCGCCCTGGTTGTGGACGATGGCGCGCATGGTCATCAAGGCGATGCGATCGTAGCCGGAAAGCTCCGCCCAGTCGGGCTTGATGCGGGGCGTGGTGACGCCGGTCTCGATCTGCATGTAGCTGCCGTCGCGATCAGCGAGATAGCGCTGGTAGCGGAGCAAGGGGTCTGACCCCGAGGAAGGATCTTGCCGAGGGGTCCGACCCCTCCGCAGGTCGGCGAAGAGTTCGCGCGTAAGCGCCTCCACCGCCTGGCCGCGGCTCGAGCCGGCGCTCTTCATGTGTGCCAGCGCCACCTCGGGACGGTAGTAGTAATAGAGATACTCCGTCGGCAGCAGCTTCAACTGCCGCAGCCGTTCCGTCTCGAACAGCGGCGATCGATACGCCGCCTTCAGGCGCTCGTCGTCTTCCCAAATGCGATGGAGCTGGCCCTCGCCCTCGAACAGCACGTCGCGAAGCCAGCCGAGATGGTTGAGGCCGAAGTAGTCGTAGGAGCACACCGACGCCGGCAGGCCCAGCGCGTGGGCGGCGTCTTCGAACATCTCCATCGGCGTGTCGCAAATGCCGATCAGGCGCGCGTCGGTTTCCTGGTGCACGGCTTGCGTGATCAGGCTGACCGGGTTGGAGAAGTTGATCAGCCACGCGCGGGGAGCCAGGCGGGCCACCAGGCGGCCGTACTCGACCATCCTCGGGATGGTGCGCACGGCCATGGCGAAGCCGGCGGGCCCGACGGTTTCCTGGCCGATGGCATCCAGGGCGATGCACGCGGCCTCGTCTTTCGCCCGCTGCGCCGCGCCGCCGACGCGGATGCTCGTGATCACGAAGTCCGCGCCCTCGATGGCCGCGTCTGCAGTCGCCGTGGTGGTCACGCGCACGCCGCCGGCCATGCGCGCGGCGAGGTCGCCGATGATGCGGAGGCGGTCCTGGTCGATGTCATAGAGCGCGATCTCCGAGATTCGAAGATCGGAGCGGGCGAGCCCGCCGGCCAGGAGCGGCACGCGGACTCCGGCGCCGCCGATGATCGCGACCTTCATATGCCACCCGCCTGCAGCGTCGAGGTCGCGCCAACCCGGTTACCCGCGGCCAGGCACTGCGCCGGCGTCTGGCCGCGCATCCAGGCGACCAGGAAGCCGGCGTTGAACGCATCGCCGGCGCCGGTCGTGTCCACCACCTTCACGCGTGGAGCGGGGAAGTGGATGTCGCGATCCGGCGTCAGCCACGCCGCGCCGTTGTCGCCCATCTTGACGATGGTGATGGCCTGGCGTTGGCGCCAGTGGGGCAGGGCGGCTTCGAGCGTGGGCTCGCCGGTGTAGAGCCGCGCTTCCAGCTCGTTGACGAACACGAAGTCGAGCGCGTCGATGAGTTCGGTGAGGCCGCGGTCGGCGGTGAGCGGCTCGTTCCAGCCGAAGTCCCACGACGTGGTGACGCCGCGCTTGCGGAGCTTGTTGACGATGCGCGTCCACTGCGCGCAGTCGTGGGGGTAGAAGCAGAGGTGGACGTGTTGGGGCCCCTGGCTCCGCCTTCGCCCTTCGGGCTTCGGCGGGACCGGCTCGCTCAGAACCCGCGCGAGCCGGGACTCGAGTTTGGCGTTGACGCCGTTGAAGGTGACGAACGCGCGGTCCTCGGCCGTGGACAGGGCCGCGGTGATCGCGTGCGGCTCTTTCGGCTTCCGCAGGTTGGTCACGCTGACGCGTTCGCGCTTGAGGCGCGCGACCGCCGCATCGCCGAGCGCGCTGAGGAGCCCGACGCGCATGCCCAGGCGGGCGGCGTGCACGGCGGTGATGACGGCGCCGCCGCCGATGGTAGCGGTGAAGTGGTCGGTCTTGATCTCCTCGCCGAGTTCCGGCAAGCGATCCAGAGCAAAGAATACGAGGTCTTCAAACGCCTCGCCCGCACACAGGAGCTTCATGCCGGCCAATTATCTTCGGTTCAGAGTCCGAGGCGAAGGATGGCTCCGGCCAGAAGGGCGATCCCTGCAGGGACACGCAAGCGCTCGCCCCAGGGGGCGACCTGCTCGGCGAACGCGACCGCGGCGAGCGCGGCCATCCACCACAGGCTCATCACCCCGACCGCCAGCGACGTGGCCATCAACGCCCAGCAGCAGCCGACGCAGAAGAGGCCGTGGCCGAAGCCCATGCGGAAGCCGCCGGCGGCGCCGTCGCGCCAGCGGCTAAGGAAGTAACTGAGCGGGTTGCGGCAGTGCATCAGGCACGCCTGCTTGAGGGGGGCGAACTGGAACAGGCCGGCGGCCGCGAGCACGACCGCGCCCGCGACCGGCGCGATTCCGGTGACCGCACCGAAGGCGCCCGCCCGCACCAGCTGCAGCTGCAGCGCCGTCGCCGCCAGCGCGTAGATCAGCCAGGCGGTGAGGTATCCGCCGGCGAAGACCGCCGAGGCGGCGAACCGGCTCGCGCGACCGGCATGCGGATTGCCGAGCCGGTCGAAGGCGCGGATCCACGGCCACACCGTGGGGCCCATCATCAGCGCCATCATGCCGAACCACATTCCGGCAAGCGATCCGAACGACACGTGCAGATGGCTCATGGTCGAGGTCTTAGATCTGTGTCATCTGCGTCATCTGCGGCCCAGTCATCTGCGGCTCCAATCAAAGTCGGAAAACAGGCCGTGCGATTCAGCGTTGCGGATCACGATTCGCCCGTCGCCGTACTCGGTGTCGCCGAGCGCGACCACCTGGGTGGGGGCGTGGATCTGGTTGAAGATGTTCTCGAACAGCACCGGTTTCGACTTGTCGCGCCCGCGGATCTGCGTGACGAAGGCCTTGAGGCGGTCGGCGATCGTCACGCGCTTGGTCGCGCCCTCGTCGGCCATGTCGATGTGGCGAAATTCGATGGGGAGTTGGGTGGCGACGAACCCCGCGAGCTTCGCCCACGGGCCGCCGGCCTGGCCGGTGAGGATGGTGGCGAGCGCTTCACGCTGGGCCGAGGTCGCCGCCTCGTCGATGATCAGCGCCTGCACCCAGTTGCCGTCGATCATCCGCTGCGGCGTGTCGAAGGCGATCACCGCCCGCAGGCCGGCGAGAGTCACCTCGCCGAAGGCGCCGTCATCGAAGCGGAGCGCCCAGTAGCCCTTGCACCGCTCGTGCGTGCAGAGCTGGCTGAAGTGCATGTGCCCGGGGCACACCAGCGTGCACGCGCAGTTCTCGAAAATCAGGCCCTTGGCCCACCATTGAGGCATGGCTAGTTATACAAGGGAATGGCTGGTCCGTGATCCTCATGGCTGCGCCATAGGGGTTGCCTTGGAGAAAGCCGTTGAGATGAGCTCATGAAGCGCACCGTAAGCGGTGCCGTTTTCTCAAAGACAACCCTATGTCGCAGCCAATCGGACCGCAGGCTACCGGTGCATGGCCTGACGGGCGCGGGTCAGGTGGGGGACGATGCCGACCATGCGCTCGATCAGGAATAGCTGCGCACGGTGGTGCATCTCGTGCTCCTTGACGCCGAGCAGCATCTCGAAGCGCGTCTTGTTGCCGTTGGGCAGCGCCACCGCCTCGCCGAGCTTCTCGTCGGTCATGGATTCGAGTCCCGCCGCGAACGCATCGCCGTCGGCCTTCAGCGCGGCCACGATCTCGGCCTTCGTCTTCAGCGACGACGAGGCCTTGCCGACTTCGCCCATCCACCGCCCGAAGTCATCCATGGTCACGGCGACTTTCTGATCGATGAAGTGGCACTGGTTGGCCCAGTGCGGCGTGGCGGCGAGGTGGGCGAGGATCTCGCCGACGCTCATGGTGTCGGGCGCGGCGCGGAACGAGTACTTCTCTTCGGGAATGTCTTCAGCGACCTGGATGGTGTTCTTGCGAACGGTGCGCCAGCTTTCGGCCATGTCTTTCGGTCCGTAGTAATTCATGTAAAAGCCTCACGGGAAGTTACGACACACCGTCGGGAGACCAATAGCGCTCCGTCGGGAGAGTCAGTCTTGTCGGGACACAACTATAACGCCATCACCGGGCGACCGAGCAGCGCGATGGACAGCAGCGCACCGGTGACGACGAGCCATAGGATGCCGGAGGCAATCACGACGTTTCGCGCGGTGGGGATGAAGTCGCTGGGCTGGTCGTCACCCAGCGTGCGATCGAGCACGAAGCCGAGCAGCGGCAGCGCCTGCATGGCGTGCATGCCGAAGAAATGCGCGGTCCGCAGGTCGCCCATCTCGACCGACCAGTTGACGAACGGCAGGCCGGGCCCGCCGTCGGGGCCCGGGATGGCGTGGCCGCTGTTGGCGACCATCGTGAAGCCCAGCCAGCTCGCCACCACGAAGAGGCCGACGCCGAGGCGGACGCCCCAGATGTAGCCGGCGCGGGCCGACGGCGAGTCGCGGCGGAGGATCCACAGGAACAGCATCATCGCGATGGTGCTCACCGTGATCATGATCCCCATGATGTTGAACACCGCCAGATCGAACTGGGTGCTCTCGTTGAAGTGGGAGGTGGTGCCGCGCGCGGCCTGCATGATGATCAGCGCGATCTCGATGAGCATGGCCGAGGTGATGGTCCACCGCACCAGGGCGCGGCGGACCAGGTCCGGCTCCGTCTCTGGCATGAACCACGCCGTGGTCCACAGGAAGATGGTGATCGAGGCCAGGAACTTCATGGGCTTGATCCACGGGTTGATGCCGAGGATCAGCCGGTTGTCGCTGATCGAGAGCAGGGTGACGACGACGAACAGGAGGATCATCAGCGCGCCCGCCCAGAACAGGAGCGGGTCGCGCGCGCGCAGCTCCGCAATCACGCCGCCTCCAGGTCCAGCGCCTTGGTCTTGGCGGTTCGAATCGCGAAGTAGAACAGCAGGCCGATGGGCCCGAGCATGAAGGTCATCACATAGCAGGGAATCATCACCAGGCGCGGGATCTGCAGCCGCTGTGAATCGCGGCTCTCCCAGGCGCCGATGAACAGGTCGAACGCCAGGTAGTGGACCCAGCCGGCCAGCAGCAGCTCGTCGCGCGAGAACAGCATCCGCACCTCGGCCAGCGAGCTGAAGCCGCCGGGCGCGTCGGCGAAGTGCAGGAAGATGAACACGAGATAGATGGCCGACAGCGTTGACGGGATGATGACGCCGGTCAGCAACTTCACGCGGGCATCGCCGGGGAGGACCACCAGGAGGATCCACCCGAACATGGCGATAAAGGAAGCGAAGGAGAAGACGGTGTCGAGCGGCATCGGGAAAGTATATGCGGAGGGGCCAGACCCCTCCGCATTCTTGTCGCGCGCCTATTGCACGGATGTGCCGTAGTAGATGCTGTTGAACAGGAACTTGAACGTGCCGTGCGGCTGGGCGCGGAAAGTGATCTCCGGCCCGAACAGGAACACCTTGCCCTTGCCGACTTGCGCCTCGACCGCGGCGGTGCCGCCTTCGAGGTAGTGCTGGCCCCACGCCCATCCGGAGCGCAGCGCGGTCTTGGTGTCGAACCACGCCACCGGCTTCACGCCGTTGAGCGTGGCGTTGGGCGCCAGCTCCAGCACCGGGCTGTTGTCGAAGAACACGTCCACCGTCTTGTCGAAGCCGAACGCCACCGGGTTGGTGTTGTCCACCGCCACGCTGACGATCGAACCGGGGATGTAGAACTTGGTGCCGGGCAGCGGCTTCTCGCTGCCGTCCTGCGCGACCTCGACCAGGTGATCGCTGACCGGCAGGCCCAGGTGATGGCCGAGCACGGCCGAGCCGCCGAAGGCCACGATCACGCCGCCGGCTTCCGCGAACGCCTTCAACTGCGGCACCGTCTTCGCGATCGAGACGCGGCCGAGCTGATCGCGATACTCCTCGGGGATTTCCGCCGCGGTCGGCGGACGTCCGCCGAAGCCGCCGCCACCGCCGTCGGCCTCCGGAATGCCGCCGTCGGGGAACAGGATCACGTCGAACTTCGCCTTGAGGTTGCCGGCGTCGAGCGTGCCCGGGTACACCCGTTCGAAGTCGAACTCGAACTGCTCGAGCAGCCACCGGAGGTGGCCCGACGGCATCGAGCCGCCGTACTGATCCCACAGTCCGATGCGCGGCTTGGTCAGCTTGTACATCGCGCCGGCCGGACGCTGCGTCACGGCGGTGAAGCTCAGGCCGAGGTCGGCGGCCGCCTTCGCGAGCACCGCGCCGGTCGAGGGCCTGGCGGTGATGAAGATCACGCCGGTGCCGTCGGCGCTCTGGTAGCGGCGGTCGGCGACGAAGAACGCTTCTTCATTCGCCTTCATCAGCCGGTTGATGGCGATGAACGCGTCGTTGTTCTTGTGGTTGACGACGTAGCCCACCGCGCCGGCGGCGTCGGTGACCTTGCCGGGCGCCGGCTTGATCACATCGGCGATCTTCTCGAACGGGCCGTCGAACGCCTCGAGCACGCGATCGAACTTCAGGCCCATCTGGTAGGCGAGCGTCCACCCGGCGTTGTCGTAGGGCGGAATCGGCGGGCCGCCGGGATACTGGAAGTCGTTGGGGTGATCCTGCGGCTCGAACATGTCGAGCAGGTGCGGACGGAACGCCTGCGCCGACTTGAACACGTAGGACCCGGCCGGGTACTGCTTGCCCGCCACCGTGAACGGCGCGGTGGCGCGGTGCGCGGTGAGGCCGCTCTTGATCATGATGTTCACGAACTTGGTGGCGGTGAGGAAGTCGCCTTGGTTCGCCGGCAGGATGTAGCCGCGCGCGTCGCGATACTCCGGCTTGCGGACGATCGCGTAGTACTTCTCTGGCACGGTCGCGATGCGGCCTCCCGACACCATGCGGGAGTCGCTGCCGCCATCCACCTTGAGGTCCTTGGCGATCTGGTCCTTGACCTCCTGGATGCGGCGCGGGAAGACGGTCCAGGTGTCGGTGTTGCCGCGGTTGATGCTGTTGCGGCCGGCCAGGTAGATGTTGTAGAGCAGGCTCTCGCGATAGCGCTGCGCGAAGTCGAGCACCGCGTAGTTGGCGGTGATGGAGTAGTCGATCGACTGGCGGAAGTGCCACACCTGCGGGGTGATCGGGAAGGGCAGGTCGCCGCGCGCGAGCACGCGATCGGGCACGAAGCCGATCGTCTCCGGCGTCGGGTTGCCGATGCTTTCCGTCAGCAGGCCGACCTGGTTGTGGAAGTAGGCCATGGTCCGCAGGCCGCCGTTCCACCACGTCGAGTAGTTCGAGCCCGACCTGGTTGTCACGCCCGGCTTGCCTTCGGCGTCGAAGCGCGTGTGCATGGCGGCGCCGACCTGGTCGAGGGTATTGACGACGATCGGGTCGTAGACGTAGTTGAAGGGATCGCGGAAGGGCGGCGAGAACATCACCGTGCCGGTGGGGCCGGTCTGGTGATGGTTGTACATGATCTGCGGGAACCACTCGCGATACAGGATCCGGTTCATGTTCGCGGATTCCGGCTGGTTCATCATGTAGAAGTCGCGGTTGTTGTCGTGGCCGACGTACTTCTGGTAGAGGCGCGGCAGCTGGCCGGTGCTGCGTTCCTTCTCGTTGGGCTTGCGCATGTACCAGTTGGAGACCAGCTCCATGCCGTCGGGATTGGCGTGCGTCGCGAGGATGATCACATCCTTCAGGATGCGCAGCGTCTCCTCGTCGTTCTTGCTGACGAACTGGAAGATGGTTTCGGTCAACTGCTGCGCGCCGAGCACTTCGGTGGCGTGCAGGCCGCCGTCGATCCAGATCACGGCCTTGCCTTCCCTGGCCAGCGCCCGCGCCGTCTCGTCGGTCAGGCCCTCGGCCTGCGACAGCCGTCGCGAGATCTCCTTGTAGCGATCGAGCTTCTTGAAGTTCTCGGGGGCGGTGATGATGGCCATCAACTGGTCGCGGCCTTCGGCGGTCTTGCCGATGGACTGTACCGTCATGCGGTCCGATTCCGCGTCGAGCTTGCGCACGTACTCCATGAACCGGGTGTAGTTCGGGAGCACGTAGTCGGCGCCGATCTTGTGGCCGAAGAATTGTTCCGGGGTGGTGACCTTGGGCGCGGCGGGCGATTGGGCCTGGGGCGCTGCCAGGGAGAGGAACAGGGCAAGGATGACGAACGAGAACGAACGAAGTTTCAACGGCATCTGGAAAGTATAGGGCCAGGCACCGAAAGTGCGAAAATGACGCAGGACTTACGTACACCGATGCCTACCGTCTCCCCCTACGGCGCCTGGCCGTCTCCCCTCAGCGCCGCTCGTGTCACCGCCGGGACTTTGCGCCTCGATCACATCCAGCTCGATGGAGACGATGTGTATTGGGTGGAGGGGCGGGCGTCTGAGGGCGGCCGCCATGTGATTGTGAAGCGGTCGCCGGCCGGCGACATCACGGACGTCACGCCGCCGCCATTCAACGTGCGCACGCGGGTCCACGAGTACGGTGGCGCCGCCTACACTGTGCATCGGGGCACGGTGTACTTCTCGAACTTTTCCGATCAGCGGATCTACAAGCAGGAGCCTGGACAGGTCCCGCAACCGGTCACCGGCGACGGTGGCTGTTTCTACGCCGACTTCCGGCTCGATCCGGTGCGTGACCGGCTGGTCGGCGTTCGCGAGGACCATTCGAAGGCCGGCGCCGAAGCGGTGAACACTATCGTTGCTGTCGCACCATCAGCCGGCGGCGCTGAGGTGCCGCCCTCCTGGCACGACGTGACGCTCGTCTCCGGGGCGGATTTCTATTCGGATCCGATTGTCAGCCCCGACGGCACGACGCTCGCGTGGTTGCAGTGGAACCATCCCAACATGCCGTGGGACGGCACCGAGCTGTGGACGGCGGCGTTCAACGCCGACGGCTCCCTTGGCCCGCGTGAGAAAGTCGCGGGCGGAGCCAGCGAATCGATCTTCCAACCCGACTGGTCGCCGGACGGCACGTTGTATTTCGTGTCGGACCGCAGCGGCTGGTGGAACCTCTATCGCGTCACCGGCCAGTCCACCGAATGCATTCACGAGATGGCGGCCGAGTTCGGCAAGCCGCAGTGGACCTTCAGCATGGTCACTTACGCGTTCATCGCCGCCAGTCGCCTGGCGGCCACCTATGCGCAGGATGGCGAGTGGCGGCTCGCGCTGATCGACACGGACTCGCTGGCGTTCGCGCCCGTCGATCTGCCGGTGCAGCCGCTGGAGTCCATTCGCGCCCATCACGATGCGATCTACTTCGTGGGCGGGTCGGCCACGCAGTCCGGCGCGATCATGCGCATGGCCACCGGCGACATGACGCCGGTGGTCCTGCGGTCGGCGTCGGCGGATCGGATCGAGCCGGCCTGGGTGTCGGTCCCTGAAGCGGTCACCTATCGCGTGTCGGATCGCGACGTGCACGCCTTCTACTATCCGCCGGCCAATCCCGAAGTGACGGCGCCTGGCGGCCAGCATCCGCCGCTGCTCGTGCTGACGCACGGTGGTCCGACCGGCGCCTCGTCTGACGTGCTCGATCCCAAGACGCAGTTCTGGACCAGCCGCGGCTTCGCCGTGCTCGACGTGAACTACAGCGGCAGCACGGGCTACGGGCGTCGGTATCGCGAACGCCTGAACGGGCAGTGGGGAATTGCGGATGTCGATGACGCGGTGGGCGGCGCCAGGGCGATGGTCGCCGCGGGCAGGGCCGATCCGGCGCGGCTGATCATCCGCGGCGGGAGCGCCGGCGGCTACACCACGCTGGCGGCGCTGACCTTCCACCAGACGTTCAAGGCCGGCGCCAGCTACTACGGCATCAGCGATCTCGAGGCACTGCAGCACGACACCCACAAGTTCGAGTCACGCTACAACGAGTCGCTGATCGGCCCGTATCCCGCCGTGCGTGACACCTACTACCAGCGCTCACCGATTCACTTCACCGACCGGCTGTCGTGCCCGATCATCCTGTTCCAGGGCTTGGACGACAAGGTGGTGCCACCGAACCAGTCCGAGATGATGGCCGAGGCGGTGCGCAAGAAGGGACTGAAGGTGAAGTACGTGACCTTCGAGGGCGAGCAGCACGGCTTCCGCAAGGCCGAGAACATCATCCGCGCGCTAAAAGAGGAGTTGGCGTTCTACCGCGACGTGTTCGGGATGTGAAGCGCTCGGGGTCAGACCCCCTTGACAATTAATATTGCTGAATAGTTATATAGCGATATGAAGTCTCGACCGTGAGCGCCGTCGCGTTTGTGCTGGCCGCTGTCATCGGCCTGGTGATGGGCATGCTCGGCGGCGGCGGCTCCATCATCGCCGTGCCGGCGTTGACCGGGTTGCTGCACTTCTCCCCGAAAGAAGCCGTCGTGATCAGCCTGGCGGTGGTCGGCATTGCCGCGGCCGCCGGCGCCGCTGGCAGTCTTGTTCGCGGCACCTTGCCGCTGGCCGCCGGTCTTGTGGTCGGCCTCGCCGCCACCGTGGGGGCCTACTCCGGCAGCTTCCTGGGCGCGCGCCTCGCCGACGCCACCCAATTGCGCGTGCTCGGCGTCGTGATGCTGGTGGCCGCCGCGATCATGTTCCGGCGCCCGGTGCTCCACGAGACCTCCGCGGGACGCCGCTCGCTTCCGGTGCTGATGCTCCTTGGCCTGCCCCTGGGCGTTCTCACCGGCCTGGTCGGGGTCGGCGGCGGTTTCCTGATCGTGCCGGCCCTGGTCATCGTGGCCCGGATCCCGATGCGGGAAGCCGCCGGCGCCTCGTTGGTCGTCATCACCATGGCGGCGGCGTCGGGCCTGGCCGGCTACATCGGCCGCACGCCGTTGGTCCTGTCGTTCATTCTTCCGTTCGCATTCGTCGCGGCCGTGGGCGCGCTTGCCGGGGGCATGATTGCCCATCGGCTGCCGCAACGACGCATGCAGCAAGCCTTCGCCGTCGCACTCGTCGCCCTGGCGTCGTACGTGCTCATCCAGTAGTGAGCCCGAGGAGTCAACCATGTTCGTGAAACGTTTCTTCGAGCCGTCCATCGCGCAGGCCAGTTACCTGATCGGCTGCAACAAGACCGGCGAATCCCTTGTCATCGACGCCAATCGTGATGTGGATCAGTACATCGAGGCCGCCGAGCAGGAAGGCCTGCGCATCACCCACATCACCGAGACGCACATCCACGCCGACTACGTGTCGGGCTCGCGCGAGCTGGCCCACAAGACGGGCGGCACCCTGTATCTCTCGGATGAAGGCGACGCGGACTGGAAGTACGCCTTCGCGAGCGAGGGCCGCCTGCTGCACGGTGGCGATCACCTCCAGATTGGCAACATCCGCGTCGACGTGCTCCACACGCCGGGCCACACGCCCGAGCACCTGACGTTCCTCGTCACCGACGGCGCCGCGGCCGACCAGCCGATCGCGGCGGTGACCGGCGACTTCGTGTTCGTGGGTGACGTCGGCCGTCCCGACCTGCTCGAGCGCGCCGCCAATATCAAGGGCACGATGGAAGTCGGCGCCCGAACGCTGTGGAAGAGCCTGCAGGAGTTTGCCGCGCGCGAAGACTGGCTGCAGATCTGGCCGGGCCACGGCGCCGGCTCCGCGTGCGGCAAGGGCATCAGCGCCATCCCTTCGTCCACCCTCGGCTACGAACGCCGGTTCAACTGGGCGTTCGCGATCAAGACCGAAGCCGACTTCGTCACGAGCGTGCTGGCCGGCCAGCCCGAGCCGCCGAAGTACTTCGCCAACATGAAGCGCGTGAACAAGGCCGGGCCGGCGCTGCTCGGCGGTTTCAGCGCGCCGCCCCGGCTGGATGATGGCCGGTTGCCCGCGACGCTGGGGACCAACGCGATTGTGATCGACACGCGCCCTGCCGCGGACTACGCCGCCGGCCACCTGGCGGGCACCATCAGCATCCCGCTCAACGCCTCGTTCGTGACGTGGGCGGGCTGGCTGGTGCCCGCGTCCGCCGACCTCTACCTGATCGTGGACGATGCGACGGCGACACGGCTCCAGGAAGTGGTCCGCAGCCTGGCACTGATCGGGATTGATTCGGTCAAGGGCTACTTCAGCCCGTCCGCAATTGTCATGGCGGAAACGGGTGGCGCGGCGCTCGAGACGATGGCCCAGATCTCCGCCGCCGACCTGTCGAAGCGGATCGCGGCGCGCGAGGTCGCGGTGATTGACGTGCGCGGCGCCAACGAGTGGGCGGAAGGCCACCTGCCCACGGCCACTCACATCCCGGTGGGCTACCTGGCCGATCGGCTGGAGCAGATCCCCCGCGACAAACCCGTCGTGCTGCAGTGCCAGGGGGGCGGCCGCTCGGCGATCGCGGCCTCCCTGCTCCAACGCCTGGGCGTGAAGAACGTGATCAACATGGAAGGCGGAATCACGGCGTGGGCCGCCGCCGGCCTGCCCGTGGAAGGAGGCCCTCGTGAGCCGCAAACCACTCGCGCCTGAGACCCTGCGGGCGGTGGCCGAACGTTTCAAGGTGCTGGCGGAGCCGGCGCGGTTGAGCGTGCTCAACGAGCTGAGCCGCGGCCCTCGCAACGTGAGCAAGCTGATCGAGGCGACCGGCCTGAACCAGGCCAACCTGTCGAAGCACCTGCAGATGCTTCACGCCCACGGCTTCGTGCGCCGCCGGCGCGAAGGGCTGTTCGTGATCTACGAGCTGGCGGACGAAAGCGTGTTCACCTTGTGTGACGTCATGTGCGGCCAGTTGATGCGCAGGGCCGCCGCACAGGTGACACAACTGCGCGCTGTCCGCTAGGATCAGCTCTCGATGAAAAAGATCCTCGGCGGCTGCCTGATCGTGTTGGTCATTGCCCTGGTGGGCTTCGGTGTGGCGGGGTTTTATGCCTATCGCGCCGCCAAGCCCATGTTCGACAGCGCCGCCGGCTATGTCGCCAAGGCGCGCGAGCTGACGCGGCTCGGCGAGACGGTGGCCAACAAGAAGCCGTTCGCCCCGCCCGTCTCGGGTGAGCTGACGGCCGGCCAGGTCGAACGCTTCGTGGCCGTGCAGGGGCGCGTCCGCACCGAACTGGGCGACAAGTGGTCGGATATCGAAACCAAGTCCGCGGAGATTCGCCGCAAGACCGAGGGCAACCGCGATCTGACGATGGCGGAGCTGACCAGCGTGTTCTCCGACCTGGCCAACCTCTACCTCGACGCGCGGCGCGTGCAGGTCAAGGCGCTCAACGTGCACAAGTTCTCGGATGGCGAGTACTCGTGGGTGCGCCTCCGCATGTATGAAGCGGCGGGGATGCACATAGCTGGTGGGATCGACCTGTCGGCGTTCGAGAACATGGCCCGCGACGGCGCGCAGCAGAGCGGCGTGACGGTGCCCGACGTGCCGATGCCGGACGTCCCCGAGGCCAACATCCGCCTCGTGAAACCCCACGCCGGCAAGCTGAAGGAGTGGCTGCCGATGGCGGTGCTGGGGCTTTAGGACCGGAAGTCGCTCCCGTCATCGGTCTGTCGCGCACGCGTCACACGCCCTTCAACTGCGATTGCTACCGTCTCGTCGAGGACAATCGATGAGACGAGCACTGCTTGTACTGACTGCACTTTTCACCCTGACCGCGCCCGCCTGGGCGCTTGGCGGGCAATTCGAAACCGCCACCGTCGTCGGCACCGTCAAGGACTCCACCGGCGCCGTGGTGCCGGCCGCCAAGGTCACGCTGACCAACACCCGGACCGGCGTGACCGCCGAGCGGGCGAGCGACGCCAACGGCAGCTTCGAGTTCTTCAACGTTCGCATCGGCACCTACATCGTCACGGCCGAGAAGGCCGGCTTCTCGATCGCCTTGACTGACAACGTCCAGGTGACGGTCGGCGCGCGGCAGCGCGTCGACCTGTCGATGGCGGTCGGCCAACTGTCGGAACGCGTCGAGGTCAGCGCCCGCGCGGTGCTGCTGCAGACCGACTCGAGCGACCGCAGCCAGATCATCACCGCCGACCAGACCCGCGCGCTGCCCCTCAACGGCCGCGAGTACTCCGCGCTGACGCTGTTGTCGCCCGGTGCGCGGCAGTCGGCGATCGGCACGTCGCGCGAGGGCTCGTTCAACATCAACGGACTCCGCTCGACGTTCAACAACTTCCTGATCGACGGCGTCGACAACAACGCCTACGGCACCAGCAACCAGGGCTACTCGAACCAGGTGATGCAGCCGGCGCCCGACGCGGTCGGCGAGATCAAGGTCGTCACCAACAACATGAGCGCGGAGTACGGCCGTTCGGCCGGCGCCACGGTGAACGTGGCCTACGCCAGCGGCACCAACACCATTCACGGATCGGCGTGGGAGTTCGCGCGCCGGACCGAGTTCAACGCCATCGGCGCGTTCCGGCCGGCCAACGGCATCAAGCCGGCGTTCGATCGCGACCAGTACGGCGGCGTGCTCGGCGGCCCGATCGTCAAGAACAAGGCGTTCTTCTTCTCGGATTTCGAGATGTTGAAGCAGACGCGCGGCGGCAACGTGTTCTCGACGCTGGCGACCGTGGCGCAGCGCCAGGGCGTGCTCGCGGTGGACGTCCGCAATCCCCGGAGCGGCGAGGTGTTCCCGGCCGGCACCGCCATCCCGATGAGCGCGTTTGCCCGCAAGGTGCTGAACGACCTGCCGGCACCGACCACATCCGGCACGGCCAACAACTTCATGCTGCTCGGCAACCAGACCAACGACACGCCGAAGGCCGGCGGCAAGGTGGACGTCCAGATCAGCCCGCGCCTGTCGGCGTTCGGCCGCGTCGGCTGGCGCGAAGTTGACATCTTCGACACCCCGAACATCTCCGGGCCATCCGGCGGCGGCGGCAATTCCTCGACCTACGTGCGCAACAGGCAGTTCTCCGGCGGCGTCACGTATCAGCCCGGCGGCGCCTCGCTGCTCGAGGTCCGCATGGGATGGTCCAACACCGAGGGCGGCAAGGACCCGAACGCGATCGTGAACCACGAGCCGGGCGCCCTCGAGGCCTACGGCATCAGCGGCCTGCCCACCGATCCGCGCGTCTCGGGCGGCTTGATGACGCAGCAGATCACCGGGTTGACCGAACTGGGCCGCCAGGCCACCAACCCGCAGTGGCAGTACCCGACCGTGCTCAACCCGAAGATCAACTACTCGTGGCTGAGCGGAAGGCACTCGCTCAAGACCGGTTACGAGTTCCAGAACATCAAGACGCAGGTGCAGGACGTGAACCCGCTGTATGGCCGCGATTCGTATGCGGGACAGTTCTCGCGTCCGGCCGGCGCGGCGTCCAGCAACCTGTATAACCTCGCCGATTTCTACTTCGGCCTGCGGTCCACCTACGCGCTCAGCAACATCCTGGTCGCCGATCTCGTGCAGAACATGCACTTCCTCTACCTGCAGGACGACTGGCGCATCAACGATCGCCTGACACTCAATGCCGGCCTGCGCTATGAGTACGCCACCCCTTGGGTGGAGGAGAACAACGTGCTCTCCAACTTCGACCCGGCGACCAGGACCATGGTGCTGGCGAAAGACGGGTCGCTGAAGGAGCGATCGACCATCACCCCGGACCGCAACAACTTCGGCCCTCGCGTCGGCGTCGCTTACACGCTGTCGCCGAAGACGGTCGTCCGCGGCGGCTGGGGCATCAGCTACGTGCACTTCCATCGCGCCGGCGGCGGCAACGTGCTGCCGATCAACGGCCCACAAGTGATCAACGCGGTCGTCGTGCAGACCGCCACGCAGGCGGACTTCCGGACGACGCAGCAGGGATATCCGGAGGGGTTGACCAACCCGTCGCAGTTCAACCCGCTGGCGGCAAACATCACCTACATGCCGGGCGACTATCGCTCGAGCCAGGTGCAGAGCTGGTTCGCGTCGGTGCAACGCGAACTCTGGCAGGGGGCGCTGCTCGACGTCGCGTATGTCGGCAATCGCGCGGATGACCTCCTGCTCTTCGCCAATTACAACCAGGCGGCGCCCAACAACGCCGCCGGCACGCTGACGCTGCAGCAGCGGCGTCCCATCCAGGAGTTCGCCGATATCACTTACGCCTTCAACGGCGGCAAGTCCCGCTATCGGTCGCTGCAGGCGAAGTTCAACTGGCGCCTGAATGCCGGCGTGTCGATCCTGAGCGCGCTGACCTTGTCGGAGTCGAAAGACAACGGCGCCGGCTCGCTCGAGAACTCGAACGGCAACTTCCCGGCGCCGCAGGACTTCCGCAATCTCGACGCCGACTACGGCCTGTCGGCCTACAACCAGCCGTACAACAGCACCACGAGCTTCGTGGTGGATCTGCCGTTCGGGCGGGACCGCAAGTTCATGTCGAACGCCGGTCCGGTGCTGAACGCGCTGCTGGGCGGCTGGCAGATTGCCGGCATCAACACGGTGATCCCCGGCGAGCCGGTGACGCTCACCTATACGCCTACCGCGGCGCAGCAGGTGTCGGGCATCCAGCAGGACTTCCGCGGCGCGAACAACTACCGGCCCAACGTGTCAGGCGAGGTGCTGGTGCCGGAGGGCGAGCGGACCATCAACAACTGGCTGAGCCGGACCAGCGTGACCATTCCGACCGACCCGAGCCAGCCGTTCGGCAACGCGCCGCGCAACAGCGTGCGCGGACCGCTGGTGTGGACCGTGGACCTGGTGGCCTCGAAGCGCTTCGCGATGCCGTGGCGGAACGGCTCGGTCGAGTTCCGCGGGGAGTTCTTCAACCTGCTGAACCGCGTGAACTACCGCGCCCCGAACGGCAACCGCAGCAGCGGCGGGTTCGGGACCATCACCTCGACCTACGACCCCCGGATCGTCCAGCTCGGATTGAAGGTGGGATTCTAGCGGCCGACAAAACGGTGGTGAAGTTCGCCGGAGGCGCCGAAGTTGTTGCCATGCGTCGCCGGCATGGATGGCTCGAGTAGCTGCAAGGCACTGCATCGATAGCGTGTTAGCCCGTTCCGGCGATTAGCGCCGGCGGGTTGGCACGCGCCGTGAAGTGGGTTCTCACAGGAGGCCCACTTTGACTCGAACTTTCTTTCCCCTTGTTGGTCGTTTCGCACGGTGCGTGTCGGTGCTGGTTCTGGCGTTGTTCACGTTCACTGGCCCGGCCGCCGCGCAGTCGGCGCCGGACGCGGCCACCGGCGGCGCCGCGCAGGAGCCGACCGATCCGAATCCCGGCGCAATCTCGGTCTCAGGCGGCATCGACTTCCAGAGCACCTACATGTTCCGGGGCATCAGGCAGCACTCCACGGGCATTGCCGCATGGCCGTGGGCCGATCTCGGATTTGCCGCGTTCTCCGGCGACGGCGCGCTCAAGAGCGTGGGACTCAACGTCGGCTCCTGGAACAGCCAGCACACGGGCGACACCGGCGCGGACGGGCCCAGCCGCAAACTCTGGTACGAGTCTGACTTCTACGCGACGCTTGGCCTTGGCCTTGGCGGCGGCGTCTCGCTCGCCACGACCTATACCGCCTACACGAGCCCCAACAACTCATTCACGTCGGTGAAGGAGATCGCGGTGAAGCTGTCGATCGACGACAGCGCGCCCCTCGGCAAGGCCGCGGTCAAGCCGTATGCGCTGGTGGCGCGGGAACTGGACACGGCTCCCGGCATGGGCCAGGCGGACGGCGGACTCGAGGCCGGCACCTACTTCGAGTTCGGCATCGCCCCCGGCTACGCTTTCTCGAAGGCCAGCCTCGCCGTGCCGGTGAAGGTGGGCCTCAGCCTGGGCAACTACTACGAGGTGGACGGCGTTGACGAGAAGTTCGGCTTCGTCAGCGTCAGCGGCATCGTCACGGTGCCACTCGGGTCAACGACGAAGTACGGGTCGTGGAACCTGCACGGCGGCGTGGAGTTCCAGCGCCTCGGCGACCACACCCTGCTGCTCAACGGCGACGAGCGCAGCCGGAAGATCGCGTCGCTGGGGATTGGCTTTTCTTACTGATGTGGGGCCCGGGACGACTGCCGGAAGGCGCCGTCCGGGCCACATCTCTGTCGGACCGTGGCGGGTCTCCGACAAAACCGTCTGATCATGGATATCGCGACGTCGATGAGGCAGATCCAGTTGCGCAAGGTCAGGCCCCTATAATGTCCCGATGGGTGAGCTGACGCAGATCTGGATTAAGCGGATGCATAGAGGCCCGATGGATCCGGCGGCGAAGGCGACGGTCGTGGCGGGGAAGGGCATTGTCGGCAACGCCAACCAGGGCGGCAAGCGCCAGGTCACGATTGTGTCGAACAAGAACTGGGAAGCCGTAACCGCACCGCTCGGCGCCACCCCGGACCCGCGGATGCGCCGCGCCAACCTCCTGGTGTCTGATGTTGACTTCACCGGCGCGCACGGCAAGATCCTTCGCGTCGGCAACGTCCGCATCCGCATCTACGGCGAAACACGGCCCTGCGAACAAATGGAGGCCGTGGTGCCGGGTCTTCAGCAGGCGATGAGCGTGCCCTGGGGCGGCGGTGCGTTCGGGGAGGTGCTCGACGACGGAGAGATCGCGGTCGGCGACTCTATCACCCTGGCACCGGCACCCGGCACCCCCCTCTAGGCACCCTACGCACCCCTGCCGCCTTCCTAGCGACGACCGATCTTCAAGCCGCCGTTGGTGGTGCGGACGCGGACCGTGGGCCCGCCCGAACCCAGCGTCGTTGAAATGCCGCGGCGCGACGACAGTTCGCCCTGGATGGTGAGGGGGATGTCGCTGCGGAATCCGCCGTTCACCGTCCGCGTTTCGAGCTGCGCGTTATACCCATCGGGAACGGCCACGGTGACGCCGCCGTTGCTGGTTTCGACGTCGAGGCCCTCGCCCTCCCAGCGGCTGCCGCTGAGATTCACGGTGAGGCCGCCATTGCGCGTGGAGCCGTTGACCCAGCCGGCGAGATCGGTGAGCCGCACGCCGCCGTTGGTGGTGTCGAAGCGCACGTTGCCGTTCACGCCGGTGATGGTGATGCCGCCGTTGTGGGCGTTGAGGTCGAGGTCGTTCTTGCGGGGCACGTTAATGCGGTAGCTCACCGACCACCCTTCGCGCCGGGCGCCATCGGGGCCGGTCGCCGACACGCGGCCGCCGCCGGACTGCACCTGCACGCCGTTGGCGATCTCACGCGCGCGTTCGTCGGAGCTCGCCCAGCCGCGGACCACCGCGCGCACGCGGATGTCGTTGCGATCCCAGGCGTCCACGGTAAGCGGGCCGGCGGGCATGGTGGATTCACGCACCTCGCAGTGCTGCCGGTTCTCATCATCCGAGTCCCTGGTGTTCGCGCAGGGATCCGCGTCGGTCCCGGTCTGGCGCTCGATGTAGTTGGAGGATCGGTCGTTCCACCGGAAGTTGTAGGCGCCGCCGGCGCGCACCTGGGCGCGCACCTGGCGGTCCACGCGCTGGCGGACCTGGCGCTCAATCTGCGAGGCGCGGCGGTCGGCGGAGCGGGTGGCTCGGTTGATGTGGCGCTCCCACTGCTGCTCGACGCGTTGCCACTGGCGATCCACCTGGCGGCGCGCCTGCTCGAGCGCACGCTCCACGCGGTTGCTGACGTCGGAACGGCCGTTGTTCGGTTCCCACCGGAAGGTCTGCGCGGCCGGCGCGGCGGCGAGGCCGGCCAGCATGGCCAGGGTGAACAGGATGCGAAGGGTCATAGGGTCCAATCTCCTCAAGTCGACTCGAAGGGATTGGACGGGAACTGACCGCGCGGGGTTGGCGGCTCGAGGGGATGATTGGGGGGATGATTGGATCCCAATCATCCCCAATCATCCCTAGTCGGTGTCGGTGGCTACCGGGCGGGAGGGGTCGGCGCTCCATTCGCTCCAGGATCCCGGGAAGATCTTCACGCCGCGGATGCCGGCGTGCTCCAGCGCGAGCAGGTTGTGGCAGGCCGTCACGCCCGAACCGCAATAGACCACCACGTCCTTGGGGTCTCGTCCCTCGAGGATGGGCGCCCACTGCGCCTTCAGCTCGTCCGGCGACTTGAAGGACTTGTCGGCGGCCAGGTTCTGCTGGAAGAAATAGTTCGCCGCGCCGGGAATGTGGCCGCCCACCTTGTCGAGGGTCTCGCCGATTCCGCGATAGCGCTCGGGCGTGCGCGCGTCGACGAGCAGGCGCGTCGGGTTCGTCAGGCCGCCGGCGACCTCATCCACCGTGAGGCGCCAGCCCGGACGCGCTGCGCCCCTGAACGGGACCGGCGTGGACGCTTCCACGCCGCCGCGGACCGGGTGTCCTTCGCCTCGCCACCGCGCCAGCCCGCCGTCGAGCACCGCCACCGCATCGTGGCCCATCCACCGCAGCATCCACCACAACCGCCCCGCAAACATGCTGCTGTCGGCGTCGTAGGCCACCACCTGGATGTGCGGCCCGATGCCGAACTCGCTGAAGGTGCGGATCATGACGTCCGAGTCGGGCAGCGGATGGCGGCCGTTGGTGCCGGTCTTCGGCCCCGACAGGTGGCGATCCAGGTGCGCGTAGCGCGCTCCGGGAATGTGTCCCTCCCGGTAGTTCGCCTCGCCCTTGGCCGGATCCGTGAGGTCGAACCGGCAGTCGATGATCACCCAGCTCGGATCGTTCACATGCTGGGCGAGAGTGGAGGGCGTGATCAGTGTCTTGTGCATGTCTCAGGTCTAGGCTTTCAGTTTCCCGGCCAGCGTATGCAGGAACAAGCCGACGTCGGTGACGACGCCGACCGTTTGCGTGGAGCCGCGGTCAGAGAGCTTGGTGACCACCGCGGGGTTGATGTCCACGCAGATTACCTTCACCCACGACGGCAGCATGTTGCCGACGCCGATGCTGTGCAGCATCGACGACAGCATCACGACCACG
This sequence comes from Vicinamibacterales bacterium, assembly GCA_041659285.1. NCBI lineage: Bacteria > Pseudomonadati > Acidobacteriota > Vicinamibacteria > Vicinamibacterales > Vicinamibacterales bacterium. Next base: position 10,497 of record JBAZYO010000010.1, on the reverse strand, counting down.
TCGACGTTGGCCAGCGCCTTCCCGTAGGCGTCCTGCGCCGCGGTCAGGTCCATCAGGGTCTCCGGCAACGGACCATCGTCGCGGATCGAGCCGGCGAGGATGTACTGGACGTGGTGCGTATGGCAGGCGTGCATGATGCCGGTGGTCAACACCCCCGACGCCACGGCGCGGCCAATGCCGCCGGCGCGGCGCACGGCGTTGATGGCGCGCATGTGATTGCGGTGGCCGTGCTCGACCGGATGTCCGCTGCTGAGGTCGATGCCGAGCGAGGTGCCCGACAGGGCGACCTCGATGTCGTGCACGGCGAGCGCGTTGCCGGAGAGCAGCACGTCCACGTAACCGAGGCGGATCAGCTCGCAGAAATACTGCGAGCCGCCGGTGTGGACCACGACCGGGCCGGCGACGAACGCAATGCGGCCGCCATCGGCCTTCACCTGCTGCATCATCTCGGCGACGCGCGCCACCGCGGTTTCGACGCGGCGCTCCGACGACACCTCGTTGCTCATGAAGCCGAAGCTCGGCTTGTCGCGCTGCTGCACGTCGGGCGAGACGCGAATGCCCTGCATGCCGCACACCACCTGCTCGCCCTTCCTGACGTCGCGCAGCTTGCGGCAGGCGACGCGGCCGTCCTTGACGATCAGCACGGCGTCCATGCGCTGATCGTCGGCGGCGACCCATTGGCCGCCGAGGAAGACCGAGGTGCGGTGATTGGTGGTGGAGTAGAAGTCTTCGGGGACGGCGCCGTCCATGTCGGCGGCGCGCAGCAGCACCTCCGGCGATCCCTCAACGAAGCAGCCGAACACCGACAGCTTGGAGAGCAGGTCCTGCAGCCGTTCCGGGGTGTCGGTGGTCAGCCGCAGCGTGAGGTGGGAGCCCTCTTCGTTCTTGCGGCCGACGTCGAAGTGCAGGATCTCGTATTCGGAGCCGTGCTCGACGATGGTTGTGAGGATCGACTGGAAATTGCCTGAGTCGATCAGGTGGCCTTCAGCTTTGACAGTTTCGGAAACCATGTTTGGGAAGGGGTCTGACCCCCGCCCACTATTCTAGCGGGGGTCAGACCCTTTCGCCGGTCTTTGCGGCGGGGTCGGCCCCCCCCGGCGTTCTTCGCGACGGGGGCAGACCCCTCGGCACCACTGACTCGGGGTCAGACCCCTTGCCCGGGGTCAGGCCCCTAGCGCACTTGCGGCTGCTGCAACGCCGCGATGCGGGCTTCGAGCGGGGGATGCGTCGCGATCAGCGACATGAAGCCGCCCTTGGCGCCGGCGATCTTCATGGTGGCCAGCTGGGGCTGCGAGTTGTCCACCAGGGCCTTGGTCTGCAGCAACCGCTGCAGGGCGCCAATCATGTTGGCCCGGCCCGCCAGGCTGGCGCCGCCGGCGTCGGCCCGGTACTCGCGCGCGCGGGAGAACCACGCCACCACCATCGACCCGAGAATGCCGAACGCGATGTCGAAGATCAGCGTCGTCGCGAAGAACACCAGGTGCGAGATCTTCTCGTCCACCATCTGCCGGACGATGTTGGCGATGATGCGGGAGAAGAACATGACGAAGGCGTTGACGACGCCCTGGATCAGCGTCAGGGTGACCATGTCGCCGTTCTGGATATGCGCGACCTCGTGGGCCAGCACGCCTTCCACTTCTTCACGGCGCATCGAATGAAGCAGGCCGCTCGAGACCGCCACCAGGCTGCGGTTCTTGCTCGGCCCGGTCGCGAACGCGTTCACTTCCGGCGAGTCGTAGATGCCGACTTCCGGCATCGGCAGGCCGGCCTTGCGCGTCAGCTGGCCCACGGTCTGGTGGAGCCAGTCGAGGTCGGGCTGGCCGCTGCGGCCGTCCACCAACTGGATGCGCATCGCCATCTTGGCCATGAAGCGCGACAGCTGGAGGGAGATGAACGCGCCGCCCATGCCCCACACCAGGCAGAACACCATCAGGGCCGAGTAGTCGAGGCCGGTCGGGGTGAGGTAGCCGCCGACACCCAGCAGGCTGAGCACGATCGACAGCGTGATCATGATGGCCAGGTTGGTGGCCAGGAACAGGAGAATGCGTTTCATGGGGTCAAGGATAGCAAAGCGGTTTCGGAATGAAAAACACGTAAATTGGCGGAGATAGCGCGGAAAAATCGAACGATCCCGCCCGGGCCCGACCCCGGCGCGGCTAGCGGACCGGCGTGTAGCCCTCGGCCAGCTTCTTGCGGGCCGCCTCCACCTCGCGGTGGAACACGAACAGCGCGTCGGCGTTGTCGTTCTTGTCGGTGAAGTTCCAGGTCTTGCCGCCCTTCTGCTTCACGCGCAGGTTCTTCTGGAGGTAGTCCACCGCAAACTGATCGGCCTGGGCGTAGGTGATCGTGAACGCGTCGCCCTTGTTCGAGGTCTCGTACTTGAGGCCATCAATCGTCGCCGACAGGATGCCGTTGCAGGAGCCCATCGCGTGCTTGTGGACCACCGGGACCCTGGCGTTGAGGCTGACTTCCTTGATGCGCACGGTGATGGCGTTGGCGCCGGCGACCAGGTCCACCGTCTTCTGGACGCTGTCGAAGCCGGTGGCGGTCAGCTGCAGCCGCCTGGTGCCGGGCTCCAGTTTATCGAGCGTGAGCGGCGTGTTGCCGACGAACTGGCGATCGATGAACACCGAGGCGCCGGGCACGTCCGATTCGAGCGTGAGCGTGGCCAGCGTCGGCGCCGCCTCGGCCACCGGTGCCGCGGTGACCGGCGCAACCTTCCGGGGCGCGGCCTTGCGGGGGGCTTCGGGCTCCGCCGCGGGAACCGGTGCCGGCTCTGCCTTCCTGGCGACGGGCGCCGGTGCCGGCGCGGTGCGCGTCTCAGCAGGTGGTGCCGGCTCGGGACCCTTCCGCCCCATGAACACGATGCCGACCCCCACGAGGATGGCGACTCCTGCGCCGACGAATGCTGCTGGTTTCATCAACGCAGATCGTAGCAGATTCGTTTGGATGGTCTTGGCCGCAGATTACGCCGATACCGCAGATTCCAATGCCAGTACGGAGCGCAGGCGTCGGCCCGCCGGGCCAGGCCCGAAACGAGAGCCATCGGGTACGTTTGAAGGCTCTCATTCTCGGGCCTGGCCCGGCCGGCCATGGCCGGTCTTGCGACCGGCCGCCTGCGCATTGTCTGGCGTCTTAATACGCGAAACGAATCTGCGCAATCTGTGTAATCTGTGGCCCTGAATCTGGAGGCACCGATGACAGCTCGACTGTGGACGACCGTTGCGATGGTGATCGTGGCGGTCGTGGGCTCGGTGGCCACGCAGACTTCGGCGCCGGCGGACTGGTACCAGTGGCGCGGCCCCAATCGCGACGGCATCTCGGCCGAGACCGGGCTGCTGCAGGACTGGCCCAAGGCCGGCCCGCCGCAGGTATGGCGCGCGACGGGCGCGGGGAACGGCTACTCGTCGTTCTCGTCATCCGGCGGACGTCTCTACACGCTCGGCGCGCGCGCCAACAACGAGTACGTGATGGCGTTCGACCGCGCCACCGGCAAGAAGGTGTGGGAGTACCTCAACGGCCGGCGCTACGAGAACGACCGCGGCGACGGCCCGCGCAGCACGCCGACCATCGAAGGCGAACGGCTCTACGTGCTCGGCGGCAGCGGCGATCTCACCTGTCTCGACACCGCGACGGGCAAGCGCATCTGGTCGATCAATGTCATCCAGAAGTTCGACGGCCGCAATCCCTACTGGGGCTACAGCGAATCCCCGCTGATCGTCGGCGATCGCATCCTGGTGAACGCCGGCGGCTCGCGCGCGTCGATTGTCGCCATTGCCAAGGCCGACGGCGCCACGCTGTGGCAGAGCCACAACGACGAGGCCGGCTACTCGTCACCCATGCTGATGCGCACGGGGAGCCTCAACCAGGTGATCTTCTTCACCGGGCAGCGCACCCTCGCCGTGGACCCGCGCGACGGGCGGCTCCTGTGGTCGTACAACAAGGTGGCCAACGGCACCGCCAACATCGCCACGCCGATCGTGCGCGGCACGCGCGTGTTCCTGTCGTCCGACTACGGCACCGGCGCCGCCCTCCTCGACGTTCGCGCCGCCGGCAACCTGGCCTCGGCCAGCGAGGTGTATTTCACGCGCGACATGCGCAATCACCACGCCAGCTCGGTGCTGATCGACGACCACCTCTACGGGTTTTCCAGCAGCATCCTGACGGCGCTGAAGTTCGACACCGGGGCCATGGCCTGGCGCGATCGCAGCGTCGGGAAGGGCTCGTTGATCTTCGCCGACCGTCGCCTCTATCTTTTCAGCGAAGACGGCGTCGTCGGGCTCGCCGAAGCGTCGTCGGCCGGGTATCGGGAGCACGGGCGCTTCACGCTGGCGCAACAGAGCGGCTTGCCGACGTGGAGCCATCCGATGATCAGCGGCGGCCTGCTGATCATCCGCGACCAGGACAACGTCTACGCTTACGACGTCAAGGCGAAGTAAGCGCCGGGCCGCGGCCCAGGCGTAATAGTGTGCAAGGTGCGCGATAATGATGCGCCCCTGAATCGCAATGATTGACCGGTCTTCCACACCGACGTGCCTCAAATGCGGCCGGCTGGTCCCTCAGGGGGCTGGTTTCTGTCCCAGTTGCGGCACGCAAATCGGTGACCCCTCGTTCGCGCCCACCTCCGCGTCGATCGACGCTGCGGCGGGCAAGCCCTTCCCTTCCGGCGATCCCGTCACCGCTCTGCCCACCGCCGCCACCAACCTTGGTGGGGCCCCTCACACCGGCGCGCCCACCCTCTCGCCGACCGGCATGGTGACGTCGCTCGACAGCCCGTCGCCACGCCCACCGGTGCCTGCCGGTGACGGCCCCTTCCAGGCCGGCCAGCAAGTCGGTCCCCGCTACACCATCATCCGCCTGCTCGGCATCGGCGGCATGGGCGCGGTCTACCAGGCCTTCGATCACGAACTCGGCGTCGCCGTCGCCATCAAGGTGATCCGGCCCGCCGCGCAGTCTGACGCCACCGCGGCCAAGGAGCTCGAAACCCGCTTCAAGCGCGAGCTGGTGCTCGCCCGCCAGGTCACGCACAAATACGTCGTCCGCATTCACGATCTCGGGGAGATCGACGGCATCAAGTACCTGACCATGCCGTTCGTGGAAGGCGAGACGCTGGCGCAGCTGCTGCGGCGCAGCGGCACGCTGCCGCTGGCGCGCGCCATCCAGGTGGCGCAGCAGATCGCGCAGGGCCTGGCCGCGGCGCACGAGAAGGGCGTCGTTCATCGCGACCTCAAGCCCGAGAACATCATGATCGAGTCGCCGTCGCCATTAGCTTTGGCGGCCCAAGGGCTGCCGGAGTCGGCCGGGCGTGGCGACGGCGACGCCCTGATCATGGACTTCGGCATCGCGCGCTCGGTGGAGCAGGGCGCCACCCAGACCGCGGCCGGTTCGGTCATCGGCACCCTGGAGTACATGGCGCCGGAACAGGCACAGGGCATCAAGGTCGATCAGCGGGCCGACCAGTACGCCTTCGGCCTCATCGTCTACGACATGCTGGTCGGGCGCCAGCGGCTGGCCAAGCGCGACAACCCGATGACCGAGCTGCTCGGGCGATTGACGGCTTCGCCGCCGGCGCCGCGCACGATCAACCCGGACATTCCGGAGGCCGTCGATCACATCGTGGTGAAGTGCCTGCAGCCGTCGCCGGACAATCGTTACGCGTCCACGACCGAGCTGGTGAAGGCGCTGGAGCGGCTCACGCCCGATGGGCACATCCGCTCCGGCGTGCACGAGGTCATCGTCCGCGAGGCGCCGGCCCGGCCGAAGTGGCAGCTCGCCGCGGCCGGTCTCGTGATCGTGGCGCTCGGCGGAACGGTGGGCTGGCTGCTGCTCAAGCCGGACGCGCCTGGGGCGGCGACCAGTGGCGTGGCCCGCGAGCCGGTGTCGGTGCTGATCGCCGACTTCAACAACAAGACCGGTGACCCCGTGTTCGACGGCGTCGTCGAACAGGCGCTGGGCCTCGGCATCGAAGGCGCGTCATTCATCACGGCGTATCCGCGTCGTGATGCGCTGCGCGCGGCTGCGGCGGCCAAGCTTGGTGACAAGCTGGATGAAAAGACCGCCCGGCTCGTCGCCGTGCGCGAGGGCGTCGGCCTCGTGCTGGCCGGCGAGGTTGAGGCGCGGGGATCGGGGTTCCACATTACGGCGCGGGCGCTCGGGTCTGGCAGCGCCGATGGTCCACCGCTCCACACACTGGAGGCGGATGCCAGCGGCAAGGCGGCGATCCTCGAGACGGTGGGTGCGCTCGCCGGCAAGGTGCGCACGGCGCTCGGCGATACGGCGGTGCCCAAGGATGGACCCGCGGCCAACGAGACGTTTACCGCGGCCAGCCTCGAGGCCGCGCGCGCGTATACGAAGGGCCAGGAATTGCAAGTGGCCGGCCAGCGCGAGGAGGCTATCGAGCAGTTCAAGCAGACAATCACGCTCGATCCGGGCATGGGCCGCGCCTACTCGGGCGCGGCGGCCCAGCTCGCCAACCTTGGGCGCACCGACGAGGCAGAACACTTCTACAAGGAGGCCCTGTCACACCTCGACCGCATGACCGACCGCGAGAAGTACCGCACGCGCGGCGGCTACTACCTGTTCGCGCGCAAAGTGCCCGAGGCCATCAAGGAGTACACCGCCCTCCTGGACGCGTTTCCCAGCGACCGTGTCGGGCAGGAGAACCTGGCCCTGGCGCACTTCTACGAGCGCAACATGGCGCAGGCCCTCGAGCAGGGCCGCAAGGCGGCGGCGATGTCGCGCAGCGTGGGGGCGCGGTCGAACCTGGCGCTCTACGCGATGTACGCGGGCCAGTTCGAGACGGCCATTACGGAGAGCGACGAGGTGCTCAAGACGACACCAACGTTCGTCAAGGCGTTCGTGGCGCGCGGGCTGTCGGAACTCGGGCTCGGCCGGCCCGCCGAGGCCGTCGCGGCGTACGGCAAGCTCAAGGGCGTGTCGGCGGCGGGCGCATCGTTTGCGGTGGCCGGCCTTGCCGACGTGGCCCTCTACGAGGGCCGCACGGCCGACGCCATTGCGTTGCTGAACGAGGGCATCTCAGCCGACACCGCCGCGAAGAACGTGACCGCGGTCGCGAAGAAGCGTGTGGCCCTCGCCGAGGCGCATCTGGCGCGGGGCGACGCGGCGGCGGCGGCACGAGAGGCGGAGCGGGCGGTGTCGGAGAGCGACAGCGTGGCACTGCCGGCGGCCCTCGCGCTGGTCCGAGCCGGCAGGGCCTCGGCGGCGCTCAAGATCGCCGATGGCCTCGCTGCCAAGATCGACGCCGACCCGCGCGCGTATGCGGGCCTGGTTCGCGCCGAGGTACACCTGGCGCAGAATCAGGCCCGCCTGGCGCTCGACGCGCTGCGCGAGGCGCAGTCGCTCGCCGACACCTGGCTCGGTCATGTGTTGATGGCCCGCACGTACCTGGCGCTCGACCAGTTCGCAGAGGCCACCTCCGAGATTGATGCCGCCATCAAGCGGAAGGGTGAGGCCACCGCCATCGGGCTCGACGACTGGCCAACCTATCGCTACTTCCCGCCGGTGCTGTATTTCCAGGGCCTCGCGCAGGACGGGCTGAAGAGCCCGGCGGCGAGTGAGACCTTTCAGGCATTTCTGGCCATCAAGAACAACGGCGACGAAACCGTTGGTTTCGTCGCCGTTGCGAAGAAGCGCGTCGCGCGCTAATCAATGACAGGGATCTTGCAGACGTAGCCGATGTCGCCGAAGCCGTCCTGGGGCACGTCGTTCCAGCCCGCGGACGGGCTGCTGTTCGGAAAGAACTGCACTGCGCCTGGGTCCCCGCTTCCATTCGGCTCTGACGTCTGTCCCCGCCAATTGCTGAAATCCCACGGAGTGCCGTCCGACCACGTGTAAGAGCCCTGTGAGCCCGAGGTGAAGCCCCCCAGCGCGTAGGCGCCGATGTAGGCGGATGGTCCCGCCGGACCAATCAGGCCGCTCAGGAAATCATCCTCGGCCTGGCTGTGGATGCTGGCCAGATGCCCACCCGCGGCCACGCAGTTGTTCTCTGCTGTCTGCCACGGCGTGCCGTAGTTCGGCACGAACGCGTAGAAGTGGTCGTTACCGCCAACGCTGGCCGGCCACTGCCTGGCCTCGTGGTAGAGCAAGAACACGTCCGTCGCGGACAGTGCCGAGCGATAGATCCCCACATCGTCGATAGCACCCTGGAAGTTCTGTCGATAAGGACGGCCCAGCGTGTCGGAATACTGGCGACCGCCGATCCGGAATTCACCAGGCAAGTCGGCGATTGCGCCAAGCGACTCAGGTGTGAATGTGTGTCCCAGGACACCGTTGGCGTAGGTCTTGACCACTCCCGCGTCATAGGTCACGACGACGTGGGCCCATTGGCCCTCTGGCACCACGATGCCGGTGTTATACCAACACCAGCACTCAGGGCCGCGAAACGCCCACCGGATGGTGCCGTCCGAAAACCGGGCCACCTCGTAGGAGTCTTCCTTGCTGACGATGATGCCGCCTTCAGTGCCGGCATATCCGTTGTCGTAGCTTAGGCCGGGTCCAGTCGGCTTGAGCCACGCGGCAATCGTACCCGCGTTCGACAAGCGTAGCTCGGGCCGATCCGCGATCCGGACAAAGTCGTTGTCCGGGAACGCGTCGTTCGCGAAGCTGAAAGCCTGACCGGTGTGGCCCGTCGTGAACGTCGCCCCACCCTGGGGCGAGCCGCCATTGCCGCCGACGCTGTCGCCCGCATTGCCTTCCGCGCGCCAGAGGCTGACGAGCCCCTTGGCGGGCTGGGGCGTCACCGTGACACTCCAGCCGTCGCCGTTGTCACCGTAGTCGTTGTCGTTGACTGCAAACTCGACGACGCCCGGAGTCGCTGCGGTCAGCAGCGTCGGGCCCGAACCAACGAACTGCCAGGGACCGGATCCGATTCGAGCGATCAGGGAGATGCCGGGGACCGGACACTGTGCCAGGAAGTCACCCTGACAACCGAGCGCACCGCCCGGGGACGCGGCACCGGCATTGTACCAGCTGACCGTCCCGGTCGCCGTGATGCTGAGCGAATCGCCGACATACAGGAAGACACCGCTGTTCACCGGTGCCGTGCCTCCGGCGGAGACGGGGTTCACTGTAGCGGCGCCTCCAGCCGTGCCGGGCACGAAGAAGGTCCGTGACCCAGCGGCCGGCGGCGCCGGCGGCGTGATGGTCAGCGTCCCGCTCGCGCCGCCCGAATAGTTCGGGTTCGTGACGGCCGCCACGACCGGGTAACTGCCCGCCGCCGATGGCGGCGCCGGGCTGCCGTTGTAGGTCACGCTCACCGCCAGCCCCGCGGGAGTGGTCGTGACGGTGACGCTTTTTGGCGATCCGTCGAAGGCCTGAGTGAGGTTGCTCAGCGACACGCCCGCGGCGATCGTCCCGAACGTGACCGGCGCGGACACGGCCGGCAGCGCCTGGCCCGACGTGGCGACCACTGTGTACCCCACGCCGGCGGCGCTGGCCGAGAGCGCGGGGAAGGCGGCGATTCCGCTCGCGTCGGACGTGGCCGTATTGCCGGACAGTGAGGCACCGCCCGGGTTCGCGCCGAGGAACAACGTTACGGGCGCGTTCGGGAGCAACGCGCCGTACTGGTCGCGCACGGCTACGGTCACTGGTGGCGCAACGATCGCACCGAACGGCGTGGTGGACGGCTGTTGCACGAACACCAACGACAGCGGCGTGGGCTTGGGATCATCGGTGCTCCCCGACGGCACGGGCGGGCTGAGCGGCGTCACGACGGGCGGCTTCGGCGGCGGCGCGCCCGAGTTGACGGCACTGATGATGTCCTCGGTGTCCACGCTTTGCTGCTGGACGATCGGAGTGACCGAACCAAGCTCGGTGGTGGTCGTCGGCAGGAACACCGGATCGATGAATGAGCCTCCCGGCGTCGGGGTTGACGGGTCGGTGTCGTTCACGGGCACGTTGCCGGCCTTGGCGGGGTCGTAGACGCGCAGGGTGATCTGCGCTTTCTCGCCTGGCGCCAGCCAGAGGGTCGCATTCGTGGCCTCGTCGCTGTTCTGGTCGGGCAGGCCCTGTCCGGGCAGCACGAACTTCGGATTCGGGATGTTTGCCAGCAGGATGTTCTGCGACTGCAACTGCACCTCGCAATTGGTCGCCACCGGCGTGTTGTAGACCTTGCGCAGCACGAGTTGCGTGGTGATGCACCCGGTAGTGGGGTTCACGCCGGGCGGGCAGATCTTGTCGGTTTGTTGCGACAGGAACAGGTTCACGTTGAACGCCGCCGTTGTGTTCCCGTTGTTGGTCATCGTCCAGGTGACGTCCGACAGCGCGCCATTGGCGATGTCGGGGTTGGCGATGTCGGGGTTGGCGATGTCCGGATTGGCGATGTCCGGATTTGCAATGTCCGGGTTGGCGATGTCGGGGTTCGCGATATCGGGGTTGGCCACGCGCACGTTGGCGATATCCGGGTTGGCAATGTCCGGATTGGCGATATCGGGGTTGGCAATGTCGGGGTTGGCGATGTCCGGGTTGGCGATGTCCGGG
>JBAZYO010000009.1 GCA_041659285.1 Vicinamibacterales bacterium | reverse complement strand
CTACGAGTCCACGATCGTGAACTCGTGGAAGAACGTGCACAACAAGATCCTGACGATGGCGAAAGACACGCAGTTCCCCGACGACAAGCTCGGATGGAAGCCGCATCCCGACTCACGCAGCGTGCTCGACGAACTGCGCCACGTGACGATTGGCCTGGAGATGACCACCGCGGTGGCGAAGGGCGAGAAGTTCGACTTCGCGGCGCGCGAGAAGGCCGATGCGGGCAAGCCGAAGACCCGCGCGTCAATGGTGGCGGAGATGGAAGCGGCGATCGCCGCGTCGTTCCCGGTCGTGGAGGCGAAGCAGTCGCCGTCGTTGATTGGCTGGCTCGAACACCAGGGCGAGCACTACGGCAAGCTGGTGACTGCCTATCGCGTGAACGGCATCGTCCCGCCGGTGTCCCGACCGAAATAGGCAAACAAAAAAAGGGCACCCGCCGCGGGGTGCCCTTTCTTCTTGCCTGAAGGGCGGCACTTTAGTGCCGCCTCGGACTACTGAGTAACCGTGACCTTGACCATCGCGGTCGTAAAGCAGCACACCTCGCCGCCGCCGCCGCGTCCGGAATAGTCCTCAGCGTCGACGTGCAAGACGTATTCACCGGGCTGGCTGAACTTCGCCGTCACGGTGGCCTTGCCGTTGAAGACGGCGTCGCCTTCGGTCTTCTCGAACACCGGCGGCGTCTTGTCGAACGTCACCGTGCCTGGTCCGCGGTACTTCGACCAGTGCAGAATCACGGCCGGCGGGGGATTGCGCTGCGGCGCATTCGATCCGCTCGAGTACTTCGCATCGTCGGTGGCCCACACCGGCAGCGAAAGTCCCGCCGACATGGTCGCCGTTCGCGAGATCGCCTTCGCCACCATGCCGATCGGTCCTTGAGTCGTCGGCCCGGCCGGGTCGAAGCGAATCACCGGCGGCTTGTTGCCCACCGCGACGTCGGTCCACGGGTTCACTTCGTACGGCTCGTTGAGCCAGAACGGGACGCTCGCGGTCTGGCCGTTCGATGTGATCGACCAGGTCAACCGCTGCTTCTTGTCGAACTCTTTCGGCACCGTGATGAGGAACACGCCGGTCTGGCGTCCGGGCAGGAAATGCGTGGGTTGGCCCAGGTCCGGCCCGCCCGGCTCCATGCGGTTGTTCGGCCCGATCGGCACGTCGATGACCTGGCCCGTGTTGCGATTCAGGTAGCCGATCAGGAGGCTGTGCGTGCCGTCGGCGTTGGTGAACCAGCCTTCATAGGCCGGTGTGACGTTCGCGCCCGCACTGCGAAACGGCTCGCTGATCTGCTGGGCGGCGACGGAGGGATCGGCGGTCGTGGACAGGGAGAGAACCCCCGCGCCCACCAGGAGCGCGAGGGTCGACAGGAATCGGCGCATGGCTATTGCCGCACGACCTCGGTGGCCTGGCGCGCCTTCTTCGCGTCAAGCCAGGCCTTGTACTCGGCGTCGCTCAGATAGACGACGTTCATCCAGGCGTGTGCCATCTCATCGACGGTGCGGTCGCCGTAACCGACCCACTGATCCGGATCCGGGTTGTTCGGGTTGGCCTTGGTGTTGTCATACCAGGCACTGACCTGGATGATCGTCCCCTTCGGGAACGCCGGCGCCGCATCGTCGGCGTAGATGTAGTTGGTCATCCAGTTGAAGTTGAACTTGCCGACGTAGCTGACCACCTGGGTGCTGCCGTCGGGCAGGATCGCGCGGACTTCCATGGCCTTGCCGCGGAGGTGGAAGTGCGGCTGGAAGTTCGTGATCAGCGTGTTCTCCTTCAGCACCGTGAAGCCCTCGGTGTGCGAGATGGAGTTGGGCGCAATGTCGAGGAAGCCGCGCCGCTGGAGGCCGGTGAAGCCAATCAGGTAGCTGCGCTTGGTCGGCTCCTGGCCTTTCGGATAAAGCCACAGCGCGATTTCGGAACCCGCGTCGATCTCTTCGCCGGACGGGTGCAGGTGCTGGTCCCACGAGAGCTTTTCGCCGGGCATGATCAGCTTGCCGGTGCCGGGCGTGAACACGTCGTAGCCCTTGCCGATGGCCCACTCCATCAACTGTGGGCGGCGGTTGACCAGGTCTTCAGTGCTGGCCGCTGCGGCCGGGCCGTTGGCGGTGCCGGTGTTGACCGACGCGACATTGTCCGGGCTCAGCACCTGATAGGCGATCGAGTGGTGCAGCACCTTGCGCGCCTGGAGGTTGGTGGGGCGAATCTCGACCATCTTCACCCAGCGCGGCTCGGTGATCGGGATGTCGCTCATCGGCCGGTACCAGACGTCCTGGCCCTTGGCCGGCATCTTGTACTCGGAGCTGCGCACGACGATGTCGGGCGGGCCGAAGCCGTCCTGCACGCCCTTCCACTCGTTGTCGGCGCGCATCTGCTTGGCCGGCGGCATGTCCTTGGGGTCGCCCTGCGGCGCGCCCGCGTCCACCCACGCGACGATGGTGTCGATCTCGTTCTGCGAGAGCGACATGTCGTTCTTGAACTTCTGCACGCCGACGGTCTGGTCGATGTGCCAGGGCGGCATTTGCCGCGTCGAGACGCGGTTCTTGATCGAGCGCGCCCACGGACGGCTCTCCGCGAACGTGATCAGCGACATCGGCGCGATCGAATTCGGCTGATGGCATTCCTGGCACTTGTTCTGGAGAATTGGCGCGACGTTCTTGGAGAACGTCGGGGCCGCGGCCGTCTGGGCCGAAGCCGAAGCGGCAATCAGGATGATGCCGCCGAGTGTTGCCGCCAGGACGCTACGCTGTCGAAATTCGTGACCAACCATTCGGGCCTCCCCCACAATAGGTACGCGGATTCTGCCACAGAATCCGTCGTTTCCACCTCGTCTACTTCGGGACTTTGTCGCCCAGCGGACCCGTCCCGCCCTTGTACTTGACGTCCTGTAATTGCACGCGAATACCGTCCGGATCCGTGAAATACAGCTCTTTTGTGTCGCCACGGAGGCGGATGTTGGCCTTGATGCCGCGGCCGGTGAGCTGCTTCAGGACCGCGTCGGCGTCGAAGTTCTCCATGCCGAAGCAGACGTGGTTGATGGATCCGGTGGTCGCCCCGGCCTGGGCCGGGTAGATGCCGAGAAAGCCGGCGCCGGCGCTCAGGTTGATGCCCGGGTCCTGCCGGGTCAGCAGCGGCATGCCGAACAGGCCCTGGTAGAAGTCCACGGACTTCTGGACGCTGGGCACGAAGATGCTGACGTGGTTCATCTGCGTGATGGCGCCGACCGGGCCGTCCTGCGCGGCGTGAGCCGTCGTCGCCGTGGCGGGTGCCGCGACCAGCACGGCGAGCGCGCCGAGCAAGTCGCGCCGCGAGAGGCGGCCGTTTTCGTACTGCTGTAAGAGGCTATCGAGGTTCATAGGGGCTCCGCGATTCGGGATCTGGTGATCTCGTGATTTGGCGATTTGGTGATTTTGGGTAATTTGGTAATTTGGCGATTGGCTCGATCACAAAATCACGAAATGACACGAAATCACGAAATCACGAAATCGCCAAATCACGAAATCTGCGACCCGCGCAGGGCGCGATCCAGCCGCTGCAGCGCCTCCGTCACCATCTCGGCGCGCCCCCCGAAGGCGATGCGAATGTGCTGCGGGGCCTGGAAGAAGTGGCCGGGCACCACGATGGTGTCGTACTCGCGCACGAGCAGGTCGACCAACGGCCGCGTGTCGGCGACGCCGCGCACGCGGGGAAACGCGGTGGTGCCCGCGTGCGGCTCGAGCCACTCGAGCCGGGGATGCGACTCCGCCATCTGCCGCACGCTCGACAGGTTCTCGGCCAGGATCTTCCTCGCCCGGGCGCGCAGGCGATCGATCGCCGCGAACGCCGCCACCGACAGCGCCTCCGCGACGAACGCGCCGGACCCATCGATGATGTCGCGCACCGTCCGGATGCGCGCCGACACGTCAGGGGATGCCAGGATCCAGCCGCACCGCAAACCTGCCAGGCCGTAGGCCTTGGTCAGGCTGCTCGTGGTGACGAACGGCCCGTGGTAGCGCGCGGCCGGAATCGGCGGAGGGGCGTCGGTGTGCTGGGCCTCCGCGTAGACCTCGTCCACCAGCACCATCGCGCCGATGGCGTCGGCCATCACCCCGACCTGCTCGAGCGCATCGCGCGTCGCGATGGCGCCGCTGGGATTGTGCGCGTTCGAGATCACGATCAGCCTGGTCGCCGGGGTCAGCGCCGTGCGGACCACGTACGGATCCAGCGCGAATCCCTTTTGCCAGCTGCGCTCGAACGGCACCACGTTGGCGCCGGCTGCACGCGCCGCGGCCATCAGCGGGTCGTATCCCGGCGTCTCGATCAGCGCATCGTCTCCCGGCTCGAGCAGCGCCAGCAACGCCTGGAAGTTCGCGCCGGAAGCCCCGCTCGCAATGGTGACGTGGTCCGGCGTCAGGCCATATCGGAACGCGATGGCCTGGCGCAGGGGCGCGAAGCCCTCGTCGTTGGGGCCGGAGAGAGCAAACAGCTCTTTCGCCGCGAGGTTGCCGACCAGTTCCTCGGTCGTTACCGGCACCAGGCCACTCGAGGCCAGGTCGTAGGTGACACGCGGGCGGGTCTTGGCCCAGCGCATGTAAGGAGCGTTGAGTCTGGAATTCATGATGTGAACGGCGCGCGTCAGGCGGTCCGCGACGAGATCCTCTTCCAATAGTAGAACGCCGGCACTCCCGCCACCATCAGGGCCGCGCCGATCGCGGACTGGAGCGGGCTGACCCGGATCACGCTGTAGACGATGGCGATGGCCGCGAGCACGAACAGTGCCGGCGTCACGGGGTAGCCCCACGTGCGGAACGGCCGCGGCGCGTCCGGCATGGTTCGCCTGAACACGAACACCGAGGCGACCGTGAGGCCGAAGAAGATCCAATCCGCGAACACGACGTAGTCGAGCAGTTGCCCGTAGGTTCCGGTCAGCGTGAGCGCGATCGCCCAGGTGGATTGCAGCCCGATGGCCAGCGAGGGCGTCTGGTAGCGCGGATGGAGGCGGGCCACCTGCGGGAAGAACGCGCCGTCAGCCGCCATGGCGTAGTAGACGCGCGTCGGCGCCAGCACGCACAGGTTCAGGAAGCCAAACGTCGAGATCGCGATGGCCGCGGTCACGAAGCGGTCGCCGGCCGCCCCGAACAGCAGCCGCGCCGAATCGGACGCCGGCGTGGTGGTCGCCGCCAATCCGCCCAGGCCAAGCGCCTTCAGATACGCGATGTTGATCGTGACGTAGACGAGCGCGACGATGGCCGTGCCCAGCAGCAGGCAGATCGGCAGGATGCGTTTCGGGTCCTTGATCTCTTCGGCGACGTAGTTCGCGTTCTGCCATCCGCCGTAGGCGAACACGATGGGAATGAGCGCCGCGCCAAACGCCGTGAGGCTCCCTTCGGAGCCGGGGGCGGCCACCTGCTGCGCCGCGTCAACGACCCCGCTGAACACGAGGCCCGCCACGATCAGCACCGTCAGCGCCGCGACCTTCAGCACCACGAAGACGTTGAGCAGGCGGCTGCCGGGGACGACGCCGAGGTAGTTGATGATCGACAGGAAGACGATGGCGCCAATCGCCACGGCCCGCACGCCCCCCGGCCCAATCAGCGCGGCGGCCTGCGGCTGGTCAGACACCAATCGCACCGCGTATTCCGCGAAAGTCATGGCCACCGCCGCCATCGCGCCGCTCTCGATCATGAACAGCAGCGCCCATCCGTAGAGAAAGGCGATCAGCGGGTGATACGCGTCGCGCAGGTAGACGTATTGCCCTCCGGCCGCCGGCGACATGGCGCCGAGTTCGGCGTAGGCGAGCGCGCCGATCAGCGCAATGGCGGCACCGGCCACCCAGGCGCCAATCACGAGGGCGGAGGAGTCGAGCCGCTGCGCGACGATGTACGGATTGATGAAGATGCCGGAGCCGATGATGCCGCCGATGACGATCATCACGGCATCGAACGGCCCGAGCGCGCGCTTGAACGGCTGAGACACTGGCGAGGGAGACTACCATGGGGTCTGTGGCTTTCGCCTGGCTGAACTTGCACGTCGGTTACGGGTGCCGTCACAGCGGCGCGTGCTGCGCCTCGGGCTGGCCGATACCCGTCGAGGGCGATCGCGCCGCGGACATTCAGGCCATCGTCGATCGCGGCGGGACGGCAGGGCGCGGACGCGCCTGGCTGGTCGCCGCAGACGGGGCGCCCGCGGACGTCGCCGGCGCCTTGGCGCTCAACCGTGATGGTCACTGCGTGTTTCATGGAACAACGGGGTGTGCGGTGTATCCGGCGCGGCCAACCAGTTGCGCGCACTTTCCCTACGTCTGCCTGATCGATGCGCGCGGCGTTCGCGTGACGCTGTCGCACTATTGTCCGACGGCGGCGTCGATGCTCTTCGAGCACGAAGGACCGGTCGCGATCGTCGAAGGGCCTTCGCCGGTCCCGGGTGTCGACCCGCCGGAAGGGCTCGATGCGCGAGAATCGCTGCCGCCACTTCGGCAGCCGGGGCGGCTGATGTCTTTCGATGAGTTCTCGTCGTGGGAGCGGGAGCAAGTCGCCCGCGTGGATTCGTCGTTCCCCGGCTTCGACGACCTCCACCTCTTCGATCACGCGCGCGCCAGCGTGCCGGCGCCGCACACGTGGCCCGGGCGGCCTGGCGAGCTGGAGAGGACCTGGCGTGCGTTGGTGCAGCCGGACATCGCGCCGTTTGCGCCGGTGATCCAACGCTACCTCGCGGCGAGGTTGTTCGGATCATGGGCGGCGTATCTCGGCGACGGTACGAACGCCGTCCTGCAGTCGGTGCGCGTGGCGAAGGCCGTGTTGCAGGTGGAGATCATTCGGGCCTGCGGCCGGGCCGCGCGCCGGCTCGACGCGGCGCTCCTGAAAGAGGCGATCCGGCAGAGCGATCTGCTCCTCGTCCACTACGCGGATCCGCGGGTGCTATCATCCGGCACCGCGCCATGAAACTTATCCGAATCGCGATTGCATGCCTTGCTTGTGTGTCAGCGAGCCATGCGCAAACCCCGGCGCCGGCCCTCGACGTCAT
Organism: Vicinamibacterales bacterium; assembly: GCA_041659285.1. Classification (NCBI taxonomy): domain Bacteria; kingdom Pseudomonadati; phylum Acidobacteriota; class Vicinamibacteria; order Vicinamibacterales; species Vicinamibacterales bacterium. Next base: position 209,162 of record JBAZYO010000009.1, on the reverse strand, counting down.
CGTCCGGCACGGCACCATCATCGACGGCTCCGGCAACCCGCGCTTCGACGCCGACCTCGGCATCCGCAACGGCTTCATCGTGGCGATTGGTGATTTGGCCGCGGCGCAGGCGGCCACCGAGATCGAGGCGCGCGGCCTGTTCGTGACGCCTGGATTCATCAATATCCACAGTCACGCCTCGCCGGACGCGCTGCCCACCGCCGTGAACATGCTCACCCAGGGCGTGACCACCGAGGTCTTCAACGCCGACGGCAACGGTCCGCTCGACGTCGCACAGCAGATGAGCACGCTGACCGCCGCCGGGCTGGCCGTGAACGTCGGCGGCTACATCGGCTTCAATGCGGCGTGGCAGAAGGTGAACGGCAACGCCGATCGGCGGCCGACGCCCGACGACATCCTGCAGATGCGGGCGCTGATCACGGCGGGCCTCGACCAGGGCGCGTGGGGCGTGTCGGCGGGGCTCGACTACAAGCCGGGTTACTTCGCGCGAACCGAGGAAGTGATCAAGATCGTGGATGTCGCGCGGACCGCGCGCACCAACTTCACCAACCACGATCGCATCACGCCGGAATCGAACTTCAGTTCCAAGGTGGGGATTGCCGAGACCGTGGCCATTGGGCAGAAGTCAGGGCTGATCCCGGTGGTCACGCACATGAAGGCGCAGGGGCTCGAGCAGGGGACGGCCGGCGCCATCCTCGCCTCGATGGATCAGGCCACCCGGCGCGGCTCCTACACCGCCGCCGACGCGTATCCGTATCTGGCTGGGCAGTCCGGCCTTGGCTCGCTGATCATCCCCGGCTGGGCGCAAGAGGGCGGCCGCGATGCCATGATCCAGCGGTTCGCGGATCCGGCGCTGCGGGCGCGGATCATCACCGAGTCGGAGCAGGCCATGGCCGCGCGCTTCGGCGGGCCGCAGGGCGTGTATCTCCCGCGGACGCAGCAGGAGCTGACCGCCGTGATGAAGGAGATGGGCGCCGGCGCCGGCGAGACCATCCTGCGCATTCTCGAGACCGGCGACCCAGGGGCCATCCTCCGGTTTGGCAGTGAAGCGGATCTGGTGAAAATCCTCAAGCACCCGGCGACCTCGATGGCGTGCGACTGCGGCGCCTCGACCGCCACCCGGGTGCATCCGCGTTTCTACGGGTCGTTCCCGCGGGTGCTTGGCCGCTACGTGCGCGAGCAGCAGATCATGTCGTGGGAAGAAGCGATTCGGAAGTCATCCGCCTTGCCGGCCGCGACCATCGGCATGGTCGATCGCGGGATCCTTGCCGTGGGCATGGCCGCCGATCTCGTCGCCTTCGATCCCGCCACCGTCATCGATCGCGCAACCTACGAGGAACCGGCGCTGCCGTCGGAGGGGATTCGGCATGTCCTGGTGAACGGCGCCGTGGCGCTGCGTGACGGCGGGGCCACCGGCGTGCGCGGAGGGCGCGCGTTGTTGCGGACCGGTAACATGCCGAGCCGGCCGATGGACCAGGGAGCAAGGCGGCTCGCGGTGAAGGGCGTGTCGTCCGGATCGCGCGTCGTGATGGCGGTGTCGCAACGCGCGGGAGCGCGCCAGGCGATCGGCATGGTCACCATCGAGGCACCGGACAAGACGCGAGTGATGACCGCGGCCCGGCTCGGCGTGCTGCAGGCCGCCGACGGCTGGTCGAGCCTGACCGGCGTGGCCACGGTGCTGAACGGGGACGAGCGGGCGTTCACCGTGGTCGTCGATCGCCACGACCCGTCGGCGCCCGGTGTTGCCACCATCGTGGTGACGATCGACGGCGAGAAACCCTGGCGCGGAACCCTGGCGCTCAACGAGGTATCAACCAAATGAGAACGTTCGCCAGTGCCCTGTTGCTCGCAGCGCTCGCAGCCTGCAACGCCGCACCGCCACAACCCGTCGTGTCGTCGCCACCACCGGCGCCGCCGGCTCCGGCGGCACTCAAGTCTCTCGACCCGGCCGACCTTGATGCGTTCATCGCCCGCACCGTGCAGGAGCAACGCGCGATTGGCGTCAATGTCGGCGTCATGCAGGAAGGGAAGGTCATCCTCGCCAAGGGTTACGGTCTCGCCAATACCGGCACCAAGGCGCCGGTGACGCCCGAGACGTTGTTCGCCATCGGCTCGGTGACCAAGCAGTTCACCTGCTCGGTCGCGCTGCAGTTGGAAGAGGAAGGGAAGCTGTCCTTCAACGATCGTGTCTCGAAGTATGGCGACATCTTCGGTCACGCCAACGAGATCACGCTGCGCGATCTCGGCAACCACGTGTCCGGCTACCGCGACTACTACCCGCTGGACTTCGTCGATCGGCCGATGGCGACGGATTGGCCAGAAGTGAAGGTGCTCACCACCTTCACGACCAAGCCGCTCGATTTTCCGCCCGGCACGCGCTACTCGTACAGCAACACCGGCTACCTCCTGCTGGGTTATGTCACCGCGAAGGTAGGCCACAAGCCGTTCGGCGAGTTGCTGCAGGAACGGCTGCTGGGGCCCCTTGGTTTGACGCACACTCGCTACGAACCCACGCGGGGCGAACCGGGGCTGGCGGAGGGCTACACGCCCATCGGCCTCAGCGCGGCGGAGCCGTCGATTCCCGAGGGCAAGGGGTGGATTGGCGCCGCGGGCGGCCTATGGTCCACGCCGGAAGACCTGATGAAGTGGGACCTCGCGCTGGTCGACGGCAAGGTGCTGAAGCCGGCGTCGTGGAAGTTCATGACGACGCCGAGAGCGCTGGCCGATGGGCGATCGAGCGCCTACGGATGCGGACAATCCCTCCGCGACCGCGGGCCGGTATTGGTGGTGTCGCACAGTGGCGGCGTCAGTGGCTTCGGCGCGCGCAACGCGTTCATTCCCGCCACGCGGTCGGCGGTGGTCGTGATGGCGAACGCGGACTGGGCCGCCGGCGTGCTCGACACCATCCAGGAGGCGGTGCTGGCGAAGTTGATGCCGGTGGCCGACGCGCCCAAGGTCAACGGGCCGCCGGCCAGGGACATGGCGCTCGAGATGTTGCGCCAGATTCGATTGGGCTCGGTCGATCGCGCGTTGCTGAGTGACGAATACAGCGCCTTCCTCACCGCGGAGCGGCTGGCGATGATGTCGAAATCGCTGATCGACGCCGGCGAGGTCAACCAGGCCGAGGCCGGGCCGATTAGCGAACGCGGTGGCCTCGAGGTGTCCACGGTCCGCCTGCTCGCGGGGACGACGCCCATTCGCACGTTGATGTATCGCGCGCCCGACGGCAAGATTGAAGAGTTCCTGTTCAACCGGCGATGACTGACACGGCGCGAGGCTTCGACAGGCGAGGAAATCCTGCTGGTGTCGTCATCGAGTAGCGTCCGGCTTCAGCCGGACCATTGCGGGGGCGTGAATGATCTCAGACCTTGGCGCGGCACTGCGAAGTCTTCGTCGGGCACCAGCGTTCACCGGCCTCGTCGTTCTGACGCTGGCACTCGGCATCGGCGCGACCACGGCGATGTTCTCCGTGGTCGATGCGGTGCTGCTCAATCCGTTGCCCTTCCCGAACGCCGACCGGTTGTCGGAGATCTGGACCGTCACCGACTCGGGATCGCGGCCAGGCGGATCGACCGCCGTCGTGCAGGCCGTGCGCCAGCAACCCGGACTCTTCACCGCGGTCGAGGCCTACCAGTTCGGGTCTGCCAACATTACCGGTAGCGGCGAGCCTGCGATCGTGGGCTCGCCGCGGATTTCGCCGGGCTTGATGTCCCTGCTCGCGCCGGCGCCGTTGCTCGGCCGCCTGTTCACCCAAGAAGACGCGGCTGCCGGCGGAGTGGTGATCCTCGCCGAGCGCTTGTGGGCAAGCCGGTTCGGGTCCGACCCAACGATTGTGGGTCGCGAGATCACGGTTGATGATCAGCCTCACCGCGTCGTGGCCGTCATGCCCCGGCACTTTCGGTTTCCCGAAGGCAATATCGAGATGTGGCGTCCCCTTGACGTGTCGCCGGGGGCAAAGCGGCTCCCTGTCCAGGTAGTGGCGGTTCGCGCCCTTGGGGTCTCCCGCGCCCAGGTCGACGAGCGCTTGCAAGCGTTGTCACCGGGCTTTCGCGAAAGCGGCGTCGTCGGCAAAGGCCAGGGGTTGACCACCGGCCTCCTTCTTCAGCAACGCTTTGGACGTCAGGCAGGGCAGGCCCTGTACATGATGTTTGGAGCAGTGTTGCTGGTGCTGTTGGTTGCCTGCGTGAATGTGACCAACCTGCTGCTCGTGCGCTCGATGACGCGTCGCGGTGAGCTGGCGCTGATGACCGCGCTGGGCGCGAGCCGTGGCACCCTGGTGCGCTCTGTGCTCGTCGAGAGCCTGCTTCTGGCGGCCGCGGGTTGCCTGTGCGGCCTCTTGCTGGCGCGGACATTGTTGACCCTGATCCTCCGGTTGGCGCCGCCGCAATTGACCTTCCTCACGAGCGCCACCACCGAACTCGACTGGCGCGCGCTTGTCTTTGCCGGCGCGCTATCGTCGCTGACCTGCGTCGTAGTGGGTCTGCTGCCGGCGTGGCGTACCGCGCAGGTGGACGCGATCGACGTGCTCAAGCAACGCGCCCAAGGCGTGATTGGGGCGCGGGACGACTGGTGGCAGGGCGCGCTGGTGGCCGGCCAGCTCTCGCTGGTGCTCGTATTGCTCGCCGGTTCGGGTTTGATGCTTCGCAGCTTCTCGCGGCTGGTCGAGGTTGACCCCGGGTTCGATGTCGGGCGCTTGTCGGCTCTCGACCTCCAGCTGCGAAGCCAGCGCGATGGCGAGCCGGGCTCATCGCTGGCGTTCATGCAGGAGCTGGAACGCAAGGTCGAGCGCCCGGGAGTCCGGGCGGCGATCAGTGGCGGCTCGCCACCCAGGGGCGGCGGCTTCTACTTCGAGATCCAACCCGAGGCCGAAGGCGCGATGCCGGCGGATTTCGCGAACATCAGCCTGCCGTTTTCTCGGGTCGCGCCGGACTACTTTGAGACCATGGGCATCCCGATTCTCAATGGCCGCACCTTTGCGACCGGTGAGGCGAGTGACGCGGTGATCATCAACGACGTGCTCGCGCGGCGCCTGTGGGGCAACCTCTCGGCGGTCGGACGCCGGTTCCGCTTGGACGCCGGCCAACCGTGGTGGAACGTGGTCGGCGTCGTCGCCGACGTCAAGCAGATGGGGCCGAGCGATCCGATGGGTGACGGGATGGAGTTCTACCTGCCGTTTTCGCCGACGGAGCGCAATCGCTTCTTCTCTCTGATTATCCGGTCGGCCGATAGCCGGTCCGCCGACTTGCAGATGGCGAAGCAACGCGTGTGGGAGCTGGATGACCGGCAGCCGATCCAGAATGCGTCGACGATGGACGAGCGCATCGGCGAGTCGATCGGGAGGCCGCGGTTCTTCCTGACGTTGGCCACCGCCTTCGCCGGCGCAGCCGCCCTGCTGGCGGCGATCGGGGTGTACGGCGTGTCGGCGTACTGGGTGTCGCGTCGTCGTCGCGAGTTGGCGATCAGGGTGGCGCTCGGCGCATCCCGTCAGCAGATCCTGTCGATGGTCGTCGGCCGGAGTCTCCGGCTGGCCACGATCGGTTGCGTGACTGGCCTCGGCTTGGCGCTGTGGGGAGCGCGAGCGATTGAGTCGATGCTGTTCCAAACCAGTGCGCGCGATCCGCTGACATTCGTGTTGGCCACCGGCCTGCTCGGCGTGGTCGCGCTGCTGGCATCCTCGTTGCCCGCACTCAAGGCGAGCCGCGTGGATCCCATGAGCGTGCTTCGCGCGGAGTAGGAGCGTGGCTGGCAATTTGCTGCCAGCGCCATCGGCCTGCGTGCAGGCAGTTCTTGCGACCCTGCCAGTGGCCGCAGGCCGAAACCCGAATGAATCGTCGCGGCATGGCGCTCGCAAGAGTAGCCTGCCATGCACGGGTGTAAGATTTCCCCATGGACGGGAAGTACGCCATGCCGACCAGCTTCGCGTGATCCTTCGAAGCTGGGCAACCATGACCACATTCAGTCGTTGGCGCGCCCCGGTGTTCACCGGATTGTGGCTCGTGCTCTGGATGTCGGCGATTTCCGGCCGGCAGCCGCCGAGCTTCGAGTTGCCCGCGCCCACCGGACGATCTCCGGTGGGCACGACGCGCTGGGTCGTGAGAGACATGACGCGCCCGGAGTCGTTCGAGCCGGGCAAGACCCGCGAAGTGGAAGTGATCGCGTGGTATCCGGCGGCCTCGGCGTCGGCGGGGAAGACCGCGCCTTACATGCGCGACGGCATGGAAGAGGTCCTGAGCTTCACGCGGCTGGCGAAGCTGGGGGGCGCCTACGACGGGCTCGCCGCCGTCAAGACCCACGCGGTGCTCGATGCCCTGCCGGCGGCATCGCCGGTGCAGTTCCCGGTAATCCTCTTCCAGCACGGCTACACCGGTCTGCCAAGCTCGCACACCGCGCTGGTCGAGGATCTCGCCAGCCATGGCTGGGTCGTGCTCAACATCGTCCATCCCTACGAGGCCACCGGCGCGATGCTCGCTGATGGCACGGTGATCACCTTTCTCAACGCAAAGGGCGCCATGCACCAGGGCATCATGGAGGTGCTGAACGAGTGGACACCCGAAGACGACGCGATGGCGAAGGTGACCGCCGCGAAGACGGAGTCAGAGCGGGAAACGCTGCTGCGCGGTTACCTGGCCACGCTGAAGAACACCGACCTCGCCGTGAAGCGATGGGTGCTCGACACCAGGGCCGTGCTCGATCAGCTCCCGAAAGACGGCGTCGCCGGCCGCGTTGCGGCGAGGCTCGACCTCAGGAAGATCGGCGCCGCCGGCCACTCGATGGGCGGCGTGGCGACGGGGCAGTTCTGCGTCGAAGACCGCCGTTGCAAGGCGGGCCTCAACCTCGACGGCATCCCGCAGTACGGCACGATGATCGACACGCCGCTGCCAGTGCCGTTCCTGATGGTCTACTCGAGCCGTCCAGGACGGGCCGGGGCCAGCGACATCATCTACCGGCGTGCGGCGTCCAAGTACTACCGCGTGGATGTGGCCGGCACCAAGCACGTGGACTTCACGGACATGAACTACTGGGGCGGACCCCTCCGCGAGCGCGGCGCCTTCGGCGACATGGCGCCGGCCCGCGCCGCCGAGGTCACGCGCACCGTGGTGCGCGAGTACTTCGGACAGGAGATACTGGGACATAAGTCGCCGTTGTTGTCGGGCCGCACCAAGTGGACCGACGTCACCGTGGCGCTGTTACCCAGGCCGAAAAAATGACGCAGGTTCCGTTATTTGTCTTCAATCGCCACGGCCAGCTCGTGGGGCCGTTGTCCGTTCCGCGCATCGAGAAATCAGACGCCGAGTGGCAGGACATCCTTACGCCCGAGCAGTTCGCGGTCGCGCGCGCGCACGGCACGGAACGGCCGTTCTGCGGCACCCTGCTGGACAACAAGCGCGCCGGTGTCTATTCCTGCATCTGCTGCGGGCTGCCGCTGTTCTCGTCGAACGCGAAGTTCGAGTCAGGGACCGGCTGGCCCAGTTTCTTCCAGCCGATTGCGGAAGAGAACGTCACGACCAAGTCGGATCGCAGCTACGGCATGCTGCGATCCGAGATCCTGTGCGCGCGGTGTGACTGCCATTTGGGGCACGTCTTCCCGGACGGCCCGAAGCCGACCGGCCAGCGGCACTGCGTGAACTCGGAGTCGCTGAAGTTCACCGACGTGGACGCCCTCGCGACGCTCGCCGATCCCGCCGCCGACCTGTAGCGTCCGGCTTTAGCCGGACTATTTCATCCCCGAGCTGCCGACCCGCCTCAGCGCAGCGGCGGCGTGCTCTCCGGCGCGCGGCGATGATGCGTCGCCTGTTCGTACGCGTAGGCGAGCTTGATCAACGTCGGCTCCGACCAGGCCCGGCCGAAGAACGTAATGCCGGCCGGCAGGCGCGCGCCCCGCGTGTAGCCCATCGGCACCTGGATCGCCGGGAACCCGGTCGTCGGCGAAAAGAACTGGCTGTTGTCGCCGCCCGGAGTGTTCAGATCCCCGATCAGCCGCGGCGGGTTGCTCCACGTCGGATACACCCACGCATCCAGCTTCTGCGCGTCCATGGTCCTGGTGACGGCGTCGCGCACCTGCTGACGATACTGCGCGTCGGCCTTGCACTCCGGCGTGTCAGGTCCGTTCTCTGGTCCGGCTTCGTTCTGCTCCAGCCGGCGTTGCACTGTTGGATGGAACTTCCCAGACTTGATGATCTCGGTGAGGCTCTTGACCGGCACGCGATCACCATGGGACGCGAGGTAGCGATTGATATCGTACTTGAACCCGCCGCACGAGCCCATACCCTGCGGCCGCTTGATCTGATCGAGGCCATCGACGACGCCCGGGTCGATGATGGTGGCGCCCTGCGCGCGCAGGTCATCGACCGCGCGCATGAACACCTGGACAATCTCGGGATCCGCCGACTCACGCTCGTAGGCGAATCGCAGGACGCCGATGCGCGCGCCCTTCAACCCGTCACGGACGAGTGAGGCGGAGTAGTTCTGCGGCAGGTGGGCAGCGGCTGATGCCGTGACGGGATCCGCCGGATCGCTTCCGACCACGACCTGGAACACCTTGACCGCGTCTTCAACCGTGCGCGCCATCGGGCCCGCGACGTCGGCCAGTAGGTTGAGCGGCATCACTCCGCCCCGGCTCGTCAGCCCCATCGTCGACCGAATGCCCACCAGCGCCTGGTGAGATGCCGGTCCGCGAATGGAGTTGCCGGTGTCGCTGCCCAGGCCGATCGCGCCGAAGCTGGCGGCGACCGACGCCGCCGTGCCGCCGCTCGATCCGGCGGTGACGCGGTCGAGGGCATACGGGTTCTTCGTGTATCCGGGCAGGATCGAACTCAACGTCTCGTTTGGCGTGAACGCCCACTCGGCCATGTTCGACTTGGCGATCACGATGGCGCCGGCCGCCTTGATCCGCGCCACCTGGAAGGCGTCTTTGTCGGACACGAACCCGGCCAGCGACAGCGACCCGTTCGCGCTCTGCAGGCCGATGGTCTCGAAGTTGTCCTTCACGATGGCGGGCACGCAGTGGAGCGGCCCGGTGAGCCCGCCCTGGGCGAACCGCCGATCCAGGTCGTCGGCCTGCTTCAGCGCCTCCGGATTGGTGAGGATGATGGCGTTGACGGCGGGGCCGTTCTTGTCGAAGACGTCGATGCGCCGCAGATACTGCTCGACCAGCGCGCGGCAGGTGAGCCGCTTCGCCTGGAACGCAGAGTGAATCTGGGCGATTGTGGTCTCGTGTACATCGAACGCCGATGGCGTTTGGGCCGACGGGAACGCCGTCGCCAACACCACCAAGAAGACTGCAATGAGTCGCTTGTTCACGGCGAAATGATAACGCCGATTCAGACAACCAGGGCCGCAGATGACGCCGATGTCAAACCGGGGCCGCAGATGACGCAGATGACGCCGATATCAAAACCGGGGCCGCAGATGACGCCGATGACGCCGATATCAAACCAGGGCCGCAGGTTACCCATTGCTCGAACGAGAGGGCCGCTACACGGCCCAGCCGGTGTGTCGCAGTTTCTGCGCGATGAGTGGCCGACATTGCGAGCGGTTTCTGCAACGTCGCGGCCTGCTGCAGTCGGCTGGACGCCGGGAAATCACGAAGAACGGCGCGATCTGAGTCCCGGACGCTCCGGCACCTGAATTGCGTCATGTGGCGGCATGACGACCAATCCACTCGAACCCAGAGACAGCCGGACCTTCGCCATCATCGGCGCCGCCATGGAAGTGCACCGCGTGCTCGGATCGGGATTCCTGGAATTGTTCTATCGCGACGCGCTCGCGATCGAATTCGGCCTCCGGGACGTCCCGTTCGCAGCGGAGGTGCCGTGCAATATTGTCTACAAGGATCACCAACTGCGAGGGCACTATCGCATGGACTTCGTGTGCTTCGACTCCGTGGTGGTAGAAGTCAAGGCGGGGTCCGGCACTGGGCCAGCCGAGCATGCGCAGGTCTTGAATTACCTTGCATCAACGGGCTATCAATGTGGCCTCCTGCTCAACTTCGGATTGTCGAAATTGGAGTACCGGCGCTTCGTGCTGACCAAGCCGCGCTGGGCGCCTGGCACCGATCACCAGGCACCTGGCACCTAGAGATAGTTCTCTGTGTCATCTGCGCAATCTGCGGCCCTGGTGTTAATCTGCGGCCCATGCAGACTTGGCTTCGCATGTTCGTGACGGCGGCGCTCTTCACTGGAGTGGTGATGGCGCAGGGCGCGCAGCCTGTGTTCGAGCCGATGCAGCCCGACCTGCTCGGCGCGGGCTCTGCGTTCGCCAATGCGTTCGCCGACTTCGACAACGACGGCGACCTCGACCTGTTCGTCGGCTTCGACGGCAAGCCGAACCGCCTGTATCGCAACGACAAGGGCGTCTTCGTGGACGTGGCCGCCGCGACCGGCGTGGCCGATGCGCGGCCGACGCGGGCGGTGGCGTGGGGGGACTTCGACGCCGACGGCGACAGCGACCTGCTGGTCGGCTTCACGCCCAGCCCCGGCGCCTCGGTGTTGAAGGTGTATCGCAACAACACCGGCGCGTTCGTTGACGTGACGAAGGATACCGGCCTCGTGGTGGCGACCGGCGCCGTCCGGCAGCCGGCGTGGGTTGACGTGGATGCCGACGGCGACCTGGATCTGTTCGTCGCCTACCGCGACCGCGCCAACGCCCTCTACCGCAACGACGCCGGCAAGTTCAGCGACGTCGCGGCTTCGCTCGGCATCGCCGATGCCCGTCGCACGGTGGGCGCGGTGTGGTTCGACTTCGACGAAGACGGTGACCTCGACCTGGCCGACGCCAACATGGATGGCGATGCCAACGGCTTGTATCGCAACGACGGCGGGAAGTTCACCGACGTCGCCGAGGCGGCCAGCGTGGCATGGGGCGGCCGGCGCCCGAAGCACGCCGGCAGTGGCACGGTCCGCGTCTGCGCGCCCGACGTGGACAACGACGGGCGCTTCGACCTGTTCGCGGCCAACTACGGGCCGTTGGGCTTCTTCAGCAATCGCGGCAAGGGCGTGTTCGAGGACCGCGGTGCGGCGTGGGGCATTGCCATCGACTCCCGCTACGACGCCTGCGCGTTCGCCGACTTCGATCACGACGGCCGGCTCGATCTGTATGTGAACGGCACCGTGACCGGCGGCGCCAGCTGGCAGGATTCGTTGTTCCGCAACACCGGCTCCGCGTTCGTGGACGTCACGCCGGTGTCGATCCGCAAGTTGCAGGCGGATCACGGCGTGCAGTGGGCCGACGTAGATGGGGACGGCGATCTGGATCTTGCCCTCACCGGATCCAGGACCGACGGCATGCACCTGGTGATGCGGAACATGCTGCCGGCTGCCGACGCGCAACGCGGGCTGCATGTTCGTGTGCTGGACGATAAGGGACACGCCACGCTCGCGGGCGCGGAGGTGCGCGTGTTCGCGGCGGGGACGACCCGGTTGGTCGGCGCGCGTCTGGTGGACAGCGGCTCCGGCTACGACGCGCAGAACGACATGCCCGTGCACGTGGGCGTGCCGGCGGGTGTGTCTCGAGTGGACGTGCAGGTGATCGCGCCCCGCGGGGGCCGTCGCGTGCCCGTGTGGCAGCGGGGTGTCGCGCCCGGCAAGGCCGTCACGGTTCGCGTCCCTCGCTAGACTCAACCCGTCGCCGGCTACCGGCCGATTTGCCGGAACCTTCCGTAGGTAGCGGTGCCCACCACGCGTTCGCGTTCCGCGACGTACGATTCGTGCATCGCGACCGGGACCAGCAGCCCCATCAGCGGCTCCGACTGATAGCTGACCGTGATGATGGCGTTGACGCCCCCGCCCTCGATCACCAGCTCGCTGATCAGGACCGCGCCGGTGCTCGGATTGATCCAAAAGCGCCCGCGCGCCGGCAGGTCCCGGCCGGCCGGGGTGCGGATAATCGTCGGCTTCTTCCGCTCGCGGTACTCCACCGCCCACATCTCGGTGGACACCCGGAAGACGCCGGTCTCTTCGGGCTTGGCCGGCGTCGCGCCCTTCGGATCGAGCTGCTCGCGTTCCTTCGTGGCCCGCTTGAACTCGAATCGCACTTGGAACGCGGCGTCGAGAAATTGCAGCGCCAGTACCGGCGTGTTCACGTTTCGCTGGATGCCGCCGATGTTGTACCGCGCGCTCTCGTCGATGATCGCGCCCACCTGGTTGCTGGCGGCCGACCACGGCTGGCGAAGGAGTCGCGTCAGGCGATCTTCCCGCTCACGAACCGGCTGGCCATCCACTTCGAAGACATCGCGGAACTCGACGTACCGATCAGCGCCGTCCGGCTTGACCAGCAGCAGGTCCGACTTGAGGATGCGTCGCGGAAGAACGCCCGTCGGGTTGAACAACCCTTGTTGTTTCGCCTCCTGCACGTAGGTCTCTTCGGCCACGATGCCCGACAGTTGCAGCTGAAATTCCGCCATGTAGGCGGCCGCGTTCTTCAGGACGGCAGAAAGGGTGGGCGCTTGCGCCGCCGGGCGGACGGCAGCCACGCCCAGCAGGGCGACGAAGACGGCAGCCGCGCGATACTGCATTGTCACAACCCGCGCGCATGCTAGCAGATCGGGCCATACTGGAGACGCGCCGTTGCGCACGCCTTCATGAACACGCTTATCGCCTCCATCTTCCTGGGCATCATCGGCTCGGGTTACTTCATGTACGGACGCAAGGCCCACAACCCCGTGGCGCTCGCGGCCGGCGTGCTGCTGTGCGTGTTTCCCTACTTCATTGACAGCTTCTTCTGGACGCTGGCGGTGGGCGCGGCGCTGATGGCCGCCCCGTTCGTCGTCACCCTGTAACGCATGGCCCTGACCGCAACCGTTTTCAACCTCGACACCGAACTGGCCGACATCGATCGCGGCGTCTACGAGACGCTGGCGATTCGCATGGCGCGGCAGCCGTCGGAAACCCCGGAGTACATGCTGGCGCGCTATCTCGCCTATTGCCTCGAGTACGCCGAAGGCATTGCCTTTACCGAGGGCGTGGCGGCCGGTGGCGAAGAGCCGGCCGTGGTGATCCGCGACTTGACCGGCCGGCTCACGGCGTGGATTGAAGTCGGCATGCCGGGCGCGGACCGCCTGCATCGCGGCAGCAAGAAGGCCGGGCGCGTGGCGGTGTATACCCATCGCGCCGTGGGCCAGGTGCTGGCGCAATTGAACGGCCAGGGCATCCACCGCGCCGCCGAAATCCCCGTGTATGAGTTTGGCGCTGGATTTATCGAGGAGGTCGCGGCTACCATCGCCCGTCGCGCGAAGGTGGCAGTCTCGGTGACGGAGCGGCAACTCTATCTGGACGTGGACGGCCGCACCTTCACGACCACCATTGGCGAGCACCATTTTGTCTGAGCCCCTATGAGATCATTCGCCTTCGCCGCCCTCATCGGCCTCCTGGTCCTCTCCGGTCCCACCGCCCCCTTCGACTCGCGCGTCACAGCGCTCGCTCAGGGCAGGCAGTCCGAAGTTCAGGCGCCACCGGCGGTTCGCGCGGGTCCGCGACTCGTGGTGCTGATCTCGGTGGATCAGATGCGCGGCGACTACATCGATCGCTTTCAGCACCAGTGGTCGAAGGGGCTGAAGCGGCTGGTCAGCGAAGGCGCGTGGTTCCGGCAGGCCGACTATCCGTACTACAACACCGTGACCTGCGCCGGTCACGCCAGCATGAGCACCGGCACGGTGCCCGCCGTGCACGGCATGGTGCTCAACCAATGGTGGGAGCGCGACAACAGCCGCCTGGTGAGCTGCACGGATGACGACGACCAGCAACTGATCACGTACGGCATTCCGGTGAAGGGCGTCGGCCACAGCGCGCGGAACCTGATGACGACGACGCTCGCCGACGAGATGCGGCTGCAGGGCTCGCCAGCGCCGCGCGTGGTGAGCATCTCGCTGAAGGCGCGCTCCGCCATTAACCTCGGCGGCCATCGTCCCGATGCGGTGATCTGGCTGGACGAAGCCAACGGCGAATGGGTGACCTCCACGGCCTTCGCGAAGGGGACGGTGCCGTACTTCGCCGACTACATCACGGCGCATCCCCTGAGAAACGAGATGGGGCGGCCGTGGGTCCGCTCCATGCCGAAGGAGATGTACCTCTACGACGGATCGCCGGAAGGGCGGCGGAGTACGGCCCTGGTCACCAAGGACTTCCCGCATATCGTGAAGGGGGATGGCACCGAGGTGGGCGGCGCGTTCACCGACGCATGGGAGTCGAGTCCGTATTCCGATGCCTACCTCGCGGGCCTGGCCGGCGCGGCGCTCGACGGCGTCAAGCTCGGTCGCGGCGCCGGCACTGACTACCTCGGCATCAGCTTCTCGGCTCTCGACAAGGTCGGCCACGACTTCGGGCAGGACTCGCACGAAGTGCAAGACGTGATGATCCACCTGGATCGCGAGCTCGGCATGCTGCTCGACAAACTCGATCGCGATGTCGGCAAGGGCAACTACGTGGTGGGACTGACCGCCGACCACGGGGTGGCTCCCGTGCCGGAGCGGGTCAAGGCCCAGGGCTTCGACGCCGGCCGCATCAATACCGTTGTCGTCGGGCGCGTGATCGATGAGGTGCTCACTCGCGAGTTGGGTTCGGGCAACTATCGAACCCGAGTGATCTACAACGACATCTACTTCAACGATGGCGTCTACCTGAAGCTGACGCAGAACGCGAAGGCGATGACCGCCGTGCTGGATGCCATCCGCAAGACGCAGGGGGTGTGGCGCGCCTATCGCAAGGAAGAGCTGTCGATGGTCGATCCGCTGACGCGCCCGTCGGCCCTCAGCCACTACGACGGCCGCAGCGGCGACATCAAGATGCTCGGCCGCAGCTACTGGATCACCTCGTCGAGCACGAGCACGCACGGGACCGGCCACCGCTACGACACGCGCGTGCCGGTGATCCTGTTCGGGTACGGCATCAACAAGGGCGAGTACCTGCAGCCGTCGGCGCCGATCGATCTGGCTCCCACGCTCGCGTTCCTCACCGGCATCACGCTGCCCGAAGCCATGGGCCGCGTGCTTACCGAAGCGCTCGCGCCCCGTCCATGAACGCCACCACGTCTGCGAGAGAGGGCACGCTGTTGAGCGCGCCTGGACGTGTGCAACTCAGCGCGGCGGCGGCATTCGCGAAGCGCAGGATGAAGTGGGGCGACTCCCCGTTGAGCAGCGCGTAGATGAATCCCGCGCGGAACACATCGCCGGCGCCGGTCGTGTCAACGGCGTCCACCTCGACCCCGGGCTCGTAACAGAGTTCGTCACCAACCAGCAGCATCGACCCACGCGGGCCGAGCGTTACGCACAGGATGCCGGTGTGCGTCTCGCGCAGCTTGTAGAGGGCGCGTTCGTGGTCGGCCTCGCCGGTGATCGCCGGCAGCACGTGCTCGGCGAAAATCGGGATGCTGACCGCGGCCACCAGTTCCGGCGTGCGATCGGTCACGCGGTCGAGGTCGCTCGTGGCCGGCACCCCGGCCTCACGCGCGAGGCTGGCCGCGCGAATCGCCGCGCCTTCATCCACATCGTCCACGTGGACCAGCCGGGCCGAGGCGATCAGCGCCGCGGGGACCTCGTCCGGCTTCAGCAGCAGCCGATCGTCGCGATCCCACAGCACGACCCGCTCGCCCGTGCGCTCATCGACGGTGATCACGGCAAACTGGTTGGCCGCCTCGCGCGTCACCAGGTGCGACAGATCAATGCCGCGGCCGCGCAGTTCCTGCCGGATGCGGCGGCCGTTGTCGTCGGTCCCGACGGCGCCGACGTAGGCGGTCCTGAGCCCGAGCCCGGCACAGGCCGCCAATGCGGTGGCCATCTGCCCGCCGCACGACACCGAGTGGCTGCTGATGCGCAACTTGGCGGTGGGGCTGTCGGCGCGTGGCGCGGCGGGCAGGCGGTACACGTAGTCAACGGAGTTGGCGCCAATCCCCACGACATCCCACCTTCGCCGAGGCTCCGGCGGGCAGGCCCAAGTCTTTCCAGCGGACATTGGTTGCCAGTATAGGATGCAGCTATGGGGCCCGGCACGGTTACATCGAAATGGTCGCAATTCTTGCCACGGGTGCAGGACTTGCGTCGTTTTGCAGGTAACCGTGCCAGGCCCTACTGCGTGATCGTTGCCTGCTTGATCGGAGGCGGAGCGCACGGCCAGGAACCGAAACCGGCCGTCGAGCAACCGACGCAGCAACCCATCTTCCGTGCCGGCACGGACCTGGTCCGCGTCGACGTGACCGCCACCGTGCGTGGCGACGAGCCGGTGGCCGACCTGCAACTGTCGGACTTCGAGGTCACCGAAGACGACGTGCCCCAGGTCGTCGAGACCATCAAGTTCGTGCGCGTCGACGGCGCGCGCACGTCAGACCTGAACGAGCCGCTGCAGATCCGGTCGCGCGAGCACGCGCAGCTCGAGGCCGCGCGCGAGGACGTGCGGCTGTTCGGCATCTTCCTGGACGACTACCACATCGACAAGCGGCCAGAGATTACGCTGCCGTTGCGCGACGCGATCACGTCCTTCATCAACCAGCTGGGGCCCAACGACCTCGCCGTGATCATGGAGCCGCTCGAGAGCCTGCGCGACCTGAAATACACGCGGTCGAAGGCCGAGCTGCTGGGCCGCGTCCGCAACTTCGAAGGCCGCCGCGGCGAGATCTTCCCGGTGAAGAGTCCCGTGGAAGAGGCCCAGATGTCTCAACGCAACTGGATGGAGCTGCGGGCCGGCGTCACGCTCTCCGCGCTGGGCGCGCTGGCCACGCAGCTGGGCGGGCTGCGCGAGGGCCGCAAGTCGATCCTCTTCTTCAGCCAGGGCCCGCCGGTGCGGCTGGGCAGCCCGAACGACCATGTGCTGAAGGAGGCGATGGAGGCCGCCAACCGCGGCAACGTCACCATTCACGTGATCGATCCCCGGCCGCTGGGCAGCGTCGGCTTCGGCGGCGACGACATCCTGCGCCGCATCGCCTACGACACCGGCGGCCGCGCCATCGTCAACACCAACGATCCCGAGCGCCAGCTGGCCGGCGTGGTGGCCGACGCCAGCGCCTACTACCTGGTCGGCTACACGCCCACGCGCCGGACCAACGACGGCAAGTTCCACGAGATCAAGGTCCGCGTGAAGCGCCGTGGCGTGAAGGTCACCGCGCGGCGCGGCTACTGGGCGGCGAGCGAGAAGGAGTTGACCGCCGCGGCCGAAGCGGCGGCCACGCCAGTGAACACCGCGCTCAACACCGCGCTGGCGGCCATTGCCGATTCGTCGTCGACGAGGGCCGTGAACGTGTGGACCGGCGTGTCCAAGGGCGACGGCGATCACACCCGCCTCACGTTCACGTGGGAAGCGGCGCCCGGCCCGGCGGTCGCCGACAAGCCCGCGCGCCTGGAGATCCTGCCCGTGGACGATGCGGGCAAGGAGGTGATGCCGGCGCAGGTGATTGGCGGCGCGCCCGGGGAGCTGCCGTTGATGGCGCAGTTCCAGTTGCCGGCCGGCCGCCAGCGCCTCCGCTTCACCTCGCTGACGGCGGCGGGCGAGACCATCGACCGCTGGGTGCAGACGCAGGTGGTGCCCGACCTGTCGAAGAACCCGATCGTGCTGGCCACGCCGCGCTTCCTGCGCGCGCGCAACATGATCGAACTGCGCGCCATCGAGGCCAACCCGGCGCCGTCGCCGACGGCCGCGACCCGTTTCGGGGCCACCGAGCGCGTGCTCGTGGAGATCGAGTGCGCGGCGCCGGCCGGCGAGGCGCCCCAGGTCAAGGTGGAGTTGCTCAACTCGATGGGCGGCGTGCTGCGCGCCCTCGAGGCGCCGCCCCTGACGAACGGCCGGCTCCGCCTGCTGCTGCCGGTGTCGAGCCTGGGCAACGGCACCTACATCCTTCGCGTCACGGCCTTGTCGGGCGAGCACTCCGCGGAGCAGTGGGTGGCGTTTCGGGTGGCGAGATAGGGACCACTCTTCACAGGAGATGAAGGGATCAAGACGTAACGAAAAGACAAGCCCACTCCCGCAGTTCACTTCGGTTGACGTCGCCCCGTGCGTGACCATGTCGTACGCGACGTGTCGGATAGTGGCGCGCGTGCCACAGATACAGCCACCGATTTACGCCGATTCACGCCGATGAGCCGGGGGTCCGAGGACGCCACCGGAACCAGGGCGTCCAACCACGAGACAGCGGCCATCAGCAGCCGCTCGGGCCCGCTGTCAACGGCGGAGCGCGCCCGGTTCTCAATCGGCGTCTCATCTGCGTCGAATCTGTGGCTGCATTCATCCAGCGGATGACGGAACTCAAGTGCATTCCGGGACCAAGAGGGCTTCGATGAAATCACCATTGGCCAAGCTACCCCCTCGCCGAGGCGCACGTAAACCGTGAGGATCGGCTCAGGTCAGATATCGTTCAATCTCGAGCGAACCGTGAAACACGCCGAGCACGTCGATGTCGCGGTTTGGCTTGATGAGGTAGGCGATGCGGTAATGACCGTAGAGCAGAATCCGAATGTCACGATCGTCACGGTACCGATGACCCACCTGAGGGAAGGTCAGCAGGATCTGGGCCCGTTCGTGGATGGCGCTGACGGTGCGGTGAGCCGCGTCCGGATTGTCGGTGGCGATATACTCGTGAATGTCCTTCAACCAGCGCTGTGCTTCAGCTGTCCAGGCTATTTCCGCCACGACTCGATCGTCCGCTTCATCGCGTCGTGGGAAACCGTCCGACCAGCGTCGGAGTCCGCGAGCCCGCGGTCGACCATTCGAGCGAACGCCAGTTCTCGAAGCAATTCATCGTAAGAACTGTCATCGGGCTGCTTGTCGATGAGCTCGATCATCTGGGCCTTGGGGGTTGCCGCCTGTCCGCTCATAGCGACATTGTAGCGTCGTGGAGCGTGTGCGCAACAGCGTCGAATGCGTCGCGAGATAAGGAGTTCTTAGTTCAGTCGTGCTCGCCGGCCCGGCTCGAACGACAGATTGGCCTCTCCCTCCGGAACCTGCGGCCGTTGCGCGAGCGGCTCCCTGTCGCGCATCGGAAAGAGATCGATTGCGCCCGCCAGATGTTCGGTGCATCGCGTGGCCAAGCCTGTGAGTCGCGTGTCGAATCGGTGAATAGTCTTGGTGCCGACGACGCCGCGGACGGGGTCGACAGCGACCAGCCGCGTTTCAAGGTTGCCCCGCCGATCGACACGAAGGATGTGGGCGCGACGGAACTCGAAGATCATCCGATGCCCATCGTCGAAGATGGGGGACAGCAGCGTTTGCTCTGGGTCCGCCTTCCAGTCCTCCGGTTCGGCCGAGAGCACGACACATAGAATCCTGCGGTCTTCCACCGGCACCCGCGTCGTCTCGAACTGCAGTCGGTACTTCGGGGCCGGCGTACCTTCAGGAATCGGATACTCCGGCGTGGCCACTGAGCGGCCGTCGAGTGCATCGATCCTGCACGGCACGAGGGTGCACTGCGCCTGTTTCCGGCTGCGGAACCGTACGCCAGGGCAACCCGCCAGCCGGGTGATCTTGCCCGGATAGAGCGCGACGACGCGAACGTCGACTATCGAGGCTTGGTTGAGGTCAGCCATAGAGCTTGTGTCCTTTCCTTTGCCGAGATCTGGATGAACACGACCCGGTAGGCCTCAGTGCGGAGGCAGGCGCGTACTCGTAGCGCCAGCCGGTCATGCCGTGCGAACGGGCGCTCCGACCAGCGGGCGTTAGGGAACAGCCACATGAATCCATGCTGGCGAAGCAGCGCCTCGAGCCGCGCGCGACTCCGTCGGGTGGCGACGTCATAGAGTACGAGGGTATTCACCATGTCATTCGATAGGGCTGATACGCGGTGCCGTCGCTGAGCGCCCGCCGAAAACCGAGAGTGCCGCGATGAATGTCGTGGAGCAGACCTCCGGACGCGCTGTTCCGCCCACGGTCGAGACGGCGCGCGATCGCTCCCTGAAGCAGAGCGCGGGTACGGAGCGTCAACTCCCGCTTCTCATTCAATTCCAGCCTGGCGCCGCGCCCGATCAGGCCAAGCACCGCCTTGTCCACAACCGGCTGGCGGAATGGCTCCATCAAGTCGAACACAAGGCCGGCAGACCGTCGCCGGCCCGTGTGCAGAAGGCCAAGGGTCGGCTCCATGCCGGCCCGGTGAACGGCCACCCAGACCCGGCTGAGCAGGAGGGCATAGCCGTAGTTCAGGGCCTTGTTCACCACGTCGTCCGCCTCACGATGAAGACGGCCCTTGAACCCGAGCCCGGGTGGAACGAGGCAGGCGAAGGCCTGCCAGTAGTAAGCGGCGGCCCCGGCTTCAGCGAGAAACAACGGCCGCCTCGCATCTCGCATCGGCACGTCCGACAGGAGCGCGATCTGGCGCGCGCACTCCGCAATCGTGCCGGCCGATTCGAGCAGACGCCTTCTGACCGCGACGCTCCTCCCCCTGTACTTGCTGTGGTAGAGCAACAGCGCACGCTGATTCGACAGCTTCGCCGCGAGAATGGCCTGAACCAACCGCGTTCCCGATCTCCCCGAACTGGCGGCGAACTGCCTGCGAACCATCGTGGCATCCAGCGGTGATCGCGCCGGCAGGATGCGGGCGACCGGCTTTCCAGACAGACGGCAAACGGCCACGGGAATCCCGCGGCGCGCGCACTCCTCGATCACGACGGTGGAGAGCGCCACGCCGCTCGCTTCGATGGTGAGGCACGACACATCGTCGAACGGGCACTCGAAGATCACCTGCTTCTTTCGCCGGACGACGAGGAGGGCCGCCGATTTCGCCACGAAGCTGCCAAAGGTGGGAACGCGGAGCCAGCCGTCATCGGCGATCGCTGGCAGCTGCTGGCGGCCGATGGCGGCATCGTGAAGTTGCCGCGTGCTCGCGAACACGCCGCCGCGCGTTGTCTGCTCACCATGTTGCCCCTCGCCCTGCCGCCACCGGTCGAGATCGTCAGGTGGCAGGTCAGGTGGGCCGCTGGCTGTCTCCTCGTGGTGCGAGTACGTGTCCGGTGGCGCAACCTCGTTGATCTCTTCGACGAGCCGCTCGAACCACACGACGGCGCCATCCGGATCCTGCTCGCACCGGGTCAGGTGGGCCCGGCACTGGCACACCCGCCAGGCGTCCAGTTCGGCGAGTTGGCGGTCCATCTCGCCGGAATTACCGTGGTAGTAGTTTCGCCAGCCTCGGACGAGGTCGTTGTGGGACTTCGCCACCTTCATCAGCGCGTGTCGGTCGGGCTGCGCGAGAATTGCCTCCACTCCCTCCTGGAAGCGCGCCAGCGATTCGCCCGGGATGGTCCACGTGTCCCGGGCAAAGCGAAAACCGACGAAGGTGAAGCCTTCGTTGGCCTCGGCGATCTGGGTCTTCGCGGGCTTAATCGCGAGACGGAGGCGCGAGCCGAGATAGGCAGACACGTAACCAAGGGCGCGGCGCGCCTCGGCTTCGTCGCCAGCGAGCACCACGAAGTCGTCGGCGTAGCGGATGTGGGCAAACCCTTCCGCCTCCAGCGTCGTGTCGAAGCCGGTGAGGTACAGGTTCGCGAGGATGGGTGCGACGGGTGATCCTTGCGGGAGGCCCTTGATTGGCTGGTACCGCTGGTTGCCATCGTGGGCCGGCGCTGTCAACCACTTCAGGATCAGCCGTACTCCCGCGTCGTCCATGCCGGTTGTTCGGAGCTGGTCCGCCATGATGCGGTGGTCGACGTTGTCGAAGAACTTCTCGATGTCGGCGGTGACCACCCAGCGCGCGGACGCCAGGCGGCTGCGGAGGTAGAGCGCGGCGCGGCGAGGTCCAAGGAAGGGACGATAGGCGAAGCTGCGATCCGAGAAGAGAGCGCCGATGCGCTCGTGGAGGACGAGGGCCGCCGCGGTTTGTGCGATGCGATCGCCGATCGTCGGCAGGCCCAGTGTGCGCCAGCCGCCAGACGGTTTCGGGATCTGCACCCGTTTGACCGGTGACGGCACGTAGGTGTCGGTGTTCAGCGCCTGGCCCAACTGCGCCAGGCGCCGTTCGACATCGGGGCGGAACGCATCGACGGTCATCCCGTCGATGCCCCCGGTTTTTCCACCACGCTGCACGCGGTACCACGCTTCGCGCAGCATGTGTTCGTCAGCCATCTGGTCGATGAACCAGCTTCGATGGTTCATCGCCGGCGCTGCGGAGGTCGCCTTGATCATCCCGATAAGGGTTCACCGTCGAAGTAGCGCTTGGGCCTTCTTCAGAATGCCGCCCTGGCCGCGCGAGTTTCCGACCAGCCGCGCGATCACGGCTTGGCGACTGCACCCGTGCCGTTCTGCGATCTCGGCGATCGTCGCGCGTTCGATGATCAATGAGTGCAGGGTAGCGAGTTCGAGCGTCGTGAAGCGGCCCGATGATTGGAGTTCCCTCAGGCCACGCTCGCGGGCTGGATCCGGATCAACCGGTTGTGCCTCGGTCGCCGGCTGGTCGATGGCACTGGCATCGATGAACCAGATTCCGTTCCGCGTGCCGCGCCTCAGCGAGCGGCGGTTGCCCCAACAATCGTAGGCGGCTGAGAGACGGTATGAGAGTGTGCGGTCGAAGGCCGAATCGAACATGGCTCCGCTCCAAGGGTGCGAAGCCTGGTAGTGGAACTCGCGGATCCTTCACTGATGCGCGACATGCCGCAGGGGCGGAACGCGCGCGACGAATGGAGAAAGCGGAACTGAGGGCTTGCCGCGATGATCAGTCGCGGGCGGGCGTTTGGGGTTCGCGGTATAGGGAAGGGACTACCACATCTCCAGAAGACCAAGGCCCTGAAGACTATTGTGATGTCGACTCCACAACACCCGCAACCAGGGAAAAGTTGACCGGCGACGGACGACCCATGCGCCCAACCGCCCTCAGCTCCTGCCGGGACTCGTCCCGTAACAATCCTAGCCTGCCATGACAGGCGTCTTCAAGATGGGGAGCGCGGACAAGTAGCCTGCCCTTGATGCGTTCGCCGACCCCCTGGGGAGGCGCGGGCACGATCTCGAAATCCATGACGAGGTCAATGCGCGCGGGGCACTTTCGACCCAGGATCGAGGATAGACCAGAGATCATGCGAGGGCTCGGGCGCAGAGGGCAGACAATGCGGCCGGCAAGGGTGTGAAAGGGCTTTGGACTGTTGGACTTAGAAGGTTGTTCGCGAGCCGTCAGCGATGGCAGGATCACCGTTGCTTTCGAGGCCACTAGATTTCAAGGAAAACTCGGCTACCCGCCAAAATGGGAGTAGGATTTGCTTTGCGTCTGGTAATGGTCCTTATGTCGCCCGCGGGACGCCGAAGGCGACGTGATTCTCCTGGCCTCCTTAGCTCCTGTGAACGTCTGACGCTCTGACATCTCCCGGTGTCACTCGGGATCTCTTCGATAGGCGCCACTGTTCTCTACCCTCCACAACCCCGGTCCTACTTGCGCGCGCTCACCTTGGTGAAGGCGATGCCGAATGCTGACGCCTTTGAAAGGAGCACCAAGACGGACCGCGAGCAGCGGCCGCCCGCCCCCTTCACGCGGAAGTCATAACCCCGTCGTGGAGGTTCAACGCCCCCTCTTTCGTTGGTGGTTGGCGGAGGGCATTCGCGGATCCGTCGAGGAAGTGCAATCGCACCCAGAGGAACTTGACCAGATATACCCAAAGTGGGATATTCGCTGAGTGTGTCGTGTCCCGGGCATTCGGACCGCCAAGCGGGACATCGACCTCTTGAGCCAGCGATTGAGAGCGGCGCAGCAGGACTACAAGGAGCACCATGCCAAGACGACACGCTGAACCCGTCGCGATTACCAGGGGCACGAAGAACATCTTCGCCGACCTGGGATATCCGGATGCGGCCGAGCGCCAGGCCAAGCTGCGGCTTGCACACGCCCTCAACCAGATCCTCGAACAGCGTGCGCTGACGCAGACCGCCGCTTCGAAGGTGCTGGGGTTGACGCAACCGAAGGTGTCGGCACTGCGGCACTACAAACTCAATGGTTTCTCCGTTGAGCGGCTCATGACACTGCTCACCATCCTCGACCAGGACGTTGACATCGTGATCAGGAAGAAGCCGCGTGCTCGAAGCTCGGGTCGAATCAGCGTTGTCGCGGCCTGAGGCCGCCGTTTCTGGTATTCGGCGGCCGGTCGCGGCCTTCTCGTCACGTCGAATGCCGGACCCACCGCGGCAACGGACATCGTGGCGAACCAGGCCATCTGAGACGTCCCGCTTCCCGGATGGGCGCCATCACGAGTTCAGATTGATTTCTCCTTAACTGGCGGCCCCGACCCTTTCCCCCTAGAATGTGCGTGACCTCCGCCGATGCCTTCCCAGGTAGCGCTCACCATCGCTTATTCGTTGTCGGCCGCGGTCAGCGTGGCGGCCGCGCTCGCCGTCTTCCGCCGGCGCGAGGTGCGGGGCGGCCGGGCGCTCGGCATGATGCTGCTGGCCGCCGCGATCTGGGCGGCCTGCGACGCCATCGAACTGCACCTCCCGACGGTCGAGGCCCGGCGCTTCATTTCCCAGGTGCAGTACTTCGGCGTGGTGTCGTGCGCGCCGTTCTTCTTTCACGCCGCCATGGAACTGGCGCGCCTCGAGTCGCGCATCACCCCGACGGTGATGGTGCTGATCTGGGGCATCCCGGTGATCTCGCTGGTGATGGCGTGGACCAGCCAGTGGCACCAGCTGCTGTGGACCGGCATCGAGATGCCGAAGGACGGCTCGCCGTTCTCGACCTATCGCTACGGCCCCTGGTTCTGGGTGCTGGCGACGCAGCACTACATCATGACCGCGCTGAATACGGGGATCCTGCTGTCGGCCCGCCGCCGGGTGACGAGCGCCTTCCGCGCGCCGATGATGGCGGTGGTCGTCGCCATGCTGATCTCGTGGATTGGCAACATCCTCTACATCTTCAAGCTCGGGCCGTGGCCCGGCCTGAATTACCTGACCATCTCGCTGGGCCTGAGCGGCGCCGTGCTGGCGTGGGCGGTGGTCAGTGAAGGCCTGCTCGACCTGCTGCCGCGCGCCCGCGAGGCGCTGCTCGAGACCATCGCCGACGGCGTGGTGATTCTCGATCGCACCGATCGCGTGATCTATTCCAATACCGCCGCGCAAGACCACATGGGCATGAACGCCGGCGCTTCGGCGGTGCCGGCGGCGCTCCGCATTCCCGTGAAGAACCGATCGTCGGCGCCCTGGCTGGGCGAGCTGGCGGTGCCGAACGGCAGCGCCACGCGCTGGATCGACATGCGCGTCGATCCGATCGCCGATCGCTGGGGCGACGTCGCCGGCCGCCTGGTGGTGACGCGCGACATCACCGTTCGCAAGGTGCTCGAGGGCGAGCGCGAACGGCTGATCGGTGAGCTCAAGAAGGCGCTGAGCGAGGTGAGCGCCCTCGAACAGCTGCTGCCGATTTGCGCCAACTGCAAGAAGGTGCGCGACGACCACGGCTACTGGAGCCAGATCGACGTCTACCTCCAAACCCGCGCCGCGGTCGAGTTCACCCACGGCATCTGCCCGGACTGCGACGCCCAGTTGTACGGCCACCTCAGGGAGCCTGTTGGCGAATGACACGACTCACGTTGTTCCTCGTCTCGATCAGCCTCGCCGCGGCCCTGACCGCCCAGGAGCCGGTGGCGCACTCCACCGCGCGCGGCGAGTGGCCCACCTACGGCGGTGACCTGGCCAGCACCAAGTACTCGCCGCTCGACCAGGTCACCGCGTCGAACTTCGGCTCGCTGAAGCTGGCCTGGCGGGCCAAGTCGCCGGACGGGTTCCTCAGCATCACCATGTCCGACGGCAGCGAGTGGTCCGCCGACTCGAAGACCATCTTCGACGAACTGAACCGGATCGATCCGAAGCGCTGGCGCGATGGCCAGCCGCCGTTCGTCCAGAACTACAAGGCCACGCCGCTGATGGTCAACGGCACGCTCTACGTCAACACCGCGTCATCGGTCGGCGCCGCCTACGACGCGCGCACCGGCGCGCTCAAGTGGGTCTACAACCCCAAGAGCTACGAGTCGGGCACGACCACCCTGACACTGCGCTGGAACCAGCGCGGCGTCGCCTACTGGACCGATGGCCGCGAGGAGCGCATCTACTGGGGCACCGGCGACGGCTTCCTGATCGCCGTGGACGCCAAGACCGGCCGCCCGGTCCCGGGCTTTGGCACGAACGGCCGCGTTGACCTGATGGAAGGCCTGCCACGGGCCAAGCGCGGCACGCGCGACTACCTCAACGCTCTGACCTACTCGGTCCAGTCTCCGCCCATCGTCGTCAAGGACGTCGTCATCACGCCGGCCGCCATTTCTTCGCTCGTCAAGAGCAAGGAGCAGATCCCCGGCTGGATCCGCGCCTTCGACGTCCGCACCGGCCAAGTGCGGTGGACGTTCGTGACCGTGCCGCCCAAGGGCGAGTTCGGCAGCGAGACGTGGACCGACGGCTCCAACGAGTACGCCGGCAAGGTCACGGTGTGGACGATGATGAGCGCGGACGAGGAGTTGGGGCACGTCTACCTGCCCACCAACACCACCGCGCCCGATTTCTACGGCGCGCATCGGCTCGGCAACAACCTGTTCGCGGAAAGCGTGGTCGCGCTCGACGTCGCCACCGGCAAGCGCGTGTGGCATTTCCAGACCGTGCATCACGGCTTGTGGGACTACGACAACCCGGCGGCGCCGAACCTGCTCGACATCACGGTGAACGGCCGGCGGATCAAGGCGCTCGCGCAGATCACCAAGCAGGGCTACGTCTACACCTTTGACCGCCTCACCGGCCAGCCGGTGTGGCCCATGGTCGAGACGCCGGTGCCGCCGAGCGACGTGCCCGGCGAGAAGGCATCGCCGACGCAGCCGATCCCGTCGAAGCCGGCTCCGTATGAATACCAGGGCGTGACGGTGAACGATCTCGCCGACTTCACGCCGGAGATTCGCGCCGCGGCCGTCAAGGCCATCGAAGGGTTCCGCACGGGGCCGCTCTTCACGCCGCCATCAGTGCAGGGCACGATCGTGCGGCCCGGCACCACCGGTGGCGGCAACTGGCAGGGCGCCGCGGTCGATCCTGAGACCGGCATGCTCTACGTGCCGTCTCGCAACGCCTACGCCGTTAGCAAGCTGGGCGTGCCGGACCAGGCGCTCGACAGCAACCTGCTCTACATGCAGCAGCCGGGGCGCAATCCGCAGATGCCCGATGGGCTGCCGCTCTTCAAGCCGCCGTACTCGCGCCTCACCGCGATCAACATGAATACCGGCGACCATGCGTGGATGGTGCCGGCCGGCAACGGCGATCGCGTCCGCAACAACCCGCGGCTCAAGGGCCTCAACCTGCCGCCGCTGGGCGGCGACAGCACTTTCAGCGGCCCGCTGCTGACCAAGACCGTGCTGATCTACGCCTTGACGACGGGCGGCACGACGGGTGGTCCGCGGCTGGTGGCCTACGACAAGGCCACGGGCAAGGAGATGGCTTCGGTCGATCTGCCGGCTGCCGCGATCGGGACGCCGATGACCTACTCGGTTGGCGGCAAGCAGTTCATCGCCATCACCGTGCAGGGGGCGACACCGACGGCGGTGCCGGAGCTGGTCGCGCTGTCGTTGCCGTGAGGCCCTTCGACTCGCCACCGACACGCCTGTCGGCGAGCCGGTGGCTCGCTCAGGACGCCGGCGCGTCGAGAACAAAATGGCGCCGGCGGTGTCTAACGCCCGCATGACACGTATTGCGGCGGCGTGTTTGGTGCTGGCCCTCTGCGGATGCGCCGCCCGCGGCCCCTCGCCGCAAGTGGTCGCCGAGCTCGGCAAGGCCCACGCCCTGGTTCGCGAAGGCTGCTACGCCTGCCTCAAGGAAGCCCAGTCGATCTTCGAGCGGTTGTCGGCGTCGCCGAGGCCAGCACCTGGCGCCGCGCAAGGGGCGTTCGAGGCCACGCTGCTGATCGCGATGCGCGAGAAGGAGCTGGGGATGCCAGCTGACATCTCTATGGACCGGGCCCGTCATCATGCCTCGGCGCTCCCGCCCGTCATTCCGCCGGCGCTCTCGCCGCAGGTCCTCACCGACGCGGCCGCACTGGTGATCGGCGAGACCGGCGGGATGGATCCCGAACAGCGCGCGCAGCTCACCGGCCGCTCCCGCCCTGCGCTCGATCCCGACAACCCACATCGCCGCGCCCTCGATGCCGCGGTCGCGTCCAACCTGGTCGCCCAGTACCTGGCTCTCGTGATCGACTGCGAGCAGACACGCCTGCGCCCGTCGATTGATCCGGCGCCGATTCTGGCTCGCTACAGCGGAGTGCCGCTGATCCAGTTTCGGCTCGCGGTGTGCCAGGGGTTCGGAGTGCCCACGGCAGCCTCCCTTCGAGAGGCAGATCCACGCTTCGTTGATACGTTGCCCTGGGAAGCGCGGCGGGCCATGGTGGGCTCGCCCACCGAAGCCATCGACCTCTACCAGGCGGCGGCGCTCCTTGGCCAGGCGCGCGAGGCGTTCCCGTCTTCGCACTGGATCACGATCACGGCGGGGCGCATCAACCAGTCGATCGCGGAGTTCGAAGCCGCGCTTTCGGCGTTCGACGCGGTTCTCGGCGACTCGCCGACCCATCGCGACGCACTGCTCGGCCGGCTCACCAGCCTCAGCTACCTGCTGCGCCACCAGGAGGCCATCGTCACCGCCACTCGCATGATCGAGCTCGGCACCTGGAACATCGGCGACGCCTACTACTGGCGAGCGTGGAACCACTACAACCTCAAGGCCCTCGAGCCGGCGTGGACCGACGTCGAGACGGCGATCAAGCTGTTGTCGAACACCAACGTCTACATGCTGGCCGGGCTGATTGCCTACGACCGCAAGGACCTGCCCACCGCCATCCTGCGCTTCGATCGCGCGTTCGAGATTGACGGCGCCAACTGCGACGCGACGTGGATGTCCGGACTGGTGCACGTCGACCAGCAGCAATGGCCGACGGCGGCCACGCGGTTCTCGCGCGCCATGAGCTGCTACGTGGGCGCGGCCTCGCAGGCTCGCCGGGACCTCGCGAACCTCGACGCGGAAGTGAAGCGCAGTGGCGGATCTCTAAATCCGCCAGGCAGGGAAGCCCGTCAGCGCGCCAAGTTGAACAAGGATCTCGAAGTCGCCGAAGAGCGTTCCGCTCAATCCGCGTTCAACGCCGCCCAGGGGTTTGCCAGAACCGGGCAGAAGAGTCCCGCGCTGACGCATGTCGATGTCGCGATCGCGCATCCGCGGATGAAGGAGAAAGCGGAGGCGCTCAAGGCGGCGATCGAGAGGATGCCGTAGCGTGTCACCCGCGCGTGCGGCGGGCGCGCACCTGCAGGCCGCCCTTCTTGACGCGCACCTCGATCGTGTGGCGCTTGTCGTCGCGCTTCGCGGGTTCATAGCCAAGCAGGTAGTACGCTCCGCTCTCCTGCCAGACCTGGTCGATCGCTTCTGCGAACACATTGACGTTGGCAAAGGCGACGCCGCCGGTTTCGCGGGCGAATCCATCGAGCTGGCTGGCGACGTTCTTCGCCTGCAGGCCACGCGGATCGATCACATAGGTCGTCATGTCCGCTCGGGCGGTGTCGCGCAGCGTTGGACCAATGGCTCCGTCGAGCTTGCCATCGAAGTCGCCGAGTTGGACGTTGAAGACATTGGCTGGCCCGATGCAGACGAGCACCTTGCGGCGGTGTGACACGCCCGCGAGTTGTTTCGCCAAACCCGACACCGATTCCATCGCGTGACTTCTCGCCGTCAGGCCGCCCATCAGGCTGGTGCCGAACGGCTTGAACCGATCGATGGCGGCGCGCACCTCAGTTGCGCTCCTGGTCGTCGTGCTGCTGCCGCCATTGAGGTACACCACGGACATCACGTCCCCCCGACCCATCCGATCCGCGAAGCCGCGGGCGATGTCCTTGATGCGCGGCGTCAGCGTTGGGTCGGTCACCAGGTTGTCCAGCAACAGCACGATGAACCGGCCATCATCTTGCGGCGCGAGTGCGTCGGCGTTGACTTCGGCGAACGTGGAGACGGCGACCGGCCTGCCGTCTTCGAGCACCTCGAAGTCGTCTTGCGAGAGCGCGCGCACGAGATTGTCGCCGCCGTCGCGGACGATGGCGGAGACCACGACGAGGTCGACGCGGGCGCCGAACCTGGGTTGGGCGTCGAGGGCGCCACTGACGGCTGCCGCGATCCCGACGAGTGCCACCAACGTTATCCGCCGCATGCTGCCCTCCCCTCGAGCCGCTTTAGTAGGCGAGCAAGGCCACTTTCCTGATGTAGCTCGGGTCGGTCAACTGGTCGACGATGAAGTGGGCGGTGTCGGCCCGCGAGATCGTCACGATCCCGCGCAGCGGCAAGCGTTCGCCGGCGCGGTAGTGGCGAGTCAGGCCGCCGTCGGTGAGCTGCACCGGCTGCACCAGCGTCCAGTCAAGGTCGCTGTTGCGGATGTGCGCTTCTCCAGCTTTCTTGTCGGCGTAGATCCCACGCAGCGGGAAACGAATCATCAGGCGCATGAACAGCGGCGCGTCCTGGATGGATTCCCCCACCCCCAGGGCCGACGTGAAGATCAGGCGGGAGACATCGCGCGCCCGCATGGCCTTGACGATGGCCGGCGCGCTTTGCTGGATCAGGTTGCCGGAGTTGAAGGTCTGGCCGCGGCCGAGCGCGGAGATCACCGCATCCTGGCCCTGCACGGCGACAGCGAGTGTCGCATCGCCGGCCGTGACGTCGCCGGCGACGACGCGGAGGTGCTCGTGCCGGGTGGTGACGGCGGCCGGGTTCCGCGCAAAGACAGTGACGTGGTGCCCGGCCTCGAGCGCCTGGGTGAGCACGTGCCGGCCCGTCCCGCCAGTGGCGCCGAACAGGAGCACCTTCACACGCGCAAGGATACTCTCTTACCGGCGGCCAAATCGCCAGATCGCCAGATCACGAAATCTCGAAATTGACGACGACCGGGCCGTGATCGCTGGTGCCGAACTCCCGTTGCACGACCGATGAGGTCGCGCGAGAGGCAAGGGCGGACGAGGCCAGCACGTAGTCAATCCGCCAGCCGATGTTGCGCTGCTTGAGGCTGCGCCACGGCGGCCACCATGTGAACAGGTTGTCGTTGTCCGGCTCGAGCGCCCGGCCCACGTCCACCAGGTCGCGCGAGATGATGCGCTCGAGCAGGGCGCGCTCGTCCGGTCGCGTGCCAATCTGGTTCGGCTTGCGCTCCTTCTCGTGGATGTCGCGCTCGGTGCGGGCCACGTTCAGGTCGCCGCAGAAGATCACCAGTCGCCCGTCGCGGGCCAATTGGTCGGCGAAGCCATCGAGCCCGTCGAGAAAGCGGAGCTTGGCCTCGTAGTCTTTGCCGCCGTTCGGCACGTAGACCGTCACCAAGGTGATCTCACCAAGGGACGAGCGCAGCGTCGCGCAGGCAATGCGCTGCTCGAAGTCGAAGCCCGGATGCGAGCAACTCGGCGACGCCGTCACCAGCGACTTCGCCAGCAGCACTGCCACTCCGGAGTAGCCTTTGTCGCCGTGCCAGTAGCTCCAGTAGCCCTCGACGTCGCGCAGCTCGAACGGGAGCTGGTCGAGCGACGCCTTGATCTCCTGCAGGCAGACCACGTCAGGCTTCTCGGCGGCGAGCCACTCGAGCAGTTGGGCCTGCCGGGCACGAATACCATTGACGTTCCAGGTCGCAATCTTCATGGGTTGGGGGAGTCGATCGGGGCGCGCTTCCAGTACATCACCATTGTGGCTGATCGCGGCGCCGCGCTGCTGGCCGGAAGGTTGAGGAGGAATCGCGACCCGTCCGGCGTGACGTCAAACGCGCGGATCGGCGCGCCGGCGTCGAACAGGCGATCGATCGACTGAATGTCGAGCGTCGCGCCGGCCTGGGCAAACCGGACGACGTGGACCTCGGCGCCGCGGCGGAAGTACAGCTCGCGGCCATCATCTCGCCATCGCGGTTCGGTGCCGCCGGCCGTGGTCACGCGAAGCCGCGAGCCCGGCTCGGGGAACGCATCCACGTAGATGTCGGACTGGCCGGACTCGTCGGACGCGTAAGCGATCCATCGCCCGTCGTGCGAGAAGGCGCCGTGCGTCTGGTTGAAACTGCCGGCGGCGTACGCGCGCGGCTTCGCGCCTTCCACCTGCGGCACCACCCACAGGTCGTCGCGCGTCTGCGAATCGGTGCGCCCGAGCAGGAAGTGCACGCCGTCGCGCGACCAGTCCCAGAGCTGCACCGGCGGATCGAAGGTCGCACCCGTCTGTTCCGGCAACTGCGCGCCGGCGCCGCGAAAGAGGATGTTGCGGCGCTTGCCGACCCACGCCACGCGCAGGCCGTTCGGTGACCACACGGCGCCCTCGTCCATGTCGGTGCCGAGCGACAGCCGCAGGGGCACCGGCTGCGTGCCGTCGCGGATCCACACGTCGAGCGTTCGCAGTTGCGGGTCGAGCGCCGTGACCGCAACCCGTTGTCCGTCTGGCGCGATCCGCAGCTCCCACGATTCCGCGGGCTCACCGGCGCGGCCCAGCCGCTGGCCATCGCGCGACACCCAGCGAAGTTCGCGCAGGCTGGATCCCGGCGCGCCGTAGATCAGGACATCCGGCGCGGCGGTGGCCAACAGCTGGCCGAGCGGACCGCGGCCGGCAGGAAAGCCCACGAGTGTTGTTCGACCCGCGGCCGCCCAGGTGGCGGGGTCGAGCGGTTGCGCCACCAGCGTCGTGTCGTTCAAGACCAGCATCGTCTCGCCGACGACGATCGGCTGCGCGTCCGATGCCGACACGCGCACGCGCGACGCGGCGTCGTCCAGTGACATTACCCAGATGCCCGCCCGCGAGCGATCGGTTGCCGTCACCAGGAAGGCGACGTGCCGTCCGTCTGGAAGAAAGGCCGGCCACGCGTGCCTCGATTCGCCGGCGTCGCGATCGATCGTGGTGAGCGGCGCGATGGTGCCGTCGGCCGACCGGCGCATCAGCCCGCCGCCGCCGCCGGGCGCGAACACGAGGTCGCCGGCCTGGTTCCAGGCGGCGCCACGACCGGCCGGCGCATCGGCGAGGTCGCTGATCGATCCCGACGTGAGATCGATGGCGTGCAACCGTCCGTTGGCGAGAAACCCGAGGCGGGCGCCGTCGGGCGACCAGAACGGCGCCGCGGCGCCATCCGTGGACGGCAGCATCCGCGCGTCACCGCTCGTCAGATCCTGCAGCCACAACGACACCAGGCCGGCACGCACGGCCGGGTAGGCCAGCCGGCGGCCGTTGGGGGCCAGCGCCAGTCCAAAGGGATGGTCGGATCCTGCGCCGATTTCGACGCCGTCACCGGCCGTCCAGGCGCCGCGCAGCGGCTCAGGTAGCGGCGGCGGCACGGGCGGCTGCTCGCGCCAGTGACGAACGGCGGGCACGGCCAGCGCGGCAAACGCCACCACGAGCAGGAGATATACTGTGCGTCTCACGTCCACAGGAGGTTGCTTCGCATGCGTAATCGTTTTCTCGCACTCGCCGTCACGGTCGTCGTCGCGGGGCTTCCGGGCGCCACCTCGGCGTTCGCGCAAGCGGCCGCACCGACGCGGCGTCCTGACGTCATCTATGTTCCCACGCCCGAGCCGGTCGTGGAGGCCATGCTGCAAGTGGCCAACGTCACCAAGGACGACATAGTGTACGACCTTGGCTGCGGCGACGGACGTATTCCGGTGACCGCGGCGCGCAAGTACGGCGCCCGCGGCGTGTGCTTTGATATCGACCCGGAGCGCATCAAGGAAGCCAACGAGAACGTCGCCAAGAACAACGTCGGCAAACTCGTCCGCGTGGTGCAGGGTGACCTGTTCGAGCAGGACCTCAGCGGCGCCACCGTCATCACGTTGTACCTGCTGCCGTCGCTCAACGTGAAGCTGATGCCGAAGCTGATGAGAGAGCTGAAGCCCGGCACGCGCATCGTCTCGCACGCGTTCGACATGGGCGACTGGAAGCCGGAGAAGGAACTGGACGTGGACGGCCGCAAGGTCTACTTCTGGACCATTCCGAAGCGGTAGTGAATCGCCGGAGCTTGATCTACATCGCGGCCATCCTGGCCGCGATCGCAGTGTTGCTGGCCGTCAGCGGTGGGGTTCGCGCCACCGTTGGCGGCCTTCGCATTTCAGTCCGCTCTCCGATCCCAATCTCGACGGCCGCGCTCGCGCTGGTTGGCGTGTGGTGGATCCTCGCGCGCGGCGCCCGGTCGATCCAGCCGGATCTGGTTGAGGCGTGGTCCGCGCTCGCGCGCCGCTCGTCGCGCGTCGTGGTGGCCATCGCGGCGGTCAGCGCCGTGACGGCCGGAGTCTTCGCCACCCACTCGGCGGCTGGCGCGGATGCCTCCGGTTACCTGAGCGAGGCGGCGCAATGGTCGGCCGGCGAGCTGTTCTACCGGGATGCGCTGCCGGGTGCGATCGGCGCCGCGGACCCGTGGATCACCGCGCCGCTCGGGTGGCGCCCCACTGGGACCACCGGCGTGCAAGCGCCCACTTATCCGCCAGGCCTGCCGCTGCTGATGGCCATTCCCCATGCGCTCGGCGGCACCATGGCGGCGTCATTGGTGATCGCGGCGGGCGCGGGCATTGCGGTGTGGGCCACGGCCGCCGTGGCGGCGCAACTCGCCGGCGGGATCGCGGGTGTGCTGGCGGCGGCGCTGCTGGCGGTGACCCCGGTGTTCCTCTATCAATCCGTTCAGCCCATGAGCGACGTGCCAGTGACCGCGGCCTGGATGGTGATGTGGCTGCTCCTCGTCCGGGGATCAGGGCGCGTTCTTCTGGCAGGTCTCTGTTGCGCAATCGCCGTCCTCATTCGGCCCAACCTCGCGCCGCTGGCCGCGGTGCCGCTCATGGTCATTGGCTTTCATCGGCGGCGTCTTGTCGCCTTCTCGCTGCCCGTGGCCGTAGCCGGGCTGGCGTTGATGTGGCTCCAATGGCAATGGTACGGGTCGCCGCTTCGATCCGGATATGGCACCGCTGACGAACTGTTTGCGTTCGTGAACATTGCGCCCAACGCGACGCGCTACCTGTCGTGGCTCGTGGCCACGTCTCCGGTGCTGCTGATTGCGCCCGCCGGCGTGGCGGTGGCGTGGCGACAGGCGCCGGCGAAGGCCTTGGCGGCATTCGCGACGCTCGTAGTGGCCGCCTATCTCGTCTACGCGGTCTTCGAGGTGTGGTCGTACCTGCGATTCCTGCTGCCCGCCCTGGCGGTGGCCGCCGTGTTCACGAGCGTCGCAGTTGCGTCAGCGATCGCTCGCTTGCCGGCGTCGTCGATGGCCGCGGCCGTGCTCGCCGTCGTGTTGGGACTCATGGCTCACGGCGTGTCGCAGGCCCGCGCGCTCGATGCGTTTCGGCTCGCAGACCAGCAGCGGCGTGTCTCGCAAGTGGCCGACTACCTGGCCGGGATGAGTGCCGATGCGGTGATCGTCGCTGGTGAGCAGAGCGGGGCGCTCCGCTACTACAGCGGCCGGTCGATCCTGCGCTGGGACGCGGCGTCACCCGACGCGCTGGCGCGCGCCATCGGGACGCTGGCGACTGGTGGCCGCCCGATTGTGATTGCGCTTGATGCCTGGGAGAACGAGCCCTTCCGCGCGAAGTTGGGCGCGTTGCCGGCGGTGTCGCTGGAATGGCCGCCCGCGTTCGAGGCGGGAACGTCACATCGAACGCGGGTCTGGCGGTTGAGCGATCGCGACGCCTTCCTGCGAGGCGAACGCGTGAATACTGATCGTGTGCCTTAAGGCTTGAGGGTGCCTGTTCCAAGGCCCAAGCCCCAAGCCAAAGGCCTACTCGGATGCGCGGCCCGGGTGCAGCGGCTCGCAGTTGAGCGTCTGCGGCCCGTTCTCCGTGCACACCGCGTAGGTCGCCGCATACATCGAGACGCCGGCGTATTCGCCCCTCTTGTTGACGACGTAGAAGTTGATGCCGAAGTTGGGGAGGCCGCGCGCGTTCAGCAGGCGCTTCTCGACCGTGTTCTTCTGGATGCGCCGCAACGCCTCCATGCCGGCGTCCTTCGGCGACTTGCCCATGCGCATCTGCTCGACGATCAGGAACGAGCAGAGGTTGTAGAGGTTGGCTTCGCCGCGGCCGGTTGACCCGGCGGCGCCGACGTCGCCGTCCACGTAGAGGCCGGCGCCCAGGATGGGTGAGTCGCCGGTGCGTCCCGGAATCTTCCACGCCAGTCCGCTGGTGGTCGTCACGCCGCACACCTCGCCCTTGCTGTTCACGCCGTCGCAATTGATCGTGCCGTAGTAGTGATCGGGATCGATCAGCCCGTCTTTCACCATGCTGAGGCCCGCCATCTGCATGGCCTGGCCGCGCTTCTTGGGATCGAGGTAGTGGTCGGGGTCGATGCGGCGCTTCCACTCGAGCCACAGCCGGCGCGAGGTCTCGGTGTTGAGGTCGTCTTCGATCGTGAAGCCCATGTTGCGCGCGAAGTCTTGCGCGCCCTTGCCGACCAGCAGGTGATGGTCGGTCTGCTCGAGCACCGCCTTGGCCACCAGCGATGGCGTCCGCACGCCCTCAATCGCGGCGACGCCGCCGGCGCGCCTGGTCGGCCCGTGCATGCAACACGAATCCAGCTGCACGATGCCGTCGGCGTTGGGCAGACCGCCGTAGCCGACGCTGGTGTCGGCCGGGTCCAGCTCGCAGTTGTTGACGCCCGCGACCAGCGCGTCGAGCACGTCGGTGCCCCTGGTGATCAGGTTGAACGCCTTCTGCACGCCGGTCTCGGTGCCGCCGTTCTTGTAAACGTTGCCGTTGTTGGACGCCACGACCACCGGCTTCACGGTGTTGGTCACGACCGCTGGCGCCTGCCCGAACACAGATGTCGAAGCGCCCAGGGCAACCCCTGCCGCAGTCCCGGCCTGAACAAACTCTCGACGACTCAGTTTTCTTGCCATGGAACACCCCTCCGCGGCCGATGCTACATCACCATGACCGCGGATGACGCCGACCAATAACCAGGGCCACAGATGACACCGATGACGCAGAAGGTCTGAAAGGCTTTGAGATCTGCGTAATCTGCGTCATCTGCGGCCCTGGCCGAATATCATCGTGTCATCTGTGAAGAAACAGGATCTGGTCTTTCTCTTCCTCATCCTCTGCGTAGCAGCCACTCTGCGTCTGTGGGCTCCGTGGGATGACGTGCTCGGCGGCGCCCGCGTCAACTTCCTCGAGACCGATGCCTGGTACCACGTCCGTCTCGCGGAGAGCCAGGTCCGCAACTTCCCGCATCGCGTCACCGTGGATCCGTACGCGTCGCCCAACGGCCAGTACGTCGCCGTCGCCCCGCTCCTCGACACCATCATCGCGACCGCGGTCGTGCTCACGCGGGGCACCGCCGCGTCCACCGCTTACATCGAGCGCGTCGCCGCCCTCGTGCCGGCGGTGATCGGCGTGCTGGCGGTGGCCGCGGTGTGGGCGCTGGGCACCATCGCGTTCGACCGGCGCGCGGGCCTGATCGCCGGGCTGCTCGCGGCCGTGCTTCCAGGCCACTTCCTGGATCGCACGCTCGTCGGCTTCGTCGATCACCACGCGCTCGAGGTCCTGCTGTCGTTCTCGACATTGGCGTGCCTGGCCTCCACCTTCGCCAAGGCTACGGTGGACAAGTGGCAGTGGCTGCCCCGGGCTGTCGCCGCCGGCGTCTTTCTCGGGCTGTACCTGCTCGCCTGGGGGAGTGGCGCGTACTTTGTCGCGATCCTCGCCGGCTGGGTCGTGCTCGCGCCCCTCATGGGTTTCACGCGCGAGGCGGTCGTGGCGGCTGCTCGCGCCGCGGTGGTCACCGCCGCGGTCGCGCTGGTCCTGGTTCTAGCCCTGCAGGACCCGGGCCTCTTCCGCTACAACACGCAGATCACCTCGTTGGTCGCATTGCTCGGCGTCTCTGCACTCATTGGGTGGATGGCGACGCAACCCGAGACCAGTTGGTTTTCTGTGTCATCTGCGTCATCTGCGGCTCTGATATTGCTATCGATGTCATCCGTGGCCGCGCTGGCGGTATCGGTGTTGGCCCCGGATCTCGTGCGGCAGGTGACGATCGATCTCGCGCGGTTCCGCCCGGATCCGACGCGCATGGCGGTGCTCGAAGCGCGGCCGCTCTTTCTCTACACCGGCAACTGGGTCTGGACGCAGCCGTGGACCTTCTTCCGCAGCGGCTTCTACACCGGCATCGTCGCCGTGGTCTTCCTGGCGGCGAGCTTGTGGAAGTCGCGCCGGCTCGATCACCTGCTCATCGTGATCTTCACTGTGGTGAACTACGCGGCCACGATCGGCCAGAACCGGTTCGGCTACTACCTGGTGCCGGCATCGGCGCTGGTGGTGGGATGGCTGTGCATGCGCCTGCTCAACTGGGGCGGCGTGCCGCACGCCGGGAATCCGCAGCCGAAGGTGAAAACCTGGCTGCCCATGCAGCGCGAGGTGGCGGTCGTGCTGGTCGCGGGAATTGCCGTCGCGCCCAACCTGGTGCCGGCCGCCCTCACCACCACGCGCGCGGGCGGCATGCCCGACTACTGGGCCGCGACCATGCAGTGGTTGCGAACCCAGACGCCCGAACCGTTCGATGCCCCCGGCTACTACCTGGCTCGCTACGGCACGTCCAATCCTCCGGCCCGCTACACGGTGATGAACTGGTGGGACCAGGGCTATTGGCTCGTCCAGGCCGCGCATCGCGTGCCGGTCTCGAACCCGACGCAAGGTGGCGCGCCGGTGTCGGCTGCGTTCCTGACCGCGACGGATGACGCCGCGGCGCTCGACATCCTGACGGCCGCTCGCGCGCGATTTGTCGTGGTGGACTGGGAACTGCCGTTCCGTGATGCCGGCAGCGGTGCGCTCGCCGGGCGCTTCCAGAACCTGGCGGACTGGGCCGGCATCCCGACCTCACGCTTCTACTCGCTCTGCTACACGCGCGACCGCGACACCGATCCGTGGCAGCCGAGTTGGATCTACAACGAGGCCTACTACCAGACGATGGCGTACCGGTTGATGGTGTTGGGCGGCCGCTCCGCGGCGCCGGTCAACAGCACGTGGGTGGTGCGGAAGCGCCAGTTGCGGGACGACACCGGACGCGAGTTCTGCGAAGTGTCGAACGCCCAGTCCTACGCGACCGCGGAGGAGGCGAAGCAGGCGGCGGCCGCCAGCGGTCCCGAGTTCGTCGTCGTTGGCCGCACCCCGTGGCAGCCGGCGTTTCCGGTGCCCGCGATTACCGGCTTGCGGGTGGCGCAGGAATTCCGGGAGTCGCAACAGAAGCCGAACGAGAGTCCCATGGTGCGCGTGTTCGAAGTGATCGAACGCTGATTTGGTGATCTCGTGAATTGGTGATCTCGTGAATTGAGGGCCAAATCTCCAGATCGCCAAGTCACCAAATCACTAAATCCGCTCACTCTGCGCGGAGCGCCGTCGCCGGGTCTGTGGCAGCGGCCCGCCTGGCGGGTGGCCAGCAGGCGGCGGCGAGCACGACGGCAAACAGCACTGCGGTCCCGCCGAAGGCAATCGGATCGATGGCCGGCACGTTGACCAGCAGGCTTTGCGCCAGCGTGCCGATGACACCCGCCAACACCAGTCCGATTACGCCGCCCGTCGTCCCCAACCACGCGGCCTGGGTCAGCACCATCGAGCGCATGTCGCCCTCGGATGCGCCCAGCGCCATGCGGATGGCGATTTCTCGCGTGCGTTGCGTGACCAGGAACGCCATCAGGCCGTAGAGCCCCAGTGCCGCAAGCAGGACGCCGATGGTGCCGACGCTCCCGGCGATCCAGGCCGTGAGCTTTTGCGGCAACAACCCAATTGCCGTGGCCTCCTCGAACGACTGGAGCAGCACGATCGGCACGTTCGGCTCGACCTGCGCGAACGCGGCGCGCAGCTCGTTCGTGATTGGCCGGCCTTCCGCGTGCTTGATGAAGAACTCGACTCGGTTCATTGGTTGCTGCGCCATCGGCACATATACGAACGATCGCGGTCCGTCGCTGATGTAGCGGTACTTGGCGTCAATGGCGACGCCGATGATCAAGATGGGCCGCCGTTCCGTTTCGCTCACGCCCTGTTCGAAGACCCTGCCGACGGGCGATTGCCCCGGCCAGGCGCGCTTCGCGAACGTTTCGTTGATGATGCCGACCATGGTGGATCCGTCGCGGTCGGTGTCGGCGAACGGGCGTCCTTCAACGATTCGCATGCCAACGGTCTGGAAGTATTCGGGTGACACGACGTCCCAATCCGCCTCCCAGGTTCCGTCGCGGTCCGGGCCCTGCCTGCCGGGCACATACACCCCCCCGAGGCCGAAGCCGCCGCCTTGCAGCGGAATCATCCGCGCCGTGGCCACCGAGGTCACGCCCCTGATCGAGCGCAACCGCTCCTGGAAGCGGTGCGTCAGCGCGGCGGCGGTCTGACCGCGATACCCGGACAGTCCGACGTCGACCGAGGCAATCTGGATGTTGGCCGTGTCGTATCCGGAATCGATGTGCGCGGCCGCCTGCAGCGTCCGCACGAACAGGAAGGCGGTGACGACGAGCATGAGCGACAACGCAACCTGCGCGGTGACGAGGGCGTTGCGCAGGCGGAAGCGCTTGCGGTCGGCTGTCGCGTTGGCGCCGTGCAGCATCGGCGCCAGCTCGCCGCTCAGCGCGTGACGCGCCGGCGCCAGGCCGAACAGCACCGCGGTGGCCAGCGCCATGCCCATGGCATAAGCCATCACCCGCAGGTTGACGCTCAAGTCGAGGTTGATCATCACGGGCAGCGCTGGCAGAAAACTCTCGAGGGCGTTGATCAGCCACATAGTGAGCGGGAGCGCGGCGACCGCGGCGGCCGCGAACAGGACCGCGGTTTCCGTTAGCAACTGGCCGATCAAGCGGCCGCGGCTCGCGCCCACGGCAAGGCGCGTCGCCATCTCGCGCCGGCGGCCCGCCGCCCGGGCCAGCAGCATGCCGGCGACGTTGCTGCAGGCAATGGCCATCAGCGTGCTCGATAGCGCGAACAGGAAGCCGAGAAAGGCGAGGAATGGCAGCCGCATGGGACCGGGGACGCGGCTGATCGGCAGCACCGAGATGCCGTGACGCCGGTTGGCCCGTGGTTCCGATGCCTTGAACGCCTCCATGAGGGTATTGAGTTCGGCCTGCGCCTGTGGGCGGCTGATACCCGGCTTCATACGCCCCAACGCTACGTGCCAGACCGCCCGCGGATTGGTGAGCATGTCGGAATTCGCGGCGCCGCGCACCGTGGCCATCATCGCCATGGGCACCCAGATCTCGGTGCCAATCATCGACGCGCCCTGGAAACCGGGCTCGGCCACGCCCACCACCGCGAAGTCGCGGCCGTTGAGACGGAGGGGCCTCTGCAGCACGTCAGGGTCGCCGTTGAACCGCCGCATCCAGAATGCGTGGCTCAACACCACGACCGGCTGCGCTTCGGGTACCACGTCTTCATCGGCGCGGAAGAACCGGCCGAGGGCCACGCGGGTGCCCAGGGTGTCGAAATAGTTGGCCGACACCATGGTGGCGAAAATGCGCTCGCTGGTGCCGTTGCCGCCCAGGCTCATGGGGCCGCCGCCAAAGTCCACGGCCGACATCGACGTAAGGCTTCGTGAGTGCTCGCGTAAATATGCGAAGGCCGGATGCGACATGTTGTCGAACCCGCTGCCCTCGGTGGAGCGGCCGATGTCGATCACGTCCCCCGCCGAGCGGACGCCCGCCGTCTGGGAGAAGAGCAACGCGTCGCCCAGGCTGAAAATCGTGGCGCTGGCGGCGATGCCAATCGCCAACGACAGGATGGCGGTCAGGGAAAAGACCGGCGTGCGCAGGAGCAGCCGGACGGCGTACCGCAGGTCGGACAGGATGGCCATGCCCCCAGTAGACTGAGATTGAGTCGGGAATGTTTCAGGGGCTCGAGATATGGCGTCCGCCGCCTGACGCCTCGCTTATTGCAGCTTCACGAGCGCCTGATACGAATCCACCCACAATCCGCCGTCAACGGCCGAGACGAATCCAAACGGCCAGTTGGGCTCAACGGTGGGACGTGAGAACGACCACAGGATCTCGCGCGTGTCGAGGTCGATGGCATTCAGGCGGCCGCCCGGGAGCACGGGAACCGTGGGCACAGGCTTGCCGCCTTGATAAACGATGCGATCCTGGACTTCCGATGCCGGCTCGGCGCCCGGATGGCCCTGGAAGTAGAGGACCTTGCCCGCAACCGCGGTCGAGGGATTGTTCGTGCGGTATTGCCCCTTCACTTCCCATGCGGTTTGCCCGGTCGCCTTGTCGAAGGCAATCAGGAAACCGGACGTGATTCCAGCCAGCACCGGACCAGCGTCCACCAGCCCACTCAGTTCGACGGCGCGCACGCGGCCTTCCACCGGCCGGCGGATCTCGACGGTCCAACGGCCTTTGCCGGAGGTCACGTCCACTGCATGGAGCGTCGATGCGGCCGTGCCGAACAGGGTATTGCCGGAGACGATCGGCTGTGTGAGGCACACGCCAACGTTGTTGCCGGCGACCGGCGCCGCTGGATAGCGCCAGCGTTCCTTGCCGGTGACCGCGTCGATCGCAAACAAGTGGGTGTAGTAGCTCGCCGCCTTGTTGGCATCCGCCGCCGTCACCAGGACCGCCGCACTCACGTAGACGGTGCCGTCGCGCCACACCGGCACGGCCTCACACGATCCGCTCCTGGCAAACGGCATCGTCCACTTGGTCCTTCCGGTGGCCGCGTCAACGGCATGGAAGACGCGATCCTCGCCCATGACGAAGGCCGTGCCTGCGCCGGCAGCCACCGCCGCGCCTTGCGCCGTCTGCGGACCGCGCCAGGCTTCTTTGCCCGTGCTCAACGTCACGGCCACGAGCGTGTGTGCCATGGGAGCGATCACGAGGTCGCCGGCAATTGCCGGCGCGGTCGCGACGAACGGATTGCCTCGCGCCAGTCCGATGGGCCGCGCCGTCCATTTCAGTTTGCCGCTCACGGTATCGATGGCATACAGGCCGCCGCGATTCGAAGAGTTGCCGGCCACGATCGTCGTGCCCGAGACGACGGACGGCGCCCAGTCCCTGAAACCGGGATTGACCGCGAACTTTTCAACCGGGCTGGTACGAAGGGCAGCGATCGGGGATGACGCCGGCTGAGCCAACGCGGTCGCGGTGCAAAGCATGGCGGCCGCCAGCTCCGCCAATCGACGTCGAGCGATTGTGATGAACACGTCGGCAGCATACGCGGTTCCTGGTTCCGCGACCGGCGAGCGGGGAGCGATAATGGAGACGTGAGCCGTCTTTCATCCTTCCAGCGCCTCGCCCTGTGGACGACGGCGACCACCTATTTCCTGATCCTGGTCGGCGGCCTGGTCCGCGCTTCGGGCGCCGGGCTGGGCTGCCCGGACTGGCCCCGTTGCTTCGGCGGGTGGGTGCCGCCGATGTCGGCGGCCGACCTGCCGCCGCAGTTCGAGCCGTCCCAGTTCAACCAGACGTTGATGTGGACGGAGTACCTCAATCGCCTGCTCGGCGTGACGGTGGGGTTCCTGATCCTGGCCACCGCGGTGTCGGCGTGGCGCCACCACCGCCGCGACCCGCGGATTCTCTGGACCACAATCGGCGCCCTGCTGCTCACGGGATTCCAGGGATGGCTCGGCGGCCGCGTCGTGGCGCACGAACTGGCGGCGTGGATCGTGACGGCTCACATGATCGTCGCACTGGTGATCGTGCAGATGTTGTTGTACGTCACGGTGAGGGCAACACCGCGGCAGGGTCAGACCCCTTCTTCAATCGAGCGCGGGGTCAGACCCTGGGTCCTCTCGCTCATCGTGGTGACGTTGATTCAAATCGCCCTCGGCACGCAGGTGCGCGGCGGCGTGGACGCCGCCTTCGACGCCGGCGTGGCGCGCAACAGCGCACTGGCCACCCTGGGTTCGATTAGCGTCATCCATCGCGACGCCGCCGTTGTTGTGCTGCTGGGCGCCTTCCTCCTGACGTTCTGGCTGGTGACCATGCGCGACCGCCACACTGCGTTGATTCGCTGGTCCTGGGTCGTGCTGGCCCTGGCGGCGGGGCAGGTGGCGCTCGGTGTGGTCATGGCGTATGTTTCTCTGTTACCGGGCGCCCAGGTGGGGCATCTAACCCTGGCAAGCCTGCTACTCGGCGCCGAAACGGTGATGTTGCTCGTGAGCTGGAGAGGATCGGCAGCGGTAGCGCCCTCCAGGAGGGCGGGACTTTAGTCCCGCCCATCCGGTAGAATTCGCGCATTGAGGGGAACAATGAAACGCATCAGCTTGTTAGTGTTCACGCTGGTCGCCACCAGTGTCGGCGCGCAGACCACCTATGACGAAGCCGCGCTCAAGGCGTTCCACGCCGAGCGCGAAAAGGCCCTGCTCGCCGACAACGGATGGTTTACCGTGGCCGGGCTGCACTTCCTGAATCCGGGCGAGAACAAATTCGGGTCTGACCCGCTCAACGACATCGTGCTCGAGTTCGCCGATGTGCCCAAGCAGGCGGGCGTGATCACGATGACCGGCAACACCGTCACCATCAAGGCGGCCGACGGCCAGACGCTGACCTACAACGGCAAGCCGGTGAAAGACGGTCCGCTGCGCCTCTCGGAGAAAGATCGGCCGGCCGATCTCATCACCTACAAGAGCACCTCGTTCTTCCTGCACTTCAGCGGCCCGCGCCTCGCCATCCGCGTGCGCGACCAGAAGGCGCCGCTGCGCACGGGTTTCAAGGGCCTCAAGTGGTTTCCGGCGAACCCGGCCCTCAAGGTGACGGGCACGTTCACGCCGCTGGCCGCGCCCAAGGTCATCCAGGCGCCGACCATCCTCGGCGACCTCGAACCGTTCACCGTGCCCGGCAACGTGGCGGTGACCATCGCCGGCAAGACGGCCAACATGGAAGCGTGGAAGTCCGGCGACCGCCTGTGGTTTGTCTTCCGTGACCTGACCAGCGCCGACGCGACGTATCCCTCGGCGCGGTTCCTCTACACCGACGCGCCCACCGCCGACGGCAAGGTGACGCTCGACTTCAACCGCGCGCAGAACCCGCCGTGCGCCTA
Source organism: Vicinamibacterales bacterium (assembly GCA_041659285.1). Classification (NCBI taxonomy): domain Bacteria; kingdom Pseudomonadati; phylum Acidobacteriota; class Vicinamibacteria; order Vicinamibacterales; species Vicinamibacterales bacterium. The sequence goes on along the minus strand of JBAZYO010000009.1, from coordinate 164,317 downwards.
CAACCCGTGGACCACGTGCCCGCTGCCGCCCTCGGCCAACAAGCTGCCGGTGCGCATCGAAGCGGGTGAGAAGCGGTACCACGCCGAGGCCACGTCGAGTGCGGCCGTGCTGAGGAAGTGATCGCGACGGGACTGGACCCGAGCTTCTTCGCCTACCTCTCCTTCACCTTCATCCTCGTCGTGACCCCGGGGTCAACGACGGCGGTGGTGGTGCGCAACACGCTCGAGGGCGGCCGGCGTGCCGGCTACGTCACCGCCCTCGGCGCCGCGGCCGCCAACAGCGCCATCGCCACCGCCTGCGGACTCGGCTTGTCTGTGCTGGTCGCGTTCTGGCCCGGCTCGCTTTACGCGATCAAGATCGGCGGCTCGGTGTTTCTGGCCTGGCTCGGCCTGTTGAGCCTGTGGCGCGCGTGGCATGAGCCGGACGGCGGCATCCGGATGTCGCCGAATCCCGATGCGGCGCCGGCACGTTCGCACGCCGGCGCGTACTTCGGCGACGGACTCGCGATCAACCTGCTGAGCCCCGTCATCATCAGCTTCTACCTGTCGGTGGTGCCGACGTTCATTCCCGCCGGCGCGTCGCGGCTCTACTACCCGCTGCTCGCGTCATCGCATGTGACGATGGCGTTCCTCTGCCACTCGGCCTGGGCCACGGGCCTCGACGCCATGCGCCGCTGGTTCATCAGGCCATGGACGCGGCGCGTGCTGCAGACTGCCACAGGCCTCGCACTTATCGGCCTGAGCGCTCGCGTCATTCTCTGAGCACCCTCGCACCCTCGCACCCTAGGCACCCTAGGCACCCTAGTCCTCCTTGACCCTGGTCCACCCAATGCTGATCACTTGGCGCGTCTTCCTGGACTGCGCGAAGGCCACCACCCGAAGATGCTCGCGTTTCGCCTCGGACTTGAATGGCAGCGTCATGGCCGCTCGCCCGGCGCCTTTCGCGACGTCGCTCGACCGCAGCAGCCTGACGACGCCCGAATGATGCAACGTGCGCGAGGCATTCTCGCCGCGCTTCACGTCCACCACCAGGTCATCCTCGGCCACCGCCCACCACAACTCCGCGCCGGCGGCGCCGATGGCTTCGACGCCTGGGCCGGACGCGGTCATGGAGATCTCGCCGTCCTTCCAGGTCGCTGCGACTGTGATCTTCGGCTTCGGCACCCGCCCGGCATCAGTCAGCGCCTTCTCAATCCGGGGCGCGTCGCTGCCGACCAACTGCGAGACGCCGTCGATGATGAGTTGCGGCGTGTAGATGCTCTCGATGTTGAACCCGCGGCCGTAGGACGTCTGGCGGTTCGTTAACTGGTTGGACCCAAACGGATCGCGCCAGCCCTGGTGATCCCAATAAGTGACGTGCTCGCTGAGCGCGACCACGTAGACGCCGTTGATCGGTTGTTCTTTCAACAGCGTCTCGAGCAGATGATCCGCGGGCGGGCAACTCGAGCAACCTTCCGACGTGAACAGTTCCGCGAGCACCAATGTGGGCTCGGTCTCGCCGCCGGCGCGGGTTGACGCCACGCTCGCCGTGCCGGCAATCACGAATACAATCAGCCAGGCCCAACGCTTCATGGCGCCATCGTAGCACCAGGCACCTTGGCATTAGCCGCCAGGCACCCTTAGGCACCGTACGCACCCGAGGCACCTTGAGCATCCCCATCGATCCCGACCCCGACCCCGACCTCGTCGCGAAGTTCCTGCGAGACGCGGCCCATTACCCCGGTGGACGCTCGGCGGGGGTGGTGCGTCCGCGCACGGTCGAAGAGGTGGCGTCATTCCTGAGGGCTCTCCCGACGGGCGCACAGGTGTTGCCGGTGGGGGCGCAGTCGTCGTTGACCGGCGGCGCGACGCCCCTTGGCGATGTCGTGCTGAGCACCGGACGCCTCACGCGGTTGGAGATGCAGGGCGACCACGTTCGCGCGGGCGCGGGCGTGACCCTGCAAGCGGTGCAGGATCTGCTGGCCCCACGCGGTCGCTGGTTCCCGCCGGTGCCAACGTATTTGGGCGCCACCGCCGGCGGCGCCGTGGCCACTTGCGCTGCTGGCGCGGCCACGTTCAAGTACGGCACGGTCCGCGAGTGGGTGGATGGCCTGACGGTGGTGCTGGCCAACGGCGACATCCTGGACATCACGCGCGGATCGATCGTCGCCGACTCGGACGTGCTCGAGTTCGCGACGTCATCGGGATCCCACCGCATCACGCTGCCGGCGCTGCGCATGCCCGATGTCCCCAAGCGTTCCGCCGGCTACTTCGTCGCGCCAGGCATGGACCTGGTTGATCTATTCATCGGATCCGAAGGGACCCTCGCTGTGATCGCGGAAGTGGTGTTCCGGACCGCGCCGCTACCGGCCGCACGCTGTCACGTGTTGGTCCCCGTCTCGGATGAGGACGCCGGCATACGCCTGGCCGGAGACCTCCGCGCCGCCTCGCAGCAGACCTGGCGAACCAACGACCCGCTCGGCATCGACATCTCCGCCATCGAGCACATCGACGCGCGGTCGATTGCCGTGATCAGGGAAGACGGCATCGACAAGAAGCTCGACATCACCCTCCCATCCGGGACTGGCATCGTCCTCCTGATCGAGATCGAGCTCTCGCGGGAGGCAGCCGCAGCCGACTTGTGGAGTCAACTGGCCAATGCACGGGAGGAGGGCGCGGCTGATTCACCTCTCCGCAGGTTCTGCGCGTTGCTCGATCACCATGGCGCCCTGGACGATGCGGAGATTGCGCTGCCGGAGCATCGCGCCCGCGTGGTGGCGTTTGCGGAGTTGCGAGAGGCCGTGCCCGCGGGCGTGAACCGGCGCGTGGCGCTGGCGCAGCAGCAGATCGATCCGGGCATCTACAAGACCGCCGCTGACATGATCGTGCCGTTCGACCGGTTTGCCGACATGATGCGAACCTGCCGGCGCCTCTTCGAGGAGCGCGGGCTCGACCTCGCAGTGTGGGGACACATCTCGGACGGCAACGTCCATCCCAACGTCATCCCGAAGAGCGCGGACGACGTGAAGAAGGGGCAGGAGGCGATCCTGGCGCTGGGCGATGCCGTGATCGCGATGGGGGGATGTCCGCTGGCCGAGCACGGTGTCGGCCGCAACGCCATCAAGCAGGAACTGCTAAGGCGGCTCTACGGAACCGAAGGTGTCGATGCGATGCGCGCCCTCAAGCACAGCCTCGATCCTCACGGCTCGCTCGCCCCCGGCGTGATCTTCCCGGCGAACTAGCTGGCCACTCCGTTCCTTCCGCCGCCGCTCTACATCCGCAATGCAGCGGGCGGCTACGACCGTGCTGCGAAAACCTACGTGAAGTCGTTTCGGGCGGATTGGTTGTTCTCGTATCAACCGATGCCGGGCACGGTGCTGTTCGCGGGGTATGGCAACACGCTGGCGAACCTCGATGAAGATCCGCGCACCGCGAGGCTGCGGCGGACCAGTGACGGGTTCTTCCTGAAACTGAGTTACCTGTTCAGGCTGTAACAGGAGTCCAGGATCTTCTGTTTCGGTTTCCTCTGACCTCTTGTTACGTGCGCCGCATGCGGTTCACGGCCTTGACCATCAGGAACACGATCCACGCCAGGATGAGAAATTGCACCACCTGCGTGATGAAGGATCCGTAAGCAAACACGGCCGCGCCCGCCACCTTGGCCTCCGCGAGCGAGGCGTACGGCGCCGCGGCCTTGGTGCCTTCACGCAACACCACGAACAGGTTGGTGAAGTCGGTGCCGCCCAGCGCGAAGCCGACCAACGGCATCACCAGGTCATTCACGAGCGAGTCGACGATCTTCTGGAACGCCGCGCCGATGATCACGCCCACGGCGAGATCCATGACGTTGCCCTTCGCGATGAACTCTCGGAATTCGCCCAGCATCGGTTGCACCTGTTCCCGTCCTGTGTTGCGGCCCCGTCGACAAGTGTCGCCCCGTCACGTATTGCCGCCCCGCCGGTTACCGTCCCGTGAGCTTCAAATGCCCGATGTGATGCCGTCCGTGCCAGGCATATAGCTGCAGGAACCACTCCAGCGTCACGGGTCCATGGTCCGGGTGCACCGCGGCGCGCGCGAAGTCGGCGTCGGCCAGCGACGCCAGCATCACATGCCAGCGGTGGTGCAGGCCGTCGAGAATCTGCACCGACACCGCCGGATCCTCGGTGGTCGAGTCGGCGAGCTTGGCCCATGCGGCCTCGTTGTAGGGTTTGATCGTCGGCTTGTCTTCGGTGAGCGCGAGACGGAAGCGGACGAAGGCGTTCATGTGACTGTCGGCAATGTGGTGCACGACCTGCCGCCCGGTCCATCCACCCTCGCGATAGGGGCGGTCGACGTCGGCCCCGGGCAGCACGGCCTTGAGTTCGGCCGGAAAGCTGCCGATCGTGGTGATGGAAATACGCCGTGTTTCGGGTGTGACCTGGGGATCGAAGACAAACTTGCCGGTCGGATAGCGTGGGTCCATGGCCGAATGATGCCCTTCCAGTCAGTGAAATTTCAAGCGTAAAGTGTTGATTCTAAACGATAAAGCTCTGCTTAACCCGGCACTATAGCACCTCGGCACTCAAGCACCGTTTTGTGACCCAACCATTTCCCCCTGGACCCGTCCAAGTGACAGGGATGGATGAACGCGACGCGGCAGTAGTCGCCAAGGCCCGCGACGGCGACCGCGATGCGTTTCGGGCGCTGGTCGATCGCCATTCCCGCTACCTCTTCTCGCTGGCGCACCGGATGACCGGCAACGCCCAGGATGCGGAAGACGTGGTGCAGGAAGCGTGGCTCAAGGCGCACAAGCAATTGAGCCGGTTCGAGGCCCGGGCCGACTTTAGGACCTGGCTTCACAGGATCACGGTGAACTGTTCGATCGACCTCATTCGCGGCCGGCGCCATCGTGAAGACGCCCACGATCCGGTGGATCTCGAACAGGGCCCGCTCAGCGAGCGCGGCGCCGAAGCGCAGCCGACGCCCGAGCGTGTGGCCGCCAGCGCGCAAATCTCTGATCGCGTGAACGAGGCGCTCGCGCTGCTGACCGCCCTCGAGCGCGCCGCCTTCACGCTGCGCCACGTCGAAGGCATGTCGATCGAGGAAGTGGGCGAGAAGCTCGGGATGAAGACGAGTGCGACCAAGCACAGCATTTTTCGCGCCGTGAAGAAGATGAGGAACGCGCTCGGGCCGTTCGTGCAGCCGTAACCGTATGAACAACCACCTTTCTGAAGAAGACCTGATCCTCCATTACTACGGTGAGATCGATCGCGCGGATGAGACGCGCGTCGATGCGCACCTGGCCGGGTGTGGAGAATGCCAGGCCGCGAATGCGCAACTGCGTCGCGTGCTCACGCTGGTCGAGACGGCGGCTCCGGTGGAGGCGCGTCCCGGCTTCGAGCGCGATGTGTGGGCGCGGCTCGAGCCACAGCTTCCACCTTCGCGCTCCGCGCTACGGTGGACAAGCTCCCTCTTCTGGTTCCCGCAGTGGGCGCTGGCCGGCGGCGTCGCCGCGCTCGTGTTCGTCGCCTTCATGGCCGGCCGGTTCTCCGGTGGAGTGCCGGCCGGCGTCTCGCCCGACACCGCGGTGGCGGCCGACGCGTCGCCCGATCGCGTGCTGCACGCAGCCGTCGGCGACCACCTCGATCGCACGCAGATGATGCTCGCCGAACTGGTGAATAACGACGCCGACCAGGCCGGCGTGTTTGCCGGCGAGCAGGCGCGCGCCTCGGATCTGGTGGCGGCCAATCGCCTCATCCGCCAGTCGGCCACGCAGTCGGGCGACACCGGCGTCGCCGACGTGCTCGAGGATCTCGAGCGCGTGCTGCTGGAGATTGCCAACGCTCCGGCGGATGTCACGTCTAACGAGTTGTCTGACTTGAAATCGCGCATCACCGCCCAGGACCTGCTGTTCCGCGTGCGCGTGATTGCCTCGGAGATGCGTAACCGAACCCGTAGCGATCGCGAGGCTGGCGATCGGCCTCCGCAGCGGCTCCCCATTTCGTAGCGCCGCGGAGTGAATTGCGAAACTGAATACCGGTTGCCAGGAGGGCGGCACTTCAGTGCCGCCGTACCGCCCTGGCGCCGAACGGACATGGAGAACGAACGATGAGAGCAGTAATCAACACCTGTCGGATTGCGCTGGCCTGCGGCGTGCTGGCGATGCCGGCGATGGCCGTCGGCCAGGTCATTCCCCCGCCGCCTGCCATGCCCCCTATGCCGGCAATCCCCGCGATGCCGGCCATGCCGCCCATGCCCGACCTGTCGGCCCTGCCAAGGCTGGCTGACCTGCCGCGGCTGGCGGACTTCGCCAACCTGGCGAACCTCGCCGAGTTGCCGGCCGTGGTCGATGCCGCCCGGCTCGCCGAGGTGGTGGCCATCGATAGCGCGCGCGCCGTGCTGGCGCCCGGCGTGTGGCGCGTGGACGAACAGCGCTCGCCTGAAGAACAAGCGAAGCAGCGCGCTGAAGAGGCGAAGCAGCGGGAAACCGAGCGCCGGCAGCGCGTGGACGAGGCCTATCAGCGCGCCCAGGAATCGCTCGAGCGGCGCCAGTGGGCGCGGGCGGCGGAGCAGTTCACGTCGGTGATCGACGCCCAGAACGCGACGCGGGTGGACGCGGCGCTCTACTGGAAGGCTTATGCGCTCGACAAGCTGAGCCAACAGGCCGATGCCCTGGCCGCGCTTGGCCAGTTGATCAAGACCTACCCGCAAAGCCGCTGGGTGGCCGACGCCAAGGCGCTCGAGTTGCAGGTCCGCCAGAACGCGGGGCAGGCGCCGCGGCCAGAGGCCGAGTCTGACGAAGAGCTGAAGCTGCTCGCCATCCAGGGGCTGCAGCACTCGGATCCCGAGCAGGCCGTGCCGATGCTCGAGAAGCTCCTGCAGGGAACGGCGTCGCCACAACTGAAGGCGCGCGCGCTGTTCGTGCTGGCGCAGAGCAACTCGGTCCGCGCCCGCACCGTGCTCGCGCAGGTCGCCCGCGGCGGCTCCAACCCGGACGTACAACGTCGCGCGATCCAGTACATGGGCGTGAACGGTACCCGTGAGAACCGCGCGGTGCTCGCCGAGATCTACACCGGCGCCACCGACGTGGACATCAAGCGCCAAATCCTCCGCTCCTTCATGGTGGCCGGCGACAAGGAACGCGTGCTGGCGGCGGCCAACACCGAGAAGGTGCCCGAGCTGCGGCAGGAAGCCGTGCGCCAGCTGGGCGTGATGGGCGCGCGTGAAGAGCTGTGGCAGATGTACCAGAAGGAATCGGTCGTTGACGTGAAGCGCCAGATCCTCCAGTCGCTGTTCGTCGGTGGCGATGCCGCGCACTTGATCGAGGTTGCCAACACCGAGACCAACCCCGACCTCCGCCGCCGCGCGGTCTTGCACCTGGGGACGATGGGGCGCGACAAGACCGGCGACGCGCTGGTCGGCATCTACGCGAAAGAGAAGGACGCCGACATCAAGCGCTCGGTGATCAACTCGCTGTTCATCCAGAACAACGCCGAGTCGCTGGTCGCCATTGCCCGGAAGGAAAGCGACCCGGCGATGAAGCGCGAGATGGTGTCGAAGCTCTCGTTGATGAAGTCGAAGGTCGCGCTCGACTACCTGATGGAGATCCTGAACAAATGAGGGCGCTGGTTGCGACTCTCGCGCTTCTGACCTTGTCGCTGCCGGTTGCGGCGCAAACGCCGCGGTTGAGCAACGGGCGTCTCGAAAACCACACGGTGTCGGCAGGCCTCGCGAAAGACCTGCCGGCCCTCGCCGCCAGGCTCACCGAGCCCACGTGGATTGGCTACGCCGTGCCGGTGATCGACGGCGACCGCCACATGTGCGACTTCTGGAACGACAACTTCCGCAACACGGTGTCGACTGCGCCCGTGCTGCTCGAGCCGGCAGACTTCTTCTTCGTGCTCTACCGTGTCGAGGGCGGGCAGGTGTCGCGGATTCGCAGCTACTCCGCGGAGTGTCCGCTGGATGCCGGCGGCAAGGCGGTGCACTGGTTCACCAACGTGTCCGCCGCCGACAGCCTGAGCTACCTCAAGACCTTCGTCGCGCCATCGTCCGCCACCAACCGCCTGGTTGACTCGGCCGTCACGGCCATCGCCATGCACGAGGGGCAGGCCGCGCTCGACAGCCTGGTGGGCCTGGCCCGCGATCACGCCAGCACCAGGGTCCGCGGCTCGGCGCTCTTTTGGCTGGCACAGCGGGCAGGGCAGAAGGCGGTGGGCACCATCACCGCCGTCATCGACAACGATCCCGACACCGAGGTGAAGAAGAAAGCGGTGTTCGCCCTGAGCCAGCTGCCCAGGGACGAAGGGGTGCCGCTGCTCATCCAGCAGGCCCGGACCAACAAGAACCCGGCCGTGCGCAAACAGGCCATGTTCTGGCTCGGCCAATCGAAGGACCCCCGGGCCCTCAAGTTCTTCGAGGAAGTTCTGCGGTAGGAATTCCAACCCTCCGGTGACCTCGAACCATCCAAAGGCTCGAGGTCACCGTTATGCGAAGACTCGCCGTTCTAACCCTCACTCTTCTGTCAGCGCAGGTCGCCTGGTCCGCTGTGATCCAGGCCCAACCTGCCACGTATCGTGGTGACTGGACCGCGGATTCCCGCAACACGTGGCGGGACGACGATGGGGGGCCGCGCGTGCAGTTCAACCTGCGCGGCAACGCGGGCGACAGTCGATGGGGCTTCGGCGTCAAGCTCCGCGACCTCGCGGGGCTCCCCTCGTCGGCACTGTCGAGCACGGCCAACAACATCCAGTTCAGTTGGACGCGCGAGGCCGGCACGTTCCGCTTCACCGGGTCGTTCGACCAGGGCCGCGGCAGCGGCACCTACACGTTCACGGCGGACCAGGCCTTTATCACCAACATGAGTGCGGCCGGCTACCGCAACCTCTCCACCGACGACATCGTGCGGCTCGCGATGATCGACGTGACGGTGGCCCACGTGCGCGGCCTCTCGCAGGCCGGCTATCCGAACCTGCCGATCGACGAGGTGGTGCGCACGCGCATCCACAAGGTGACGCCGGAGTTCATCCGCGACCTCGCGGCGGTGGGTTACAAGGGCATCCCGGTCGATGATCTCGTGCGCATGAGCATCCATGGCGCGACGCCCGCCAACATCAAGGCGCTGCAGGCCGCCGGCATCCGCGGCCAGTCGGTTGAGGAGGTGGTCCGCCTCCGCATTCACAAGGTCACGCCCGAGTTCATCAAGGCGCTCGACACCCGCGGCTATCGCAACGTGCCCGCCGAAGACCTCGTGAAGATGCGCATCCACAAGGTGACGCCCGAGGAGATGGATCAGCTGAAGGCGCTCGGCTTCGGCGGCATGAGCATCGACGAGCTCGTCAAGTTCCGCATCCACAAGGTGACGCCCGACTACATCCGCGCCATGCGCGAGGTCGGCTTCGTGACCATCTCGGAAGAGCAGCTCGTGCGCATGCGCATCCACAAGGTGGACGCCAAGTTCGTCCGCGACGCCCGCGCCGATGGTTTGGCCGTGCAGTCGCCGGGGGACGCCGTCGATCTCGCGATTCACGGGCCGCGCTGGCGCAAGCGCGGGTAGCGAGTGATGTCAGCAGGGCGGCACTTCAGTGCCGCCCCTGGCGGGAGTAGAATCCCCGCATGCGCACCAGAATCCTCGCCACCGTGGGCCTGCTCGGCCTGGTCCTGACGCTTCTCGTCCAGACGCCCGTCGCCGCCCGGCAGGGCGTCCCGGCGCCCGAACAATACTTCGGGTTCAAGATCGGCACCGACGGCGAGCTGGCGAGGTACCCCAAGATCCTCGAGTACTTCCAGCTGCTGGCGAAGCAGACCGATCGCGTCAAGTACGAGGAGCTGGGCAAGACGACGATGGGCAACAGCTATCCGCTGCTGCGGATCAGCTCGCCGCAGAACCTGGCGAAGTTCGACCGGCTCGTCGAGATCAACCGGCGCCTCGCCGACCCGCGCGGGCTGTCGGACGCCGAGGCGCGCACGCTGGCCGCGGAAGGCAAGCCCTTCTACTTCGTTTACGCCACCATCCACTCCACCGAAGTCTCCAACGGCCAGGCCATCATCAACATCGTGCACCGGCTGGCCACCGAGAACACCGTGCAGATCAGGGAGATCCTCGACAACTCGGTGGTGTTGATGGTGCCGTCGCAGAATCCCGACGGGCAGCACCTCGTGATCGATCACTGGTACAAGACCAAGGGCACCCCGTTCAACCGGGTGTATCCGGACCTGTACCACAAGTACGTCGGACACGACGACAACCGCGACTGGTTCATGTTCACGCAAAAGGAGACGCGCCTGAACATCGAGGCGGTGCAGAACAAGTACAAGCCGATCATCTCCCACGACATGCACCAGCAGGGACCGAACGGGTCGCGCATTTTCGTGCCGCCGTTCACGGATCCCTTTGACCCCAACATGCATCCGCTGCTCGCGCTGGGACAGGCGACCGTGGGACAGGCCATGGCGTCGGCGTTGATCGGTGAAGGCAAGGAGGGTGTCGCGTGGACGGAGAACTACGACATGTGGTCGCCGGCGCGGCAGTACATGGTCTATCACGGCCAGCCGCGCATCCTGACCGAGATTGCCAACAGCAACCTGGCGGACGCTTACGTCAATCCACGGAAGGGGCAACCGCTCGGGCCGCAGGATTCGCGGGCGACGTTCCCGGTGCCCTACTCGAAAGACACGTGGACGCTCGGCCAGCAGGTGGACTACGGCGTCACGGCCGCATTGGCCGGCATGTCGCACGTCGCGAAGTACGGGCGCGAATGGCTCTACAACTTCTACACCGTTCACAAGGACTGGGTGAACTACAGCAAGGGGCCCTACGCGTTCGTGGTGCCGGCCGCGCAACGAGATCAGTTCGCGACCTACGAGATGCTGGAGATCCTGGAGTTCGGTGACGTCGAGATCCATCGCGCCACCGCTCCGTTCAGCGCCAACGGCAAGCCCTACGCCGCGGGATCCTATGTGGTGAAGACCGCGCAGCCCTATGGCGGGTTCGCCAAGACCATGCTCGAGAAGCAGGTCTACCCGGACCTCCGCATCTTCCCGGGAGGGCCGCCCGAGCCGCCCTACGACGTGACCGGCCACACGCTGTGGATGCTGACCGGTGTGACGGTTGACGCGATCGACAAGCCCTTCGACGCGTCGCTGGAGATGGTGAAGAAGGTCGCGCCAGTGCCGACCGCGGTGGGAGCCAGGCCGAAAGGCGCGTATCTCGTCGATCCCGGATCGTACGGGTTCTTCAAGGCCGTTGCCGAGCTGCAGAAGGCCAACGTGCCGGTGTATCGCGCGGCCAGCGCCTTTGATGGCCACGCCGCAGGCACGTGGGTGATCCCGTCAACGCCGGCGGCGCAGCCGATCATCGAGAAGGCCGCGAAGGAGCTGGGCGCGCCGGTCACCGGTGTCGATCGCGTGCCCGCGGTGGATGGCTTCCGCCTCAAGCCCGCCACCAAGGTGGGCCTGTGGAAGGGCGCCGGCAACATGCCCGGCGGCTGGCTGTTGTGGATGCTCGAGCAGTACGGCATCAATCACGAGGTGGTGAAGTCCCAGGACTTCGCCGGCGACCTCAACGCGAAGTACGACGTCATCCTGCTGCCGTCGAACACCACGAAGGCCCGCATTGTCACCGGCCTGGATCCGAAGAGGAACGACCCGGCCGAGTGGTCGTGGGCGTTTGGCGTGGGTGAAGAGGGCTGGAAGAAGCTGCACGCGTTTGTCGAGAACGGCGGCACGCTGCTCGCGATTGGCTCAGCGGTGGAGACGGCGCGCGAGCTGCTCGACCTTCCGATCGAGAAGGCGCTGCCGGAAGGCCGGCCGCGGTTTGGTCCGCAGGCCGCGCCCGCGGGCGGTGGTGTGGCGGCATCGACGGACGCGACGTTGCGCGACGCGTTCAGCAGTCCCGCGCGACTCATGCAGACGCTCCGCGATCGCGTGGCCGATCCGGAGTCGCTGTTCTTCTGCCCCGGCTCGCTGCTGCAGAACGAGTTCGACACCAACAACCCCGTGGCGTGGGGCATGCCCGCGGCGTGGCCGGTGTTCTTCGAGGGCGACCAGGCCTATCGCCTGCGGCCGGGCTTTGGCATCGAGACGCAGGTGGTGTCGCGCTACCCGACCAAGGACATCCTGCAGAGCGGGTGGTTACTGGGCGAGGAGTACTTGCGCGATCAGGCCAACATCCTCTCGTTCCGCATCGGCAAGGGCTACGTCGTGACCTATGGCAGCCAGGTGGACTTCCGCGCGCAGCCGCGCGCGACGTTCAAGCTGATCTTCAACGCCATCTTCCATGGGCCGTCCACGGCGGTGACGGCCGGGCAGATCGGCCGATGATCTCGTGATCTGGGGATCTTGTGATTTGGTGATTTGGAACACTGATTGAGGGATGTGGTGATTTGGTGATTTGGAATCGCCAGATCGCCAGATCGCCAGATCGCCAGATCGCCAGATCGCCAGATCGCCAGATCGCCAGATCGCCAGATCGCCAGATCGCCAGATCGCCAAATCGCCAAATCGCCAAATCCTGATCCCAAATCACCAAATCACCAAATCCCCAAGTCACTAAATCCGCATCCCCGCACCCGTGGTACGGTGGGGCCATGACCTCGGCACTCGCGACCCAGCCGCTCACGCTGGCCGCCGCGCTCCTCGGCGTGCTGGGTGGCATCCTCCTGGTCGCCGGGCTGGTCGCCCTGCTGCGGAAGCGGCCGTTTCGCTTCATCCTGCGCACACTCATGGGATTGCTCCTGCTGTCCCTCGGCGCGCTGGCCGGAGCAGTCGGGGTCGGCATGCAGGGCTATCGCGCGCTGACGCGCGAGGATCTGGCGGCGCGCATCGTCGTGCAGCCGCTCGGGCCCCAGCTGTTCTCGGCGACCGTTCACATCCCCGGGCGCCCGCAGGCGAGTTACTACGAGCTGGCGGGGGACGCGCTGTATGTGGACGCGCACATCCTCAAGTGGCGCCCGGTGGTCAACGTGTTGGGCCTGCATACCGCCTACGAACTCGATCGCATTGCCGGCCGCTATGACGACGTCGAGCGGGAGCGATCCGCGGCCCGCACCGTGCACTCACTCGCGCCGGATCGTCGGGTTGACCTGTTCGGGTTGCGCACCCGCTACGCGTTCCTGGCGCCGCTGCTCGACGCCGAGTACGGATCGGGCACGTTCGTGCGCGTGACGGAGCCCGGCGAGTTCGAAGTCCGTGTCTCGACCACGGGACTGTTGATGCGGCCGCTTGAAGTACCCTGAAAGGGTGACCACCGACCTGGTCCGACGGCTGCTGGACGCGCTGTCTCAACCCCTTCCCGGTCTCGACGCCCAACTGCGGATGGCGCCGAGCCCCCGCTTGGGCTGGAATCCCCTCGAGTTCCCCGAAGGCAGCCGTCAGGGCGCGGCCCTCGTGCTGATCTATCCGCACGACGACACGTTTCACATCCCGCTCACCGTGCGTGGCGCCGAACTCCGGAACCACACCGGGCAGGTGTCGTTGCCCGGCGGCCGCGTGGATGAGGGCGAGACGTTCGAGGCGGCGGCGGTGCGCGAGGCGCAGGAAGAGATCGGGGTGGATCCGGAGTCGGTCGAGATCCTCGGGCGGTTGACGCCCCTCCACATTCCCGTCAGCGGCTACATCCTGCACCCGATCGTCGGCCTCACCCGCGTCCGGCCGTCGTTCCAGCGCGCCGAGTGGGAAGTGGCGCGCATCATCGAGGCGCCGGTTTCGTTGTTGTCGGATCCCACGGTGATCAAGCGCGAAAGGCGTCAGCGCACGGTCAAGGGCGAAATCATCGAGGTGGACGTGCCGTTCTACGACATCGATGGCGAGAAGGTCTGGGGGGCCACGGCCATGGTGCTGGCCGAGTTTTGCGCTATCCTCCCTGCACCATGAGGCGCATCGCATTTGCCTTCGCGCTGGCCGTGTCGGCGGGCCTGGTCGGCTCCGGCCAGTCGGCCACCGACACGCTGTTCGAGAAGTTCTTCACGGCCGAGAACCCCGCCGACGCGCAGGTGGCCGCCGATCAGATCGTGGTGGCCGGCGTGGATTTCGACGCGGCTTACCAGCGCCTCCAGAAGGGCCGCTTCTACGGCGATGAGAAGCGCGGCGAGTACTCGCTGCGGTGGAAGTCGAAGTCGGGACCGTTCTTCAACAACGTCGTGGATGTGCCGGCGGATTACGACCCCGCGCGCAAGTGGCAGTTGCGGGTGCAGCTCCATGGCGGCGTGGCCCGGCCCTCACCCAATGCGCAGCCTCCCGGCCGCCCGGGAGCGCCTGCCGGCGGCGCGAATGGCCGCGCGCCGAATCGCATTGAGGGCGAGAAGCAGATCTACCTGCATCCCAGCGGCTGGGCCGCGGCGCAGTGGTGGGACGAGGATCAGATCGACAACATCCTTCGTGCCGTTGATGCGTTGAAGCGCAAGTACAACGTCGACGAGGCCAGGATCTACATCACCGGCATCTCCGACGGCGGCACCGGCGTCTATTACGTGGCGCTCAAGGAGCCCAACCTGTGGTCGTCGTACCTGCCGCTCAACGGCAGCCTGTCGGTGCTGCGCAATCCCGACAACGGCGCCGACGGCGAGATGCACGGCAACAACCTGATCAACGCGCCGCTCTACGTCGTCAACGGCGAGAACGACCCGCTGTATCCGGTGGCGCAGGTCGAGCCGCACGTGAAGTGGCTCGCGGGGATGGGCGTCACCCTGACGTTCCGGCCGCAAGCCGGCGCGGTGCACAACACCGCGTGGTGGCCCACGGAGAAGGAGCCGTTCGAGGCCTTCGTGCACGAGCATCCGCGCCGGGCCTATCCGACGGCGCTGTCGTGGGAAACCGAACGCGTGGACCGTTTCAATCGCAATCGCTGGCTGCAGATCGACCAGCTGCGCACGGATGCGTCGCGCCAGACCGAGCTCAAGGACCTGGGGTTCTTCCGCCACCTCAAGCCGTCGGGGCGCGTTGACATCAGGAAGAACGCCAACACCTTCGACGCCATCGTCCGCGACGTGGCGGCGTTCACGCTGCTGCTCTCGCCCGACGCCGTCGATTTCGGCAAGCCGGTCATCGTGACCGTGAATGGCAAGCAGGTCTTCAGCGGCGCCGTGAAGAAGGACCTGCCCACGCTGCTGCGCTGGGCCGCCCGCGACAACGACCGCACGGCGCTCTATGGCGCCGAACTGAAGATTACCGTTCCCTGACCTCATCGCAAGGACCGCAATGATTCGCTACAAGACGATTGTGCTGACAGCGCTCGTGATCTCGATCGCCGGGCCCGCCGTGGCCCAGCGCCGCGCCTTCGACCTGACCACGCCCCGGCCCATTCCGGCGGCGGACAAGGTCTGGATTGAAGAGTTGACGTGGATGGAAGTCCGCGACGCGATGACGGCCGGCAAGACGACGGCGATCATCACGGCCGGGAGCACGGAGCAGAACGGGCCCTACGTGCCGACCGGCAAGCACGTGTTCGTGCTGCGCGCCACCGCGGAGGCGATTGCCCGCAAGCTGGGCGACGCGCTGGTGGCGCCCGCCATTCCGTTCGAACCCGGCAACTTCTCGACCACGCCCGGCACCATCCAGGTCCGCGACACCACCTACGACGCCCTGGTGGAGGACCAGGCCGAGAGCCTGAAGGCCAACGGCTTCAAGCACATCATCCTGATTGGCGACAGCGGCGGCAACCAGCGCGGCCTCGAGCGGGTTGCGAAGAAGCTGTCGGCCGCGTGGGCGGGCAGCGACGCGACCATCCACTACATCAAGGAGTACTACGACAGCTGGACGGCCGCCGATGGCGCGTGGGACTCGCTGGGTGTGCCGAAGACCAAAGACGAGGGCATCCACGACGACTACAGCGTGAACAGCATCATCGCAACGGTTGATCCGGAGAAGATTCGATTCAAGCAGCGGCAAGACACCGGCAAGGCTTCGATCAACGGCCAGACCCTGCTGCCGCTCGAAACCACCATCGCCAACGGCAAGAAGCTGGTCGAGATCCGCGCCAACATCACCGTTGAGGCGATCAAGAAGGCGCGGTCGGCGAAGTAAGTAGTGCCAGGAGGGCGGCACCGTTGGGTCGTGCCGGGAGGGCGGCACTTTAGTGCCGCCGATCGCCCGGCATTCCAATTGCAATTTCGATCGGCCATGGGCCGACCACCCCGCCTCGATCGCACTTCTTACACCGGACGTTCGACGTACTTGGTGACCTCCGTAACCCGCGACCGGGTTAAGGCCTTTCACGACATCGAGTTCGGACGATTCGCCGAACACGCGTTGATCGGTCACGCCACCAGTGCAAAATTCGCAATTCCTGCGTACTGCCTGATGCCCGATCACGTCCATTTGGTCGCCACTGGCCAGACGCCCGAATCCGACCTCCGGCGCTTCGTGGCGCGATGGAAGCAGGCAACGGGCTTCGCGTGGAGCCGGCTCGGGCACGGGCGGTTGTGGCAGGCGGGATATTGGGACCGGCTTGCGCGATTCGACGAGCCCATAGACGAGATGGTGCGATATGTCGTTGAGAACCCCGTGCGCGCGAAGCTCGTGGCGGATTCGGCGCTCTACCCGTTGACGGGGTCAACCGTCGGTCGCCGCCATCCTGACGGGAATCGGCGGCACTAAAGTGCCGCCCTCCTGGCACTTCTTGTCGTCAACATCCCGACAAACCCAATCGCGCTGGCGACGAGGCCCCACAGGTTCGGGTTGGACCATCCCGTCCGGTCGGTGCCGAACTGCACCGCCAGCAGCACGGTCATGCCGCAGATGATCGACGCCAGCGCCTCGCGCGTGCCGGCACGCTTCACGAACAGCCCGCCCACCACCGGCACCAGCAGCGTCGCGCCGATGATCGAATAGAAGATCGACAGTGCCGTGATGATTTCGCCCACCACGAAGATCGCGAGCGCCATGCCCGCGGTGCCGCCGGCAAGGGCCGCCAGCCGGGCCACCTTCAGCACCTGTTCTGGCCGCGCGGCCGGGTTCACAAGGCGCTTGTAGAGATCCTGTGACAGCGACGTCGAGAGCATGAAGAGAATGGCCTCACATGCGCCGACTTCCGCTGAGAACACCGCCGCCAGCGCCATGGCGCCGAGCCACACCGGTAGGCCGTGCAGAAGCAATGTCGGCAACACCTCGTCGCGAGCGGCAATGCCGGGGAACGCTGCCCTCGCGGCAAGTCCCAGTAACACCGGGATGAACGCGAACAGCATGAGCGCGACGGCATTCATGCCGACGCCGGCGCGCACGTCGCGTCCGCTCTTCGCCCCGTAGGTCTTCTGAAGCAGGCCAGGCGACACCACGAAGTTCGGCCCCGAGAGCAGCAGCAGCGTAAAGCCGGATCCGGCGCCCGCGGAGAACAACGGGTTGAAATACTCCTCGGGCAGCCCCGGCAATTGCGCAATGCCCCCGAAGCCGCCCGCCGCGCGCATTAGGATGGGAATGGCAATGGCGAAGCCGGTGAACTTGACCACCAGTTGCACAACACTCACACCGACCGAGCTGAGTAGCCCGCCGGCGCTGAAATAGCCCGTCATGGCGGCGCCGCCGATCAGCACGCCCGCCCACTTCGGCAGACCGGCGACCACCGCGAAGACGGCGGCGCCGAGCAACAGCTGGCCGGCGAGGATGAACAGCGCGCCAAACCAGATCAGGGCCGAGATGATCACGCGCACGCTCTGTCCGTAGCGATCCTCGAGAAAATCGCCGACCGTCATGTAGCCGCGTTCCGACGCCAGGCGCCACATCCGCGGACCGACCACCAACGCCAGGATCAACGAGCCCATCGCGGCGGAGCCATTCCAGAACCACGCGCTGACGCCTTGTTGATACGCCAATCCGGTGGCGCCGACCGTGGCGCCCGCGCCGATGTTGGCCGCGAGCAGGGTGGCGGCGAGGTACGGCCACGACAGGGTGCGCCCGGCGACGAAAAAATCGGCCGGACCGCGTACGCGCCGGGCGATCCACAGCCCGAGCGCCGTCAGCGCGGCCGAATAGGCGATTAGCAGTGCAACGTAGACGTTCACGGGCGCCGCAAGTCGCGCACAGCCGGAATGTTGGGCAGGCCCGTGGCCTGGCGCACGCCGCGCAGGATGGCGTCGGCCATCACCTCCGCCGCCAGGCCGCCGATCAGCGACACGTTGGCATCGCCCGCATGCGATCCGGTGGCGATGGCGAAAATGGTATCGCCGTCACCCATGGTGTGGGCCGGGACAATGGCGCGGGCGAAGCCGTCGTGCGCCATGTCGGCCATCTTCTTCGCCTGCGCCTTGGTCAGCTTCGCGTTGGTCGCCACCAGGCCGATGGTCGTGTTCTCGCCCGGACGCGGCTTCTCGAGCGAACCATTTCGCATCACCACCCGCGCATCGAGAAAAGTCTGGCCATCCGCGCCGCGCGCGCCCGCGACCAGGCGCCCGGTTGCGGGATCGACGATGTCGCCACCGGCATTCACCGCGACGATGGCGGCCACGGTGAGCCCGCTCGGCAGGGTGATCGAGGCGGTGCCGATGCCGCCCTTCATGGGCTTGCCGCCGCCCGCGAACTTGCCGACCGTGGCGCCGGCGCCGGCGCCGACGCTGCCTTCCGCAATCGCACCGGTGGTCGCCGCCTTCGCGGCCTCGTATCCGCACGATGCATCGGGCCTGATCAGCGGCTTGCCGGCGATGGGAAGGTCGAACAGCACGGCCGCGGGGACGATGGGAACGTAGGCGCCGCCGAACTGGAAGCCCACCTTGCGTTCTTCGAGATAGCGCATCACGCCGCTGGCGGTGTCGAGTCCGAACGCGCTGCCACCCGACAACACCACCGCGTGCACCTGCTCCACGAGGTTTGATGGATCGAGCAGGTCCGTCTCGCGCGTGCCCGGCGCCGACCCCCGCACCGAGACGCCGCCGGTGGCGCCTTTCTCGACCAGGATGACCGTGCAGCCGGTGGGCTTCTCGGCGAGCGTGAAGTGCCCGACGCGGATGCCGTCGATGGCGGTCAACCCAGATGGCCGCGCCTGACCGGCCACAGATGACGCAGAAATAATCACCAGGGCCGCAGATGACACGGATAACGCAGATCTTAAGGCTGTCTGCCGCATGGCGTCAGGATACACGGTCACCTGAAGATCCTCTGCGTAATCTGGGTCATCTGTGGCCCTGGTGTTACTTCGGTTCTGTGTTCCACCAGAACTGCTTGGGCAGCGGCTTCGCCACCGGCCAGATCACGTTCAGCGTGTCGCCCTCGTAGAGCTCGCCGTTCTTCATCACGTAGCGAATCGAATTTGTGTTCCTGATGTTCTCGAGCGGGTTGCGATCGAGCACGAGCAGGTCCGCCAGCTTGCCCGGCTCGAGCGAGCCGACGTCCTGCTGCAGCCCGATGGCCTCGGCGCTGAACAGCGTGATGATGCGCAGTGTCTCGTGCGGCGTGAGTCCGCCTGAGGCGAGGTTCCACGTCTCCCAGTGCGCGCCCAGGCCTTGCAGCTGGCCATGGCTGCCCAACCCGGCGCGCCCGCCCGCGCGGATCACGTCGGTGACGCCCTTCGCGATCAGGTTGTGCCCGTACTCCTCCGGCAGGAACCACTGCGGCCGCCGGCGCACCATGCCGTCCAGCAGTTCCCACGGAATCCATTTGCGCAGCTTCGGATCCTGCGCCGGGTTCTCGTTCTCGAACCAGTAGTTCTCGGACCACGGCGCGCCGTAGGCGACCAAAATGGTGGGCGTGTAGAACGTCTTGGTCTTCGCCACGAACGTCGTCACGTCCTTGTAGAGCGGCGCAATCGGGAGGCTGTGTTCCTGGCCTGAGTAGCCGTCGGCCATCTGCGTCAGGTTCAGCTTGAGGTCGAGCGAACCCTCGATGGTGGCGGTGATGCCGTATTCCTTGCAGGCCTCGATGATCCACTGGCGCACGATGCGGTCGCCGGCCACGTACTGCTTCAAGGTGTTGGTGCGATACGCCTCCTTGTAGCGCTTGACGAAGCGGAACGCGGCATCGCGGTCTTCGATGCCCGAACCTGCGAACACGCCCGGCCCGGTGGCGTAGATGCGCGGGCCCGGCATCAGGCCGCTGTCCACCATGTCGGCGTAGGCGAACACGTCCGGCGTCGAGGTTTGCGGATCGCGCGTGGTGGTCACGCCGTAAGCGAGGTTGGCGAGGTACTGCCAGACCTCGGTCTGGTGCAGGCCGCGCGGCGCCCACATGTGCGAGTGCGCGTCCACGAAGCCGGGCATGATGGTCTTGCCGGCGACGCTGATCGTCCGCGTGCCGGCGGGTACCGTGAGCGAGCCGCGGCGGCCCACCGCGGCGACGCGGTTGTCGGTGACCAGGACGTCGCCCTGCGCGATCACCTCGTCGCCCTTCATCGTGATGATGCGCGCGCCGGTCAGCAGCACCGAACCCTTCGGCTTCGATCGCGGCATCTCGACGACCACCTCGGTCTTCTGCGGCTCGGTGGCGGTGAGGTCCTGCCGGAAGAACTGCGCGCCCCAGGCCCAGGTCACGGCGGTGCCGTCGGCGGTCCAGTCCAGGTAATCGCCGCCGTCGAGAGACATCCGCTTGACCGGCACGGTGGTGTTGTCGGCGCGCCCCTGGATGCGCACTTCCACGGTCTCTCGGCCGGCCCGCGGGACCGTGACGAGGTAGTGCTTCTCCTGCAGGCTCACGAACGCGCGCGAACCATCCGGCGACAGCCGGATGTCGTCGGCCGCCGGCGGATTGTTGCCGGGACCCACGCCGGTGATCCGCAGGTGGGTGCGGCGATCGTAGCCGTCCATGGTGATCGACTGCAGCCCGCGGTTCGTCGTCAAGTACACCCGCGACGAGTCGTTGCGGGCGAAGTGCGGGCCGCGGCCGCTTTGCGCCGATCCGACCAGGGTGGAGGCGCCACCGGCCACCGGCAGCCACCGGATCTCGAGCGTGTTGGGCGGGCTCACGCCGCCAATTTCGCGCGGCGACTCTTCGTCGCCTTCACGTTCGTTCTCGGGCGGCGTGTCCATCAGGATCGAATAGAGCTGATCGGACGCCGCGCCGGCCAGGAACACGATGCGCGTGCCGTCAGGCGTGAACGTGGGGTCGAGGTAGTAGCCTTCGCTGCGCGTCAGGGTCTCCGGCTGCCCGCCGGCGGCCGCCACTCGCTTGATCAGTCCGCCGGTCGTGGTCCACGTGGTGTAGACAATGGAACGGCCATCAGGAGACCACGATGGCATGAATTCGCCCTCGACGATCCCGGCCGCACTAGTGAGCAGCCGCGGACTGCCACTTGGCATGTCCTTGATGTAAAGCCGATTCATCGCGCTGAACACCATCTTCGAGCCATCGGGCGAGAGCGTCGGCCAGCGAATCAGTCGCGCGCGGACCGCGGGGCCGTCTTCCACGCGCACCGGCGTGTACACGCGCGGGGCGATCTCGGCCTGCACCTTCGCGGTGAACGGGATCGGCGTCGCGGCACCGGTCTCGAAGTCGATGCGCTGCAGCTTGCCGCCCACCGGCACGATCAACGACTTGCCGTCCGGCATGAAGTCGTAGCGGGGCAGGGTGTCGCGGCTGGCGCGTGATTCCTGGTCGTCGCGCGTCACCGGATACGCCAGCCAGCGCTCGGCGCCGGTCTCGAGATTGCGCACCCGCAGGCCAGTCTGCGACTTGTGACGCGTGCCGAACACCATCCACTTGCCGTCCGGTGACAGGGCCGGGCGAATCGCGCTGCCCTGGGCGTTGGTCACCTGCGTGACGTCGCCCGTCTCGCGGTCGTGGCGATACACCTGCCACAGCGGGAACCGCGCGTTGTAGGTGAAGGTGCCCGTGCGCTGGGTGTAGTAGATGAAGCGGCCATCGGGCGTGACCACCGCGCCCATCTTGTTGGTGGGCGGCGCGGGCGGCGGGCCCGGCGGCGCATCCGGTCCGGGCTGCGGCGGCGGCGCGGGGCCCACGCGCACGCCGGTGCCGCCATCGCGGTGGTACATGAACAGGCCGAACGTGCCGGGCTCGGGCGGCCGCGACTTCGACACGATGATGTACTGGCCGTCGGGGGTCCACGCCGGCGACACCATGATCTGCGGCCGATCGTTGGTCTTGCCGTCCTTGCTTACCGCGCGCGGGTTTGATCCGTTGGCGTTCGCGATCCAGAGGTTCTCAACGCCGGTACGGTCGGTCAGAAAGGCGATGGTGCCGCCATCCGGCGACCACGTCGGCTGGCTCTCGAACGACAGCCCGCCCATGATGCGCGCGGCCTCGCCGCCGCCGATCGGCATGGTGTAGAGATCCCCCAGCAAGTCGAACAGGATCGTCCGCCCGTCGGGCGACACGTCCACCTGCATCCACGTGACCTCGTCGGTCGTGAACTCGATGGTCTCGGCCGTCTTGAGCGTGAACCCTTCGCCGGGCTTCGCCGCGTCGTCGGCCTGGCGGTCCTGGCCGCGCAGCGTGGCGAACCCGATCAGGCAAACGGTCAGCAGGCAGGCGGGCAACGTTCTGGTGCGCATCGCGAAAGTATAGGGGCCTCGATATACTTCGCGCCATGAGAACTCTCAAGGCTTTGGCGACCGCAGTGACCGGTGCCGCGCTTTGCGTGATGACGGCTGGCGCCGTGACGCGCGTGCCGTCCGGTGACGGGCAGTTCTGGGACATCCAGGACACCTCGCCGTGGGCGCAAGACAGCGGCGGCATTGCCACCGGCGGCCGCGCCAACCCGTTCAACGGCTTCGGCTACCTGAAGCTCCAAGTGCGCCGCCCCGACAACACGTTGCTGATCAGCAATCATTACCTGCACGGCTTCGGCCTGCACCACGACGGCGGCGGCCGCTTCGATTCGGTCATGCCGGTGCTGAGCGAGGGCATCCTCGCCTCGCGCGCCATCACGACCACTAAAGACACCGCCTATCTCAGGTATTTCGACGCCTTCACCAACACGGCCTCCGAAGATCGCATTGTCCGGGTCGCCTGGGGCGGCGCGGTTGGCGCCTATGAGGATGGCGGGCGGGTGGCGGTGGCCACGACCTCGAGCGGCGACCGGCAGATCGACATGGCTGACAGCTTCGTCACCGTGATGCAGAACGCGAAGGCCGCCGACAATCCGATGGACGGCCCTTCGGCCCATGGGCCCTCGGCCCATGTCCTTGGCACGCGGCGCGGCCCACTCACGTCGGTGGGCGACATGTATGGCGATCCGTTTGACGGCGTGTGGCCGGGTTTCGACACGTCGCACATTGGCTACGTGTTCACGCTGCGGCTGCGTCCGGGCCAGACCGCCGCGCTCGTGACGTTCGTCGTGAAAGGGCTGAGCGAGGTCTACGACCCTCGCGGTGGCTATCCCATTCCGATCAAGGACGCGCTGGTCACCGGCGAGGCGGTCTATGCCGGCGCCGACGCAAAGGTTCCGGCGGCGGGCTCCGAGATTGCGCGCGTCACCGAGATGGCGAAGCAACTGGTCAAGGAGCCGGACCTGCGCGGCCTGACGGCCCTCCAGCGATCGCAGATCGTGAATTGGCCGGCGAGCGCGCCGGCGCCGGCGGCGTTCACCGTGTTCGAGAAGACCGTGTCGGAACTGCAGGACGCGATGACGCGGAACCTCATCACCTCGGAAGACATCACCCGCGAGTACCTGGCGCGGCTGACACTCTACGACCGGCACGGGCCGGCGTTCCGCGCGGTGCTGTCGATCAATCCGCGCGCCATTGCCGATGCGCGCGAGCGGGATGCCGAGCGAGCAGCCGGCCGCGTCCGCAGCCCGTTCCATGGCGTCCCGGTGGTGTTCAAGGACAACATCGACGCCACGGAGCTGCCAAGCACGGGCGGCTCGCTCGCGCTGCTCGACCACCGGCCACGCCTGGATTCACGGGTGGCGGCCGGCATGAAGCAGGGCGGAGCGGTCGTGCTCGGCAAGGCCAACCTCGATGAGTTTCCCTTCGGCGACTTTGGCATCAGCTCGGTCGGCGGCACGGTCGGCAACGCCTACGATCCGTCGCTGAGCACCGCTGGATCGAGCGGCGGCAGTGCCACCGCGGTGGCCGCCAGCCTGGCCGCGCTCGGGTTCGGCACCGACACCTGCAATTCGCTCTCGAACCCCAGTGCCTTCGCCTCGCTGGCTACCATCCGTGTAACGCGCGGTTTGACCAGCCGTGCCGGCGTCATGCCGCTCAACACCTTCAACGATGCGGTGGGACCGATGGCGAAGTCGGTGCGTGACGTGGCCCTGGCCCTCGATCTGGTGACCGGCGCGGACCCCGAGGACCCGGTCACGGCCGCGGCGGCATCGCACATCTCCGGATCGTTCGCCCAGGGCCTCGATGCGGCGTCGCTCAAGGGCAAGCGCATCGGCGCGCTCCGCCAGCGGTTTGTCGGCTTTACCGGCGAGCGGGAAGTGGCGGCCAACATGGAGCGCGTCATCAAGGAGTTGCAGTCCGCCGGTGCCGTGGTGGTTGACGTCGCCATTCCCGATTACGACGCGAAGTATGCGGCGGCGCGCGGGGCGGCGCCGGGATCGCTGCGCGCGGCATGGACGGCGTACCTGTCGCGCGGCGCCAGGCCCGGCGACAAGGTGCTGACCATCCAGGACCTGCTGGCCTCTGGCAAGCTGGCGCCCGTGAGCGCGCGGCGGTTCGAAGGCGCACTCGCCCCTGCGCCCACCGGCGCGGAGCTCGATCAGGCCACGCGCCGCTTCCTGGCCGGCCGCGAGACGTTCCGGCAGATCTTCGTGGACCTGATGGATCGGCAGAAGATCGACGCCATCCTGTTCCCCGCCAACCAGGCGCGCCCGCACACGCACGAAGGCGGCCTCGAGCGCTACGGATCGGAACCTGGCACGTGTGAGGAAAGCGCCGCCACCGGACTGCCGCAGGTGACCGTGCCCGCCGGCTTCGTCGGCGGACGCTACCCGGTGGGCATCTCGCTGCTGGGCAGGATGTGGGATGACAGGCGATTGCTGGAACTGGCGGCGGCCTACGAGCGCGCCACGCGCCATCGGCGGCCACCGACGACGGTCAGATAGCGCGGGAAGCAGAAAGGGATGATCCCTAGTACAGGACTGCGTTTTCGCCGAGGTCCGCGATCAGCTTCTTGAAGTGCGCCACAATCACATCGCGGCGCTTGAGCACGGCTTCGATCTCCGATGTCGTGAGGGAGTCACGCGCCGCCTGCTTGATGCCGTCCCTGCTCAGGGCCTCAATCCGGGGCAGCAATGCGCGATCGATTTTGGCCAGATCCTTGGCGTAGAGCAGTTCCGTCTGCAAGCGGAAGGCGCGGGTGAAGTCGATCATCATCACCTTCCACTCCGGCGTGATCAGCACGTTGCCCAGGTTGCGGTCGGTGTCGCGGGTGAGCGCCGCAAACACGCGCATGCGGTACATCTGCTGGTTCCAGTCCGTGGCGTTGGGCGGCGGGATCTTCTTTTTCAGCCGCTCACCCTCATCCATCAGGGTGTCCACCCACCAGCTGAGTGACCCGCTCTTGCCCGCCCACCGGCGTTCCACGTGCACCGGCATCATGTGATCGAGACCCAGCATCTCCGCGATCGCATACGCGCCCAGGTTGTAGCGATAGGCGTCAACGAAGTTCATCTCGACCGCGGCGTTCCGGCCGCCGCCCGTCAGGTTGGCCACCGTTTGCCGCAGGTCCACTGCTTGAAACGCGGCGTCGTGGGTCAGCGTGCCGTCGGTCAGCGTGAGGCGCTTGGGGCTGGTGACGCCCTTGCCGATGTCGCGTGAGCGGGTGATCTTCGCCGTGAGCAGGAAGTCGCGCATCTGCTCGCGCGTGAGCGCGGCGGCAGCCGGCGGCGAAGCCGGCTGCGCGACGGACGGAAGGGGGACGAGTAGCGAACCCGAGAGCAGGACGGCGACGAGAACGTCGGCCCCCCTCATGGCGTGAGGACTACTGGTAGATCTTGGTGAAGTTGATCGAGGCGCCGCCTGCCTGGGGCTGTACGCCGAGGGCGAACTTGCTGCCGCGCACGTTCATGGTGACCGTGCGGGCCGCGGCGAGGCCGAAGCCGGCGCCCATCACGACGTCGGTGGCGTGGTGGCGGTTCCAGGCCATGCGGGCGAGGGCCACGTACGAGCCGAATGCATACGCCGGCACGCCGGCCTTCCAACCGTAGTGCCGATGCAGGACGGCCGCCGTGGCGAACGCGCTGGCCGAGTGGCCCGAAGGGAACGACAGGTTGTTGCTTCCGTCGGGACGCTGGCGGTGAATCGTGACCTTCACACCCTGCACAAGGACCTGCGAGAGGATCTGCGCGCGCACGATGTCGCGTCCGACCATTGCCATCTTCTCGTTCTTGAACGCTTTGCCGACGCCGTAGCCGGCAAAGCCCGCGACCGCCTGGAATGCGAAGCCGCCCATGATGTTGCCGGACTCGAAGAGGGTGGTGGGAATGTTGAAGCCATTGTTCACGCCCTCGCGGTCCCACGGGGCCGTGGCAACGGCGGCGATCGACGTGTAGGCCATCACGTGCGCCGTGTCGCGGCTGAAGAAGTGCCTGAAGTCGCTGGCGACCAGCTTGAACAGGTTGCCGGATTCGCCATTGCTCGTGCGCGGAGCGAAAGGGCCGGTCGGCAGCGGCAGTCCGGGACGGGGAAGCTGCGGCGTGAGCTGATCGCCGGCGCCAGGCGCCGTGTCGGCGGCGCGGGCCGCATCGGCCGGCGCCACCTCTTGGGCAAATGCCGGCGTGGCCAGGGCCAACGCAATCACGGAGCAAGCGGCGTAACGCAGGATTCGCATCAAAAAACTCTCTTTTTAATGGACGAAACGGGTCTTTGAGTATCGCATGGAACCTGCGGGTCCCATCGAATTTGCCCTCTCAGAACGTATCGGCCGGTCGCCGCATCAGGGTAGCCGTTCCAGCCCGACCAGCGTCCAACCAGCCAAATTCCTTCGAAAATACACGGAAATGGGACGGGTCCAGGCTTCGGGACCACCCACCGCCGCAATATCCACCTTGATGAACTCGGATGCCGGCATTGGCGGCATCGGCAGCGGGCTCTGGGTTTCTTCCGTCGTCGCCACCAGCGTGGCCTTGTCGGCGGCGTTGTCGAACGCGTACCACAGGGCCCGGTAGCCGGGCACACGATCAGATACGGCCGCGTCTACCGCCGCGTTCCGGAACGTCAACCGGCCCTGCGCGTCGAGGGCCGGGTCCACGATCGGATTCACCTTCGGCAGGAACGCCTGCAGGATGCGCAGCCGCCGATCGGCGATCGCCTGCGCGAGGAACGCCTCGGACGCCGGGTCGCCGAACCGCCCTTCGGTGACGGCCGCCTTGATCATCTCGTCGGTGATGGCGGCCAGTTTCGTCGCCGCCCAGAACGTGTCGTCGGCGCGCATGTGCCGGAACGCCGCGTTCGTGATGTGCGGCCACCACGACTCGGGATCCCACTCCGAGTGATCGCGCGGGAGCCGCCCGATGCTCGGCGACTCGAAGTAGTCCTGCGTGCGCCACCGAGGGATCTTGAAGCCGAACGACAGCACGCGCTTGCCGACGTCGCCCGGCAGTTCCAGGAGCGGCTCATACCCTTCCCATCCCTCGCGCGGGCCGACCGCGGCGCTGCCGAGCGCCGATCCGAAGTCGAGCAGGTAATGGCGGATGAAGCTGCGCCCGTTCTCGGTGACGAGCGACGACAGCGAGTTGATGCCCTTGGCGTCCACATGGTTCAGCCATGCCGCGAACACGAAATAGCCGCGCAACTCGCGACGATGCTCGTGCGGGACGACATCGTTGGGGTCGTCGGCGCGGGTGCCGTGGAAGCCGATGCGCCCGACCGGACGGCCGGGCGTGGCCTTGCTGAGGATCACGCGGTAGCTGCCGTCGGGGTCGCCGTCGGCGCGCGACAGCAGCCACGCGAGGTCGCTGTGCTGCATCGGCCGCGACGTCTCGCCGGACGGCGTGATGCGCGTGTCCTTGTCAATCGACAGGTTCTCCGGCTTGAGCTGCGCGATGTGGTATTCGGCCGTGTGATAGCCGGCGGCCCAGAACAGCTTGGCGGCGACAATCTCGCTGCCGGTCGCCATGGCGCGCCAGCCGGGCGGGTCGAACTTCACGAACCAGATCTGGCGGGCGGAGTCGCGAATGGTGAAGCCCGGCGTGATGCCGTCGCTCTTCGCCGACACCACGGTCCACGGCCCGGGCGCGGGACCTTCGCTGGTGTTGGCGGCGCGGGCCACCTCCGCGGGCGTCAAGGGCATGCGTCCGGCGCGGTTCACGAAGAACGGGCCGTCCGGCACTTCGTCCACGGTGTTGAGGTTCTTCGCCCGCTGCCCCACCTGGCGATCGCCGGGGAACCAGAACAGGTTCTCGAGCGTTTGGTATGCCAGGTCCGGCTCGTAGCGCTTCGCGTTCTTCACGTCCTGCGTGATCGGCTCGCGCCAGATTGGATCGTCTGGAAAAAAACGCCGCGACTGCGCGCTCACGGTCCAGGTGATCGCGGTGACGACGAGCAACGCCAGGGTGATGCGTGGGCGCGTCATGATCAGAAAATCTGGCTGCCGGCGAAAATCAACCCGAGACCCTCGCGGCCGCGGGCCACTTCCACCCGCAACGCGGTGAACAACGGCCCGTGGAAGCGGGCGCCGAGGCCCCAGCTGGTCTCGAGGTCACCGGCGCGGAACTGCTTCCGGTCGGCCGCCACCTGGCCGGCGTCGAGAAAGATCGCCATGTCGAGGTAACGCGACGGCCGCCAGCGGTACTCGCCGGTCAGCAGCACGCGGTTGCGATCGGTGAATCGCCGGTTCGCGAAGCTGCGCAGCGTGCTGCCGCTGCCGAGGAACGGGGCGAGCATCACCGGCACCTGGTGGCCCGCGTCGGTGTTGGTCAGGGTGACCACGCCGCGGCCCGCGAGCACGAATTGCTCGCGCAGCAGCGGCACCAGCTGCACCACTTCGTACTCCTGGGAATCAAACGAGAACGGACGATCGTTCATCTCGCGGTGCCGTTCCCACGTCGCCCGATAGAAGCCGCCGCGCGTGCTGTAGCCCGGCGACGTCCGCCAGTCGATGGCCGCCCCGGCGCGGACGACGTGGTAGCGCAACCCCTCGCCGAGGCCGGGGCCGGCATTCGCGAGCGAGCCCGGACCATCGCTCGTCGTATCGAGACTCACGAACGAGTAGCCGCCCTGGAACGCCAGCCACTTGGCCGGTGTGAGGGCCGCGTTGCCGCCGGCCTCGGTGGGCTGGTAGTGGTAACGCACCCGCGCGTCCTGGTTCGATGACGGGCCGAGGCCGTAGAACGACACGCCCCGGGCCTCGAGCCGTTGCGCGCCGACGTCAACCCGCAACATCCCGTGCCACAGCTCGGGCGCCGCCAGCCGGGTTTCGAACAGCGTCGAGCCGTTCACCGACACGCCGGCGAGCAGGTTGATGGCGGCGGCCTTCTCCAGCCGCTTGAGATAGCCCGCGCCGGCCGCCATGCCGGCGCCGCCGAAGACGCTGCCGAACCACGGGTAGACACCGTCGCCGCCGCTGAGCAGCGGCGAGATCAGGATGCGGCGGATGACCCGCTCCGCGTCCGACGGGCCTTCCTCGCCCAGTCGCTTCGCCTTTTCGGCCTGCTGGTCGGCGATGGTCTCCACGCGCGTGGACTGCGCAGCCGCTGGTGTGCTGAGCAGGGTCGAGAGCAGGAGGGCGGCCGTGCCACGGAACATCCCCGTGATTATAGAGGTGTGCCGCCTGAAACCGTCACTCGGTCGCCAGCCTCTGGAGCTGCCACTTGGTGCGGGTGTAGGCAATCCGGAAGCCGTTTCTTTCCGCATTCCGCTGCGACGCGCTGCCGGGCGCTGCACAGATCATGGCCAGGTCGCACCCTTGCGCCGCCAGTTGCCGCAGGCGCCAGTCGAGCAGGGCCTGCTGCGCGCCCTGCCGCCGTCCCTCCGGCACCGTGCTGGCGCCCGCCAGCAGGCCGACGCCGTCCCAGGCAAACAGCGCCGCCGTCGCAATCGCCGCGTCGTCGATCTCGGCGACGATGCACGTGGCGTACTCGACGCTGGTGCGCGCGAAGCCGTCGATGAACGCCTGGACCTCCGCTGATTCGCTCCAACCGCGCGCCGACACGGATGCATACAGTGCGGCCTCCGCCGGGGCGATCATGCGCACGCGAATCCGCGGATTCACGTCGCGCCCGTCCACGTCGCCGCCAGTCGGCCGGAACATCACGCTCGACAGCTCGACCGGCCGGTATCCGCGCTGCGCCAGCTTGGCGAACACTCCGATACCCGCCAGCGGGCTGACTTCGTGGATGACATCGGAGCCGCGCGTGGTGAAGAAGCTCTCGAGCGCATTGAGATCGTGGTCGGTCAGGGCCGTGGTCACGCCCAAGCCGAAGGTCTGCGTCAGCGGCGACCCGACGCCCGAAAACATCGCCAGCGTGCCGCCGACCTCCGTCCACGTGGCCCTGGAGGCGGGGTCCTGCCTCGCCTGGGTCTCGACAAACGCGGCGTTGCTGCGGCCCTCGGTCAGCTCGAGCCGTCGCGACAAGGCGAGATCGCAGAAGATGGCAGCTTCTGGTTGGGTGGACATTCGAGCAATAGTCACTGCAGCGCCTGGTACACCAGGTTCGGGAATGCCTCGCGGATGTCGCTGGCGTTCGGCAGGAGCTGCATCATCAGCACCATGACCAGGCGCGCTTCGGGATCGACGCGATACATCGAGCCGTAGGCACCGCCCCAGCCGAATGAACCCTCGCCCGACATCCCGTTGGCCCCGTAGCGGTCAACGGTTTCGAAGCCAAGTCCAAAGCCCAGTCCCGTCGTCGAATGCACGGTGCCCACCTGGTTGGTGGCCATCAGCCGCACGCTGCGCGGCGACAGCAGGCGCACGCCGTCGAGCGTGCCGCCAAGCCGGAGGGCTTCGAGGAAGCGCGCGTAGTCGTGAGCGGTCGACAGCAAGCCCGCGCCGCCGGCGAAGTTCTTGCGCGGGCCGTCCACGTAGTGGCCCTGGCCGCGGGCGCCGTCTGGCGCGCGTACGTAGCCGCCGGCGCCGCCGGCGTAGACCGCCGACAATCGCGCGCGGTCGGCAACTGGCAGGAAGAACCCCGTGTCCTTCAGGCCGAGTGGCGTGGTGATTCGCGTTCGCAGGTACTCGTCCAGCGGCATCCCGGAGATCTTCTCGACGATGCAGCCGAGGATGTCGGTGTTGTAGCCATACACCCACTGCTCGCCGGGCTGCGCCACGAACGGCAACGTGCCCAGCCGCTCCATCGTCGTGCAGACGGATTCGTCCTTGTCGGCGGTATACCAGCCGAAGCCGGCTGCGGGTCCGAGGCCCTTGGCTTCATAGAGACGGGCCACCAGCGAATCCGTGCCGTAAGAAATGCCGGCCGTGTGCGTGAGCAGGTCACGAATGGTGATGGGGCGCTTGGCCGGCGCGGTGATCAGCGTGACCCCCTTCTTACCCGTGGCGACCGTCGTCTTCGCGAAGGTGGGGATGAACTCTGCGACCCGCCTCCCGAGTGACAAGCGGCCTTCTTCGATGAGCTGCATGACGGCGACACTGGTCAGCGCCTTGGACTGCGAGGCAATGCGGAAGATCGTGTCGGTGGTCATCCGGCGCCCGGCTTCTTTGTCGGCCCATCCGAACGCCTTTTCGTACACCGGCTTGCCGTCCTGCAGCACCAGGGCGACGACGCCGGCGACGCGGTTGTCGTCCACGTAGCGCTGCAGCCCGCGATCGATCACCGCCGCGCGATCCGCCGCGAACCCGCCCGGCCGAGTCTGCAGAGACGCCGGCACCGGCAGCAACACCAACGCCAACAGCACGACGAGATGGATTCTGCGTTTCAACCTCTGACGCCCCTGAAGCCGTCGCGCGCTGTTGCCGCCGATCGCGGCGGCCCCGGTGCCCGCGCGTTACACTGCTTACGACGCCTTCAGCGCGGTGAGCACCGCGTCGATCATCTTCTTGGCGTCGCCGAACAACATCTGCGTGTTGTCCTTGTAGAAGAGCGGGTTATCCACGCCGGCGTAGCCGCTGGCCATGCCGCGTTTCATCACGATGCAGGTCTTGGCCTTCCACACCTCGAGAATCGGCATGCCGTAGATCGGGCTGGACGGATCGTCGAGGGCGCCCGGGTTGACGATGTCGTTGGCGCCGATCACGATCACGACGTCCGTGCTGGGGAAGTCCTGGTTGATCTCCTCCATCTCGAGCACGATGTCGTACGGGACCTTGGCTTCCGCCAGCAGCACGTTCATGTGGCCGGGCAGACGGCCGGCCACCGGGTGGATGGCAAACCGCACGTTGGTGCCGCGGTCGCGGAGGATCTTGGTGACCTCGTACATCGGGTGCTGCGCCTGCGCCACCGCCATGCCGTAGCCGGGCACCACGACCACGCTCTTGGCTTCTTTCAGCAGTTCGGCGGTCTCTTCCGCCGTGATGCTTTTCACCTCGCCCGCGGGCTGCGCGCCGGCCGCGGGGGCCTTGCCTTCCTCGGCGCCGAATCCGCCAAGGATCACGCTCACGAACGACCGGTTCATGGCGTGGCACATGATGTAGCTCAGGATCGCGCCGCTCGAGCCGACCAGCGCGCCGGTGATGATCAGCAGGTCGTTCTCGAGCATGAAGCCGGCGGCGGCCGCCGCCCAACCCGAATAGCTGTTGAGCATCGACACCACGACCGGCATGTCGGCGCCGCCAATCGCCCACACCAAGTGGATGCCGAGCAGCGACGCGATCACCGTCGCGATGATCAGCGGCTGCAGCGCCGAGCCGTGCGCCGCGCTCACGAACTGGAAGCCGAGGAACACGCACGCGAGCAGCGCCACGAGGTTGAGCAGGTGCCGCGCCGGCAGCAGCAGCGGCCTGCTGCCGATCAGCCCCTGGAGCTTGCCGAACGCGATGATCGAGCCGGTGAACGTCACCGCGCCGACAAACACGCCGATGAACGTTTCCACGGAGTGGATCGTGGCCTCGACGCCGGTGAGCGTGTTGGTGGGGTCGAGCGTGCCGCCAAAGCCGACCAGCACGGCGGCCAGGCCCACGAAGCTGTGGAGCATGGCCACCAACTGCGGCATCGAGGTCATCTCGACGCGCGCCGCCAGCGTCGCGCCGATGCCGCCGCCGACCACCAGCGCGCCAATCAGCACGCCGTAATTGCTGCCGTGCGGGCCGAAGGCGGTGACGCCGACGGCCATCGCCATGCCGATCATGCCGAACAGGTTGCCGCGCCGCGCCGATTCCTGCGCGGAGAGCCCGCCGAGGCTGAGGATGAAGAGGACGCCGGCGGCGAGATAGGCGATGGTGACGAGTGTCTCAGGCAAGGTAATCATCGGCGGAACATCCGCAGCATCCGCTGCGTCACCATGAAGCCGCCCACGATATTGATGGTGGCGAGCAGGATTGCGGCGGCGCCGACCAGCACCACCGGTGACGAGATCGGCCCGCTCAACTGCAGCATGCCGCCCACCACGATGATGCCGCTGATGGCGTTGGTCACGCTCATGAGCGGCGTGTGCAGTGCCGGCGTGACGTTCCACACCACCTGCCAGCCAACCACCACCGCCAGCGCGAATACCGTGAGGTGTGACAGGAATGCCGGCGGCGCCACCATCCCCAGGCCGACCAGGGCGGCGGCCGCAATCAGCGCGAAGATCGGACCGGCAACTCCGCCGCCAGCCGGCGCCTTCGCGCCCGGCGCGGCGGCCGTCTTCGGCGCCACCACCTTCGGCTCCGGCGGCAGCACGACCGGCGGTCGCGGCGGCGGCGGCCACAGCAATTCGCCCTCGCGCAACACCAGCGCGCCGCGCACCACTTCATCCGCCAGGTCGAGGCGGAAGTGGCTGGCGCCGCCAAGGTCGGCGAGCAGGTGCGTCAGGTTGTTGCCGAACAGCAAGCTGGCCGTCGGCGCCAGGCGGCTGGGCAGGTCGGTGTAGCCGAGGATGTGGACGCCGTAGCGTTCCACCACCTTCCCGGGTTCGGTCAGCGCGCAGTTGCCGCCGTTCTCCGCGGCCAGGTCGACAATCACCGACCCCTTCTTCATGGCCTTCACCATGTCCTCGGTGATGAGGACCGGCGCCGGCCGGTTCGGAATCAGCGCGGTGGTGATGATGATGTCGACTTCCTTCGCCTGCGCGAGGAACATCTCCATTTCGGCCTTGATGAAGGCCGGGCTCATCTCCTTGGCATAGCCGCCCGCGCCCTCGCCGTCTTCGACGAACTTGAGCTCGATGAACTCGGCGCCCATGCTCTTGATTTGCTCTTTCACCGTGGGGCGCGTGTCGAACGCGCGCACGATGGCGCCCATGCCGCGCGCCGCGCCAATCGCCGCCAGCCCGGCGACGCCCGCGCCAATCACCAGGACCTTCGCCGGCGGCACCCGGCCCGCCGCCGTCATCTGGCCCGTGAAGAAGCGCCCGTAGAAGCTCGCCGCCTCGATCACCGAGCGGTACCCGGCGATGTTGGCCATCGACGACAGGGCGTCCATCTTTTGCGCGCGCGTGATGCGCGGGATCTGGTCCACGGCAATCGCGGTGGCCTTGCGCGCCGCCAGCCGGTCGATGATGTCCTTGTTCTTCCCGGGATACAGGAAGCTGATCAGCGTGCCGCCCTCGCGGATCAGCTCCGCCTCGTGCACGCCGAGCTCCGGGTGCGGTGCCGGCGGCTGCACCTTGAGGACGATGTCGCCCGCCAGCCAGATGTCGCGGGTGCCGGTGATGACCTCCGCGCCAGCGGCGGCGTAATCGTCGTCGCCGAACGAGGCTGCGGCGCCGGCGTCGTGTTCGACGGCCACCGAAAAGCCCAGCTTGATCAGGCGCGCGACGTTTTCAGGGGTGACCGCGACCCGGCGTTCACCGGGGCGGCATTCTTTCGGGACGGCGAGCTTCATGTACCCGGCGATTATATAGGGGTCCGGCCCCGTCTCACGCCAACTTCAGCCGGAATTCCCTCTGCAGCAGGGTCAGGTTCAGCGCCATCTGGAGGGCGGTCGAGAGGACGGTCAGCCACCAGATCCAGGTCAGGGCGAAGTCGGGCCGGCGCGACAGGATGATGGCCGGCACGATGCTGATGACGATGCGCAGGAACGAGGTCACGAGCGACGGCACCGTGTTGCCCATCCCCTGGAACATGCTCGCCGAGACGAAGGTGATGCCCGAGGCCACGAAGTTGATGGTGACCACGTGCAGGTAGTCCACGCCGACGTGGATGACCTCGGCGTCGGCACTGAACAGCCCAATCAACGGCGCCGCCCCCAGGTAGATGCCCACCGCCAGCACCAGCATCCCGGCCGCGGCGATCGAGGCGGCGGTCTTGAACACCTCGCGCACGCGCTGACCCTTACCGGCGCCAAAATTCTGGCCGGCCACCGGCGCCACCGCAAACCCCAACGCCACGACCGGCAGGAACGCCGACTGCACGATGCGGAAGCCGACGCCGAACCCCGCCTGCGCCGCCGCCCCGAACGGACGGCTGATGGCGTAGACGACGACCATGTAAAGGCCCATCAACGCGAACTCGGCACCCGCCGGCAGGCCGATCTTCAGCATCTGCCCCCACACCTGGAACTTCGGCCGCCAGTCGGCGAGGCGGAACCGCAGGTAGGCGTCACGGTCCATGAAGTAATACGAGATCCACACCACGCCGATCGCAATCGCGATGAACGTGGCGAGTGCGGCGCCGCTGACGCCGTGGGGATCGAACGGGCCCCACCCGAAGATCAGCACCGGCGCCAGCACGATGTTCAACACCACGGTGCCGGTCTGCACGATCATGCCGGGCTTGAAGTTGCCGGTGCCGCGCAACGCCGCGCCCATCGCGACCATTGCGAACTGCAGCGCCATCGCCGGAATGAACCACAACAGGTACTCTTCGGCTTGGGCCTGCATGCTGGCGTCGGCGCTGAGCGCGGCGGCGTAGGCCGTGCGAGACAACATCGCCAGCGCCAGGAACAGCACGCCCGCCACCATCGAGAGCACCTGCGACTGGTTGAACAGGAAGATGGCCCGGTCGTGTTCCTTGCGCCCGGCCGAATGCGACACCATGGTCGTGGTCCCGACCCCGAGCATCTGCGAGACGGCCAGTACCAGGAACGACAGGTTGGCGCTGATGCCGACGGCGGCCACCGCGTCGGTGCCGAGGCGCCCGACCCAGAACAAGTCCACCAGCACGTAGAGAGCCTGGAAGACCATGCTGACGAGCATGAAGCTGGTGGTCTTGAGGAGGTGGCCGGTGAGCGAGCCTGTCGTGAGATCCTGCATTCCGCAGCGATTATACTGGCCGATACTTGCCAAGACGCCTTCGATCGGAGCGGCCGCGCACGCGCCCGTGACCCAGGTGGCCTCGTGATTCACGACGTCCGCACGGTGCTGCGCTGGCTGACGCCGCGCGAGCGTTGGCCGTGGCTGGCGCTGGTGCCGCTGGTCAGCCTGAGTGCCCTGATCGAAGCCGCGGGCGCGCTCGCCACCTTTGGACTCCTCCGCCTGGTCGTCGAGCCCGAACAGGTGCGCACCGCGCCGGTGGTCTCGCAGGTCTGGCGCGCCTGGCCCACCGACGATCCGCGGGCGGTCGTCGCCGCACTGGCGCTGGGCGTCGGCGTGTTCTACCTGGTGCGCGCCCTGTTCCTGTCGTGGGTGGACTGGGTCCGGCAAGGCGTGGTCTTCAACTCGTCCGCCGCCGCGGCCGAGCGGCTGCTGGCGCGCTATCTCGCCGCCGATTACCTGTTCCACGTCAGGCGCCGGTCGGCCTCGGTGATCCAGCCGATGACGCGCGCCTCCGACGTCGCGTTCGAACTGGTGGCGGGATCGGCCGTCAACATCCTGGCCGAAGTGGTCACCATTGCCGCGCTGGCCATGGTGCTGGTGGCGTCGGCGCCGCCCATTACGTTGATTGCCGTCATCATCGTCCTGGCTGTCGTCGTCGGGCCGATCGTCCTGACCCGCCGGAGCTGGGAGCGCATCGGCGAGACCGAACGCGCCTTGCTGCAGGAGCAACTCCACGTGCTGCAGCAAAGCCTGGGCGCGATCAAGGACGTCAAGGTGTCGGGCCGCCAGCCGTTCTTCGAGGAACAGTTCCGCCACGTCAAGCGCGCCTTGTCGCGGACCAAGCAGCGCCGGTCGTGGTCGGCCAGCGCCGCGCGGCACGGCGTCGAAACCACGCTGGTGCTGAGCATGCTGCTGGTCGTGTTCCTCGTGATGCGCGAGAGCGCCTCGGGCGGCAGCACCGTGTCGGTGCTCGCGCTGTTCGCCTACACCGGGTTCAGGGTCATCCCGTCGGCCAACCGCATCATGATGAACGTCGGCTACCTGCGCGAGGCACATCCGTGGGTGAAGACCATGGACGACGACATGCGGGCGCTTCGCGCCCCGGTCGCGCGGCCGTTCTCGCCCGAGCCGGCCCTGCTGCACGAGGCGCTCGTCTGTGACGAGGTGTCGTTCCGGTATGAAGACGGCGCGCCCCTCGCCCTCGACCATGTCTCGCTGACCATTCGCCGCGGGCAATCTGTCGGCATTGTCGGCCCGACGGGTGCGGGCAAGACCACGCTGGTGGACGTGCTGCTCGGCTTGCTGACGCCGACCTCCGGCCGCGTCCTGATTGACGGTATCCCGCTGGAAGGCCTCGAGCGCACGTGGCAGCGGCAGATTGGTTACGTCTCACAGGACGTCTACCTGCTGGACGACTCGCTGCGGCGCAATATCGCGTTCGGCATTCCCGACGGCGCGATCGACGAAGACCGGCTGGCGGCGGCGATCGCGCTCGCCCGCCTCGACGAAGTGGTGGCCGCCCTCCCCGGGAAGCTGGAGACGGTGGTGGGCGAGGGCGGCATTCGCCTGTCGGGTGGCCAGCGGCAACGTGTCGCCATCGCCCGGGCGCTGTACCACGACCCGCCGGTGCTGTTCTTCGACGAAGCGACGGCGGCGCTCGACAACCAGACCGAGCGCGAGGTGACCGAAGCCATCGCCGCGGTTCACGGGACGCGCACCGTGATCGCCATCGCCCACCGGTTGTCCACGGTGAAGAGTTGCGATCAGTTGATTTACCTGCAGGACGGCCGGGTGGCCGGGGTGGGGACCTACGACGCGCTCCTGAGCGATCCGGGCTTCCGGCGGCTCACCTGACGATCCAAAAAGAAAAGGGGCCGCCAGGTGGCGACCCCTTCTCGCTTGTGATCGAGCGCGTTACTTGCCGTCGGCGAACACGTACCACGCGGTACCGTCGCTGACCAGCGTGACGTAGTCACTGCGGCCCTCGAGCGCAATCGCGTCTTGCGAACGCTCGCGGCCGCGGCCCTCCAGCGATTCGCCATTGCCCGGCACCACGTGCACCTGGCCGCGTGAATCCATCCGCCGAATGGTCAGCGTGCGGTTGATGCCGTCGGCGGCCGGCGGCAGTGTCACGACGATTCGGTTGTTCCGGTTGGACCGCGAGTTGGACTGGCGGACCAGGTAGATCATGCTCGCGTTGCCGGGGCCGAGCGTCAGCGGACCACTCTCAGTAATCGTTTGCGAGACGAACGACATGCCGAGACCGGTCGCGCCCGTGGCGCCAACCGGACCGGCTGCACCGATCGGGCCCACAGGGCCGATGTTGCCTGGTATTCCTTGTGGGCCAACCGGACCGATCGGACCGTCCTTGCCGGGAGGACCCGGTTCTCCCGCGATGCCCGCCGGGCCGATGTTGCCGGGGATACCTGGTTTGCCAGTCAGCCCGATTAGACCCTCGTTGCCGGGCGCGCCCGGTTCACCTTGAATGCCCGGAGGGCCGGTGGGACCTTCAGGACCCTGGGGACCCGCGGGACCAGCCACCGCGCATGCCGTCACGGTGTCTTGATCAGCCACCGCGAGCTTGGTCCCGCCGTAGTAGGAATCCGCCAGCAGCCACTGGACGGCGTCGCCCGCCTGGAATCGGACCGAGAACTGGAACTGGTGCAGCCCGTTGGTGAACTCCACCGGAACGCCAATAGTGGCCGGCAGGATTCCGGAGCCGTTCCCCGAAAAGTACTCGACGCTGTTGCCGGGACCATACGGGTTGCTCGCCACCACTGGCGACTGGTTCACGGCGCGTTCGTAGCCAAACGACGCGATGAAGAAGCCCGGCATCTGGACATCCGGGACCACGCAATCGACGCGCGGGGTCAGCGTCATCGTTGGCGTCCCGTTCCCGGGCTTGGGTCCCGACGATGTCCCGTTCGTGGATGTTTCGTTCGTGGGAGCAGACGGCGTGTTGTTGGCCTGTGCGTAAGTCGTCGTGCTCGCGGATCTCAACAGGAAGCCGGAGACCAGGACCACAATCGCCACGCTGAGCCACAAGTCTCGCTGGCCGGAGACACGCCGATTCAGTCGGTGGAGCATTCGGGGGATCCCACTACCGGCCAGTACGCCCTAATGCATAGAGGCGGCAGTTCGGCGCGAAATCTATCATGGCAAGCGTCCATGAGTCGAGTTTGAGGCGAAGCCCACCCGCGCCGGGGATGGCGTGGGCGCGCTATTCCCTGAAGCTGTCCACGATGTCGCGGACTTCGCGAATGAAGCGGTCCGTCGAGAACATCTCGGCGCGGGCGGCGAGCAGCCGGCGCAGGCGGTCCTGTTCGGCGGGGTCGGCCAGCACCGCGGTGATCTTGGCGACGGCCTCATCGTCTGAGTCGTACATCAGCGACGGCTCGTTGCCGACGATCTCCATCTGGCCGCCACCCTTCGGCACCCACACGATGACGCCGGCGCGCGCCAGTTCCGCGGGCGCCATGCCGAAGTGCTCTTCGCGCATGCCATGAAGGCCGTACCGGTGGGAGCCCATCAAGCCGCGAATCTCATCGCGGCTCACATTCTGCCGAAACTGGATCCAGCTGCCGATCGACTCCGCCAGCGCCTGCAAGCCCCTGGCGTACCGCGCGGTGTGCCGGTCCCACGTGCCGACAATCGTGAGCCGCAGGTCGGGGACGCGCGCGCGCACCCGCGACAGGATTCGCATGATGCGCTCGTAGTCCTTTTCGGGCGAGATGCGGCCGATGGCCAGGAAGTCTGGCGCCCGCTCGCTCCACGGCAGGCCGGCCCCCGGATCCGCGACGGGAGGGTAGAGCGTGCGTGGGTCCCCGCCGAGGAACCCGCGGACGTG
Source organism: Vicinamibacterales bacterium (assembly GCA_041659285.1). Classification (NCBI taxonomy): domain Bacteria; kingdom Pseudomonadati; phylum Acidobacteriota; class Vicinamibacteria; order Vicinamibacterales; species Vicinamibacterales bacterium. The sequence goes on along the minus strand of JBAZYO010000009.1, from coordinate 124,393 downwards.
CTCGCCCGTCCAGTTCGAGTTGACCAGCGTCAGGTTGGCCTTCAGGCGGTCGATCGAGAAGCCGGCGATCCGATCGGTCAGCGAGTAATAGGCGCGCAGTGCTGCTCTCGGCTGGTGGTACCAGCGGAGATCCACCTGCGGCCGCGGCCGCAGGTACGAAGGGTAGTGGATGTACTGGATGCCGCGCCGGCCGTAGTCGGTCTCGTTGTGGACGCCGAAGATGACGTCGAAGCCCGCGCTCACCTTGCGCGTGTAGCGCATGAGCAACGCCAGCTTCACGAGCGTGGCCGGCGTCGGCAGCAGGTCCGGTGTCACGGTCCAGTGCCGCGGCACGACGATGGTGTCGAAGTCGCTGCGCTGCAGCCGGGTGTCGTAGAACCGGTTGATCGGCCCGACGTCCACGGGCTGCCACGACAGTACCGTGACGCGGTGCTCGGGCACCAGCGCCTGCAGCACCCATGACGCCACGCCACTGCTGCCGCCCGGCGGCTGCAGCGACGGCTGCACCAGCAGGACGCGCTTCATGGCGTTTGCGCCGTTGACAGCGCAAGCAACGAAAGGGCGGCGGTGACGGCATACAGGATCAGCACGGTCCGCCGCGGCGACCAGCCGAGCGCCAGCAGGCGATGGTGGATGTGTTGGCGATCCGGTTCGAACAGCTGCCGGATTGCCGTGGGGACGGAGGGGCGGCCGTTCGCCGGCTTCGCCATGGCCCGCCGGAAGACGGTGGTGACGATGTCGGCAATCGGCAGCGCGAAGATCAACAGCGGCACGCCGGTGGCGAGCGCGGTGGCGCCCTTCTGCCAGCCGGCGATGGCGGTCGCGGCCAGGATGAATCCGAACAGGAGGCTGCCGCTGTCGCCGAGAAAGATCGAGGCGGGCGGGAAGTTGAACACCAGGAAGCCGAGCGCCGCTCCGACCAGCGCCGCGAGCATCATGGCCTCGGCCGAATGGCCGCGCACGATCAGGATCGCGCCGCAGGTGGCGCCGGCCAGCACCGCGATGCCCGCCGCCAGGCCGTCGATGCCGTCGATCAGGTTGAAGGCGTTGGTCAGGCCGACCATCCACGCCGCCGTCACCGGCCATGCCAGCCATCCCAGATCCCATGACATGCCGAGCAGCGTCACCCGCTGGATCAGCAGGCCCGAGGCCATCACGATCAACGCCGCCAGGATCTGCACGGCCAGCTTCGGCCAGGGTCCGACGCCGCGGACATCGTCCACGAGTCCGATCCCGAAGATCAGGCCGCCCGCGGCCGCCAGGGGCATCAGTGCCTGCCAAATCGCGGGGTCCAAATTGCCGGGCGCGAACGCCAGGACGAGTATCATCGCGAGGATTGTGGCGGCCACCACCGCCACGCCGCCCAGCCTCGGCACCGATTGGGCATGAACCTTCCGGCCTCCCGGGGCGTCTACCAGTCCGAGCCGGATCGACCCCCGCGACACCAGCGGGGTCAAGAGCAGGGCAAGCGCCGCGCTACTGAGGCCGAGCAGCAGGTACACCATCAAATGCGAACCGCCGTTATCGTACTCGGAGATTTGGGTCGCAGCCCGCGGATGCAGTACCACGCCGCGTCGCTGGCCGCAGCCGGGCACGACGTCGATTTGGTGGGGCTCGAAGGCGCCCCGCCAGTACCGGCCGTCGCCACTCATCCGCGCGTGACGTGCCATCGCCTGCCGGATCGCGCCTTCCAGGGACGCGCCACGGGGGGCATCCGGCGATTCGTGTGGGGCTCGATGGCTCGCGCCGCGGGCCAGGCACGCCGGCTGTTTGCAATGCTGATGCGGTTGCCGAAGGCCGACGTCATCCTCGTCCAGAATCCGCCGGCGGTGCCGAGCCTCGCCGTGGCGTGGGCGGTGGCGCGGCTCCGCGGGTCGCGCCTGGTGATCGACTGGCACAACCTCTCTCACACCGTGGCGGCGATTCGCCTCGGGGAATCGCACCGCGCCGTGACCGCGCTGTCGCGCAGCGAACGCCGCTGGGCCCGGCGCGCCGACGGCCACTTCGCCGTCTCGAAGGCCCTCGCCGCCTGGCTGCGCGGCAACTACGGCATTACCGCCACGGTCCTCTACGATCGGCCGGCGTCGTCGTTTGCGCCGACCGTGCCATCCGCCGCCGTTGCGCTGTGGACCCGGCTCGCGCAAGAGATGTCCCTCGGCGGCGACCGGCTGCCGCTGATCGTCTGCCCCACGAGCTGGACGCCGGACGAAGACTTCGACTTGTTGCTCGAGGCGCTCGAGCGTGCCGAACGCCAGCTGGCCAGCGAATCGTCGCATCCTCACCTTGCCGTCATCCTCACCGGCCGCGGTGCGCTACGCCAGTCGTTCGAAGCGCGGGCCGCGCGCCGCTCGTTCAAGGCCATTGCCGTGAGGACGCTCTGGCTCGAAGCCGCCGACTATCCCGTCCTGATCGGCATGGCCGATCTCGGCCTGTGCCTGCACCAGTCGTCGTCCGGACTCGACCTGCCGATGAAGCTTGCCGACTTCCGTGGCGCCGGCGTGCCCGCGGCCGCGTTCGACTACGCACCGGTGTTGGCGGAGGTGCTCACCAACGGGCACGAGGGAGTCACGTTTCGCGATCCCGGCGACCTGGCCAATGTGTTCCTTGCCGTGGCGTCGAAGACCCTCGATCCGGCGTCAGCGCTCGGCAAGTCAAAGGCGTGGCTGTTCGAGAACGCCGCTGAGCGGTGGGACACCGAGTGGCCGTCCGTCGCCTTGCCGGCGCTGCTTTCCAAATAGTGCGCCCCGCGCCTGGCCCAGCCATGACCCAGTAAGATGAAGGGGTCCCTATGCTGCCCATTACCGACATTGCCAAGCGCCTCGGCCTCTCCGAGGACCTCCTTGAACCATACGGCCGCTACATTGCCAAGATCCGGCTGGAAGCGCTCGACCGCTTTCCCACCCGCAAGGGCAAGCTGATCCTGGTCACGGCGATCACGCCGACCACGAGCGGCGAGGGTAAGACGGTCAATACCATCGGCATCACCCAAGGCCTCGTGAAGCTCGGCTACAGCGCCGTGGCGGCACTGCGCGAACCGTCCCTCGGCCCGGTGTTCGGCATGAAGGGCGGCGCCACGGGCGGCGGCAAGGTGTCGGTCGAGCCCCTCGACAAGATCAACCTCCATTTCACCGGCGACTTCCACGCCATCACCACGGCCCACAACCTGCTGGCGGCGCTGCTCGACGCGCACCTTCACTTCGGCAACGACCTGCGGATCGACGCCAAGGAGATCCTCTGGCCGCGCTGCATGGACATGAACGATCGCGCGCTGCGTCGCATCGCCACCGGCCTGGGCGGGCGCGAGAGCGGTCCCGCGCGCGAGACCGGTTTCGTGATCACCGCGGCGTCGGAGATCATGGCCATCCTCGCGCTGTCGGAGGGCCGCGCCGACCTGCGCCGCCGCCTGGCGCGCATCGTGGTCGGTTTCAGCTACGACGGCAAGGCCATCACCGCCGAGGACCTCAAGGCGGTGGGCCCGATGATGGTGCTGTTGAACGACGCCGTGCTGCCCAACCTCGTGCAGACCACGGAGGGCGCTCCCGCCATCATCCACTGCGGCCCGTTCGCCAATATCGCGCATGGGACCAGCAGCGTGCTGGCGCAGCGCATCGGCCTGCACCTGGCCGACTACGTCGTCAACGAGACGGGGTTCGCCGCCGACCTTGGTGCCGAGAAGTTCTTCGACATCGTGATGCCGATGTGCGGGCACGTGCCCGCCGCTGCCGCGGTGATCGTTACGTTGAAGGCGCTGCGCACGCAGGGCGGGTCGCCTGATGGTCCAGTGGACGCCGGCTTCCCGAACCTGGCCCGCCACCTCGAGAACATCAGGCGATGGGGCGTGCCCGCGGTGGTCGCCTTGAATCGCTTCCCCGGCGACACCGACGCCGACCTCGAACTGGTGATGAGCTACTGCCGCTCGATCGGCGCCGACGCCGCCCTGGCGGAGGGATACACCAAGGGCGGGGACGGCATGACGACCCTGGCGGCGAAGCTCGTGGCGGCCGCCGAGTCGTCCGATCCGTCGGCGGTCAAGCCGGTGTATTCGGCGGCGCAGACCCTCGTCGAGAAGATCACGGCGGTGGCGACCAAGGTCTACGGCGCCGGCCGCGTGTCGTTCAAGCCCGCGGCGAAGTCGCGGCTTGCCAAGCTCGAGGCGCTGGGCTACGGCGCGCTGCCGGTGTGTATCGCCAAGACCCAATACTCGTTCACCGACGATCCGAAGCAGATGGGCGCGCCGACCGGATGGACGCTCAGCGTGAACGACGTGTCCCTCTCGGCCGGGGCCGGTTTCGTGGTGGCCATCGCCGGCAGCATGATGCTGATGCCGGGCCTGGGCAAGGTCCCCCAGGCCCAGAAACTGGACGTGGATGACCACGGCGCCGTCATCGGCATGGACTACTGAACCTGCGCTGCCGCCTGACGCATCTCGTATAATCGTCCGACCCGTGGAGTACCTGATCAAGCAGTACGCGCTCGAGCCAGGCGCGTTGGAAATTCAGTACATCGAGGAGTACTTCGGCGAGTTCCCGCGCCGGAAGACGGCGGCCGAGATCATCGAACGCCTGCGCGATCGTGAATCGCTGATCCTGATGGCGGAGGCGCCGCTGCCCGAGGATCCGACCGGCGCGCTGGTGCCGGTGTCCTACAAGATTGTCCATGAGATCCGGAACACCGAGTCGGTGCCGAAGCTCCGCGACCTCGTCGACCGGCTCACCGGCCCGGTCAGGTTCGACGGCCGCCGCATTCTCTACTCGTGGATCGGCGGCACGCGCCGCGACTGGCGCGGCCAGGGCCACTTCCGCGCGCTCACCGAGGAATCCGAGGTGTGGGCGCTGGCCGCGGGCTTTGAAGAGGTCGTCGTCAAGACCAAGAACCGCTACTACGACATGCGCGCCGTGCTCGCGCAGTTGCACTTCAACGTCGTCAAGCACGAACCGAACGAGGCCGACAGCGCCGAATCAAAGGTCTACCTGAGCAAGCCGTTGCCGGCGGAACTGGCCCGGCGGCACCGCAGCGTCCGCACGGTCGTCTACTCGGAGTAGGGGCGCACTCTCGCGCGCCCGGCCGGCCTTCACTCCACCTTCAACGTCACGACCGGATCGATGCGCGTGCCGCGGTGCGCCGGCAAGTACGCCGCCACCACCGCCACCAGCGTCAACGTCACGCCGATCGCGATGAACGTAGCCGGGTCGTTGGGCCCCACCTGGAACAGCAACCCTCGCAGGACGCGCGTGGCGGGAACGGCGCACAGCAGCCCCACGGCGATGCCCAGTGCCACGACCCGAAGGTTCTGGCCGACGACCATGCCGACGATCTGCGCCGGCCGCGCGCCGAGAGCCACCCGGATGCCGAACTCCCGTGTCCGCTGCGACACCGAGTAGGCCACGATGCCGTAGACACCGAGGGCGGCCAGCAACAGTGCGGCCGCGGCGAACACGCTCATCGCCGCCGCGATGAGCCGCGGCCGCGCGATCGATTCCGCGAACACCGCATCGAGTGGCCGCACCGCCGATACCGGCAGCAACGGATCGATCTCGCGGACTACGCGCACCGCCGCGGGCGCCAGCCGCCCGGGGTCGGACGTGGTTCGTACCACGTAGGTCATCATCCCGAATGCGTACTGGCGCGACGACAGGTAGGCCGTCGGCCGGATCTCGCCCTCGAGCGATGCGAGTTTCACGTCGCCGACCACGCCGATGATCTCGTGAGGCCTGGCGTTGCCGAGGTTCAGGATGAAGCGCCGGCCAATGGGGTTGTCGCCCGGATAGATTTGCCGCGCGAACGTCTCGTTGATCACTGCGACCGGATCATGGTCCTCGGTGTCAGCCTCCGCCACGTCCCGTCCGGCCAGCAACCGGATGTTCATCGCCTCGAAGTAGCCGGTGGTGACCGGCCGCGCGTCAACGACCGGGCGCTCGGCGGGTGGCGGCTGGGGCGCGTCGGCGCGCCAGAACGACGTCGCCGGACCGACCCCGGCGAGCGGCAGGAAGGACGTGCCGCCGGCCGCGGTGGCTCCAGGCAAACCTCGCAGCCCCTCCATGACGCGCATGTGAAAGGCGTGCTGCGCATCGGAATTGGCATATGACCGTTGGGGCAGCGTCACGCGCAGCGACAGCGCCGAACCCGTCGAGAAGCCGGGATTCACGTTCTGCAGTTCGAGCAGGCTTCGGCCCAGCAGGCCGGCGCCGCAGAGCACGGTGAGCGCCAGCGCAATTTCGCCGATGACAAAGCCCTGGCGCACCACGCGTCCGCGCGCGGTCCCCGACAGGCTCGGCGCGCCGTCACGAAGTGCCGTCACCAGCGAGCCGCCGGTGGCGCCGAGCGCCGGCGCCAGGCCGCAGACCACCGTGGTAAAGAAGGTGACCACGGCTGCGGACGCGAGCACGCTCGGATCCATCGACACCTGCGAGAGCAGGGGAATCGGTAGCCGCGTCGCCACCCAGGACGATAGGCCGCTGAGAATCCAGCCGGCGAGTAGCACGCCCAGCGCACCGCCCGCGAGCGACAGCATCAGCGACTCGCACGCCAATTGCGTCAGCAGGCGGCCGGTGCCCGCGCCCACGGCGGAGCGGATGGCCAGCTCGCGCCTTCGCCCCGACGCGCGGGTCAGCATCAGGCTGCCGATGTTGCCGCACGCGATCAACAGCACGGCGCCGACGGCGCCGAACAGCACGAGCACGGCGAGGCGCACGTCACCGACCAGCTGTTCGCGAAGGGGCACGACGTTGGCCGTCCACCCGGTGTTGAAGTCGGGCTGCTCGCGGCGCAGGTCGGCCATGACGCTTTCCATCTCTGCCTGCGCCTGGTCGCGCGTCACGCCGGGCTTGAGGCGGCCCAGCACGACGATGCTGCGTCCGGAGAATCGCCGTGCCGATGGGCCCAGGCGGAATGGCGTATACACATCCGCCGGCAACCCGAAAACCTCGAAGCTGCGCGGCATCACGCCGACCACGGTCATCGGCTCGCCGTTGATGGTGACGGCCCGGCCCACCACGCCGGGGTCGCCGCCAAACTGCCGCAGCCACGTCGCGTGCGACACGATCATCGTGCGCGCCGCGCCTTCCTGGTCCTCGCCTTCGACAAAACCGCGCCCGAGCATCGGCGCCACGCCCAGCACATCGATCAGGTCGCTGGTGACGACGATGGTGGCCAGTTCCTGGGGATCGCCGTTGCCGGTCAGGGTGACGCGGTTCTGCGTGAACGCCGCCAGGCGTTCAAACGAGCGGTTGCGGGACTTCCACTCGAGGTAGTTGGCGGGACTCACGACATTGCGCGCGCGGTTGCGAGGCAGGTTGTGCTCCCACACCACGACGAGCCGGTCGGCGTCGGCATAGGGCAGCGGCTTGATGAGCAGCGCGTTCACCACGCTGAACAGGGCCGTGGTCGCTCCAATCCCGATGGCTAGCGCCGCAATCGTGCACAACGTGAAGAGCGGCGTGCGCACCAGCACGCGCAGCCCATGCCGCAGATCCGACAGGATGCTGGTCACTGGCGGAGTCCCAGCAACACCAGTCCGGCCACGGCCTTCTCACGAACCTGGGGATCCGGATCGGCGGTCGCCCGTTTCAGTGCCTCGTACGCGCGCGGGTCGCCGCTGGCGCCGAGCGCGATCGCCGCCTTCTCCCGCACCTGACCGTCGTCGTCGGTCAGGGCGCCAAGCAGGGGCTCGATGATGCGGGGGTCGCGACGGAACGCCAGGCCGATGGCGGCCTTTTCGCGCACCTGCGAATCGCGGTCCTTCAGCGCCGTCAGCAGCGGGTCGATGACGTCATTGCCGGGCGTGAGCGCCAGGCCAAGGGCGGCCTGCTCACGGACCTGTCCGCTGGCATCCCCGAGGGCGCGGACCAGCGTGTCGGTGAGGCCCGGCGCGGCGTGGACGTCATCAAGTTGCAGCACCTCCTGCGGCCGTACGATCGCGGCGGGCTCGGCGGTCGCGACCGCGGACGGTCGGGGCGCCGGCGAGCTCTGATCGACCGGCGCCGAGGGCTGGGCGCCGAGGATGGCAGTGGTCAACCCCGCCACCGTCGCGCCGACGAGCCACTTGGTTGAGCGCCGCGGCGTGTGGACCACAGCCGCGAGGATCATCAGGAGCCGGCCCTCGACGGCCGCCGGTCGCGCCATGCTGAGTGCGGTCGCCGGTGTCCACGCCGCCGGCCGGCGCGCCAGGTCAAGGAGCAACGTCGCATACGCCGACGGCTTCACGCCGAGGCGCAGGACTTCGTCGTCACAGGCCCGTTCCCGCTCGCGCGCGAGGCCGGCGGCGGCGTGCCACACCAGCGGGTTGAACCAGTAGATCGCGCACGCGAGTTGTGCGATGGCCTGCGTCCGGCGATCGCGCCGCCGGATGTGCGTGAGTTCGTGCACGAAAGCGGCCTGGCGCTCTTCAGCGGACCACTGCGCCGCAGACGGCGGCATCATCACGACCGACTGGAACAGCCCGGCGACGTGTGGGCTGCCGTCCTGGAGCGTCTGGCGGACATCGAGCGAGCCGGTGAAGCCGAGGCGTGCCGCCGCGCTCCGTGCTTCGGCGATCCATTCACCAGGCGCCGGCTTCGAACCACGCCTCACCGAGAGACCGCTCGAGACCCAGCACACTAGGAACCACGAGCCCACGACCCAAGTGCCGAGCGTGCGTACGGTTCCGAAGGTGCCCAGTGCATCGGTGCCAACAGTACCAAGGGTGCCAGGCGTGCCGGGCACCGGCGCCAATGCACTTGGCACACCAGGCACCGGCACCACAGCACTTGGCACCTCCGGCACCGCACGCACCATGAGCACCTTGATCTTGGGCACCCTTATTGGGGGCGCGAACGGGGCGAGCAACGGGGCGAGCACCACGAAGACGATGGCGAGGTGCCAGACCAGATGGCGCGTGGAAGGCGCGGCGCGGTGGAGCAATCGCGCCAGGACGGCAGCGGCCGCCAGCAGCATCGACGTCCGCAGGATCAGCTCGAGGTCCATCAGCGTCCTTCCTTCCGCGCGCGTTCGATGAGCGCCGACAGGTTGGTCAGGTCTTCGTCAGACAGCGATCCGGAATCGACCAGCGCGGCTGCGGCCTGCGCGGCCGAACCATCGAAAAACGTCTTGACGATCCGGGTGAGAGCGGAGTTGCGCGCCCGCTCGCGGGGCACCATCGGCAGGTAGAGGTAGCGCGTGCCCTGCGACTGGTGGCGGGCGTGGCCCTTTTCTTCGAGGATCCGCAGGAGCGCGCGCACGGCGGAGTAGCTGGGCGGATCGGGCAGGGCGTCCTGCACGTCGGCCACGGTCGCCGTGCCCTTGGCGTAGAGGATGTCGAGGATCTGCCGTTCGCGCCGGGAAAGCGGGTCGTTGGTGGTCATGCTAAAAATACCGCAAGTGCTGAATATTTAGCACACCGGCGTATCCAGTGCAACCCTTCGGAACTCCAGACGCAAGGGATGATTGGGGTCAGGCCACGAAAATCGCCCTTCCTCACGGGTCACAAGGGCGATTTTCGTGGCCTGACCCCAATCATCCCTATACTGCTGGCGTGAAACCCCCGATCGACGCGACCCTCGTGTGGCAAGGAGACCTGCGATTCAGCGCGCGCGCCGGCACCACTGAAATCACGCTCGATAGCGACAGCACCGCGGGGCCGTCGCCTGTCCAGGCGCTGGCCATGGCCCTGGCCGGCTGCATGGCCATCGACGTCGCCGACATCGTCACCAAGGGCCGCCATCCCTTCTCGGCTCTTGAAGCGACGATCACAGGGCACCGCCGCGAGGAGCCGCCGCGCCGCTTCACCGGCTTCGACCTGCATTTCAAGATCACCGGCGCCGTGCCGGCGCAGGCGGTGGAGCGCGCCATCCAGTTGTCGCACGACAAGTACTGTTCCGTGTGGCACTCGCTGCGCGAAGACATCCAGTTCGACACCTCGTTCGAGGTCCTGCCCTGAGCACGGCCGACCGCAAGGTCTATCTCGACTGGGCGCGCGGCGTCGCCGTCATCATCATGGTGCTGGCCCATGTCAACGACGCGTGGACGCGCGAGGCCGACCGGCAGGGCGGGCTCTACATGCAGACGGTGTTCGTGGCTGGTCTCGCGGCGCCGCTGTTCCTGTTTCTCGCCGGGCTGTCGTTGTCGATGGCGGCCTCGGTGCGGGCCGCGTCCCTCGCGCACGCCGGCGCCGCGCACCTGGCGCTCAAGCGCGGCGCCCAGGTCTTTGCCCTCGCCTTCCTCTTCCGACTGCAGTCGCAGCTGCTGGGGTGGGGCGCCCTCAGCAATTTCCTCAAGGTGGACATCCTCAACGTGATGGGCCTGGCGATGATCGCCGCGGCGCTGATCTGGCGGGCGTCCGAATCGCGCGCCGCCCGCATGGTGCTGTTTGCCCTGGCGACGACGGCGGTGACGATGGCGACGCCGCTCGTTCGCGAAGCAGGCATGCTGGCGGTCTTGCCCGATCCGATTGAGGCCTACATCCGCCCGCTGCCGGGCCGCACGAACTTTGCGCTGTTCCCGTGGGCCGGCTTCCTGCTGGCGGGGGCGATCGTGGGTGAGGCCATCCACGCGGCGCGGACGCGCCAACAGGAGATCCGGTTGCAGCTCGTGCTGCTGGCCGCGGGCGCCGCCGGCATCGGCCTGGGCTACGCGGCGTCCTTCCAGCCATCGATCTATCCGGTGGCGAACTTCTGGACGAGCTCGCCGACCTTCTTCTTCATCAGGCTGGGTATCTGCACGGCGATGGTGCCCATGGCCCGCGGAATCGATCGCTTCCACGTGTTCATGCGCACGCGGTTCCCGCACATCTTCTCAATCGACACGCCCGGCCGCGTCACGGCGACGCTCGGGCGCTCTTCGCTCTTCGTCTACTGGATTCACGTCGAGATGGTCTACGGCGTGCTGGGCCGGCCGTTCCGGCGGGCGCTGCCGCTGGACGCCTCGCTCACGGCCACGATCGTGCTGTGCCTGATTCTCTACGGCATCGTGCGGGGGAAGGATAGGCTCATGGCCGGCGTGAAACTCACGGGCCCCTTCCGTATCTTCGCGCCGGTCCTCAAGTAGTTCCCGACCGGTAGTTCCCTCCCGTCAGAATGCGAGCAGGTAAGTCATCTTCGCAATCACCGCCCGGCTGATCATCGCGCCGCTCCGCGAGTCGTGCCGTTCGTTGTAGACCAGGTAGATGTCGCTCAGCGGGCGGTGGATGATGTCGAGCCGCACGTTCGAGCTCCACTGGTTGGTGTCGGTGTTGTACTGCACCAGCGCGTTCACGAATACCTTGGTGCTGAAGTAGTAGTTGACGCGGCCGGTCACCAGGTGCGTGACGAACGAGCCGGAGGTCAGGTCGATGTCATTGATCTGATCGCTCAGCGACAGGTTCAGGTGCTGGTTCATCCGGAACGTCCCGCCCAGCGTGTAGTTGCGGCGGTAGCCGTCGTAGAACTCGCCGTTGCCGTAGCGCAGGTTCATCGAGAACGGCGCCGCGCTGTTGGTGTTGGCGAGAATGAAGTTCTCCTTGAACTCATAGCGGCCCGGCTCGACGAAAATGCGCCGCCGGCTGTTGATGGTGAACCGGTCGTCGATCACCTCGACGTTCGGGTTGATGCCCACCTCGATGAACGTGCTGTTCTGCAGCGTGATTGGCCAGTGCCAGTCCATGTAGCGCGATTCGAGCCCGCCGCCGTTGCGCCTGGTGAAGTTCTCGATCTGGAAATGCGGGAAGGTCTCGCGCAGCCAGCGCCGGAAGCGCTTCGGGCGCAGGTGCGCGCCGAGGTAGCCCTCGGCGTTGTCGACGCCGACCCGCGGCACGAAGCCCATCTCGTCGTTGAACCGCGCGCCAATGGTCTGGAACATGCCGCGCGTTTCCCAGACGTTGCCGCGGTAGCCGAAGCTGCTCTTCGAGTAGAAGTCGTCGCCCGAGCCGGGAATGCGCTCGGCCGGCGTCGCGCTCTTGGCCGCGGCGAAGTTCAGCGTGAAGTCGCGGAAGAAGCGGAAGTTGGCGTCGGCGCCGAACCCGCGGTTGTGATCCGAGCCCTGCGGATCCTTGTTCAGCATCATCACGCCGATGTCGGAGTTGGCGAGGATGTCACGCCGCAGCCGCAGCGCCGTGAAGTTGGTGGACGGGCTGAGGTCCTTCTCGCGCTGCTGGATGTTGAGCGCGCCGACCGACCAGCCGCCAGCCCGCCCGGTGATGCGCGAGCCGGCCAGCAACGGGATCGAATCGCCGGTCGGCGACAGGCCAATCTGCCGGCTGAAGAAGAAGATCATGTCCTGCGACGCGTTCTGGCGCCCGCCGTTGGCGCCACCACCGCCGCCGGTGTTGCCGGCGCCGAACTGGAACACGCCCGAGTTCTCCAGGAAGAAGTCGCGCTTCTCCGGGAAGAACAGGCTGAAGCGCGTCAGGTTGACCTGCTGCTCGTCGGCTTCCACCTGCGAGAAGTCGGTGTTGACGGTGAAGTCCCAGGTCAGGCCAGAGGTGACGCCGTACTTCACGTCGAGGCCGGCGTCGTAGTCCTTGTCCACGGCGACGCCCGCCAGCTTGTTCAGGTTGGCCAGGGCGTACGGCTTGACGCGGATGTTGGCGCCCGGCCGCAGGCCCTGGAGGCCTTCGACTGTGCCGGCCATCGACACCCGCGACAGCTGATGGATGCGGCGCAGCGGCGACCAGTAGCTGTTCTCGTTCAGGCGGCGGAGGCGGCGCTGGAAGTTGATGCCCCAGGTCTGCATCGCCTCGGGACCGAACTTCAGCGTCTTGAACGGGATCGCGATCTCCGCGTACCAGCCGTCTTCGCCGATGCGGGTGCCGACGTCCCAGATGCCGTCCCAGTTGGCGTTGTTGTCGCGGCCCTCGTTCGACATCTGCGAGTCCCACTTCGCCCCCATCGGGTTGATGGCGAACTGGTAGCCGTTGCGCTCGTCGTGGAAGGTATCGATCACCACCTGGAAGCCGTCGGCCGACCCGGTGTTGAAGTCCTTGCGCAGTTCGTTGACGATGATCTGGCCGGGCTCGGGGTCCTTGGCGAACACGCCGATGTAGAGCGCGCGGTCGTCGTAGAGCAGCTTCACTTCGGTGTCGAAGGTCGCCGCTTCGCCCTCGCGCGGATCGTTCTGCACGAACCCCGTGGCGAGCGGCGCGCCGGCCCACGACGCCTCGTCCAGCTTGCCGTCGAGCACGATCGGTCCCTGGGCCTGGGCCGCCTGCATGCGCCGATCGCGCCGGGCCGTGTCGTAGTCGATCCCGCCGTTCTGCGACGTCTGCGCGGCGGCGTCCAGGGCCGATGCGAGCAACAGCACCAGGGCGAGCGGCCGAACCAATAGCGTCATCGAAGTCATGGGCAGTAGTCTTGCGGGCGAATAACGGACCAACGTGAACCGTGTATCGTGTCCCGGATCAGCGCCGCCGAGTGTAACCGGTTGTAAACGGGCCGGGCACCGGGCCAGGGGTATTTGGTGAAGGTGCTGCTGACGGATAATCGAGCGCGATGCTCGAGTTGTTCCTGTGGTGGCTGCTGGCGGCGTTCGTTTTCGTGCTTGCCGCCGGCGTCATCGTCTACATCGTCGCGCGCTGGCTGTTCATACGGGTGGCGGAGCGCATGGCGGTCGAGGTGGATCGCCGGGTCGGCGCGGCCGCGACGCGCGCGTTCACGCACCTGGCCAACTATGCGAACGCGACCGGCATTCCGGCAGACGAGGTCAACCGCTTCTTCGGCGCGCACATCGATCGAGTCGCGCGTCTCATGGACAGCGCCATCAGGCTGCCCATCCTTGGTCCGATCGGGCTCGATGCCGTCATCGGGCTGGTGCCGGTGGTCGGCGACCTGGCGGGCACCGCCGTCTCGTTGACCCTCATCGCTCGCAGCCTTCGCTACGGTCCGCCCGCCGCGCTGGTGTCGAAGATGCTGGCTAACGTGGTCGTCGATCTCGTGCTCGGCTCGATTCCATTCGCGGGTGTCCTGGCGGACATCTGGTTCAAGTCCAACGATCGCAACGCCGCGCTGATGCGCGAATTCCTCTCCAGTCACGGCTAGCCCAGGTGATCGCAGAATCGCGCCGGTATCGCGGCGCTCCTGCGTCAGCGGACTATTGCGGTGCGGCCGTCACCGCCGGCTTCGCTCCGGCACCGTTTGCCGGCATGTCATTCCAGAACAGCAACCCGTTGAACACCATCCCGTGTTCGCCGAACGTCTGCCAGCGGTAGATCGGGTTGTTCGCGTACAGGATCACGCGGCCCTTGCCGGACGGCGCGTCCACGACCATGGGCCGGTTCCGCGTCTGATCCGGGTTGCGCATCAGCCCGCTGAGCACGCCGGCCTCGCCGCCGATGAAGCGCGCGAGCACCTGCGGCCGCTCGGGCGAGGAGCCGGCAAACTGCTCGAACCCTGCCGGGGGTCCCGCCTGCAGCAGCGGACCACCTGCATAGCGCACGGCCAGCGTCTTCTGCGGATAGCCGAACATCACCGGATGATTCGGCATCAGGATCTCGCTGTTCACGTACGGGCCGGGCGCGTAGAAACCGGGCGCCGGGCTCTGCGCGTCCACGCCCTTGGCCAGGCCGAATTCGGCGGGGAAGTAGCTTGCCACGCCTAGCGTCATCAGCACGCCGCCCTCGTCCACGAACTTCTGGAGCTCGGCCGCGCCCGCCAGGCCCATGCCGCCGCGCACGTCGTCGGTCTCGGCGTAGAAGCCCATCGTCTTGAACTGGTCGTTCTTCCTGTAGGGCAGCGGCTTCGACAGTTTCGGCTGCTCGTAGACGATCGACTTGCCGCCGCTGGTCTGGTGCGGCATCACGATTACGTCATACTTCGCGCGCAGGTTCGCGCCGGCCTGCACGTGGTCCTTGTGAATGAGGTCGAACGGGATCTCCCACCGATCGAAAGCGAGGCGCACCCAGCCCACCTTCTCGGTGTTTGCCCATGTCGTGTACATCGCGATGCGCGGGAGATCGACGTCCACCGTCTGCACGTCGGTCGGACCCGACTGCAGCGCCACGGCCGACAGGCCGAGCGCCTCGATCTCCTTGCGCGCGCGGTCGGAGCCGGGTATCAGGAACGATCCCGCCGGAAATTCGTCGCCGCCGACCTTGAACGCGGCCTTCGCCGCCTTGATCGCCGTGTCTTTCAGCCGGTAGCGCAGCGTGATCAGGTTCAACGAGCCGTTGTGCCGGACGATGTACACCGGGTCGTTGGAGCCGATGGCGCCGTTGTGATCAGCCAGTACGCCGAGGGTCGTGACATCAGCCGTCAGCAACGTGGCCGGCGCGTCGAGGATCGACTTGTCCTCGATGGTCTTCACCTCGATGTTGTTGGCCATCCCCATCGTCCACGCGCTGTCGTCGTAGGTGGTCAGCGAGGGATCGGGATAGTTCTGCTTCTCGAGCAGCGTCTTGGCCAGCGGGCCGTACGGCTGGTTCAGCTTCACGAGGTAAGAGCCGGCAGGGAAGGTGCCTTCCTTGACCTTGATCTCCGCGGTGGCGCGATGGACTTCGATGGCCTGCCGGCGGATGAGGTTTGCGACGCGGTCCACTTGCGTCTGGTCACGCTGGCCCGCGGGAATGACGAACGCATGGGGCGGCTTGTCGGCGCCCTTCGCCATCGCGTTCGCCGACTTCTTGTAGTAGTTCTCCACGACCATGGTCGGGAACTTGGACGTGAGCTCCAGCGCGGTGAGCACGCCGGTCTGGGCGTAGTTGATGGAGTTGCGGATCGACCAGTCCACTTCGCCGGCCGGCGCCGGCATGGGCCGGAACCACTGCCGTGTCGTCTGCGCGCCCGACAGCCGCGCCTTCTTCGTGTTGGCGCCGCCCTGGTTGAAGATCTCGTACATCCGCAGCATGCCGTTGTGGTTGGCGGCGGCGTAGCCGAGGTACCCCGGCGACCACATGTCGACGAACCCGAAGTGCCACACGCCGGGCATGCCGTAGCCGGTCATCTTGTTGACTTCGTAGTTGGCGAAGAACGGGAGTTCCGTGTAGAGAATCGGGTCGAGGTTGGCATTCTGCGGCGGCTGTCCGCTGAACGTGTACATCAGCGTCTGCGCTTCGTGGAGGTCGTGCCAGATCGGCGGCACCCAGTTCAGATACCAGTTGAGATGCGCCCGCAGCGAGTCCACGCCGTAGTTGATGTCGCGGTTGTTGTCGTGGAAGACGTACTTGCCCCAGTATGGCGACCCGCCGTAGTTTTCGCCGCCGTCGTACAGTTCGTCCACCTTGTAGGCGTAGTACCAGTCCACGTAGCGGTCGCGTCCATCCACGTCGGTGGCGCCCGTGATGCTGACGATCACGTTGTCGCGGATCTGCTGGATGTAGGGCTCTTCGCTCACCGCGAGCCGGTACGCCAGTTCCATCACGGCTTCAGGCGGATTGGTCTCGGCGCTGTGGAGCCCGGCACTGACGTGGTAGTGCGGCTTGGTGGTGGCGATGAGCTGCTGCACCTGGGCCGGCGTTAACCCACGGGGGTCGGCCAGTTTGCGCGTGTTCAGGCGATTGGTCTCGAGGTTCTTGATGTTGGCTTCCGACGAGACGTACACCACCATGATGTCGCGGCCTTCTTCGGTCTTGGCCACCACTTCGGTCTTGAACCGGCCGGGCAGGGCCTTTTCGATCGCGCGGAAGTAGCGCTGCTGGTCGGCCACATAGGTCAGCTTCTTCTCGGTGCCGATCTGGTATCCCAGGATCTCCTTCGGCGTCGGCACACCCGCCCGCTTGGGCAGATGATCGACCAGCGGCGACAGAAACTCCGGCTTGGTTGTCGCTTTTTTCACAAACTCGGCGAAATCGGTATCGTTTGAGGTGACCGGGGCGGCCGGTGCCCGCCTGCCCTGGGCGGCCGGTGCCCGCCTGCCCTGGGCGGCCTCAGAGGGTTCGGCGGAAGGAGAGGCGCCAACGGCCAAGGCGAAGAGGATAAGAAGGCCGAAAGCGCGATTTCGGTGCCTTAGGGCGATCATTTTTATAAACCCTTCATATTCAAGTACTTACGGGAATACATCTGACCGATTCCGACCGAAATGCCCACAATATTGGGCAAAAGCCATTGAGCGGGCGCGGACGCGATTATAGAATCTGCCTCTTTGGACAGACTCTTATGATCAGCGTAGCCGCTATCCGGATGCAGCAGTTCGGCGTGCAATTCTATCAGGCGTCCCTGACAGCCAGTGACATCGACAAGCTCGTGCGTTTCGAGGTGTTGAGCTATCAGGATCAGGGGCAGGCAGGCGTTCGCGGCAAGAAAAAGGGTGCGCAGTCCAAGATCAACTGGGACCTGCTCGAGCGCCGCATTGCCTCGAATGAAAAGGCGTACCAGCGCCAGATTATCCGCAAGAAGATCGACGAACTGGTCCAGTACTACGAGCAGTGCCGGCAGGCCCGCGATCTGCCGTCCATTCCCGGCGCCGTGATCATCTCGTGCGACGAGAAGCTGAGCTTCGAACCCTCGGAGAGCGGCTCCTCCCTGGGCCGCCTGAAGGTGCCTGAACGCGAGGGCATCCTGCGCGCCATCGACGGCCAGCACCGGCTGCTCGCCTTGCACGCCGACATCGATCGGTTCGGCGATGAGCCCTTCACGGTGCCGGCCATCATCTTCGACCGCGTGCCGGAAGATCACATCGTCCAGATGTTCGTGACGATCAACGCGAAGCACA
This sequence comes from Vicinamibacterales bacterium, assembly GCA_041659285.1. Classification (NCBI taxonomy): domain Bacteria; kingdom Pseudomonadati; phylum Acidobacteriota; class Vicinamibacteria; order Vicinamibacterales; species Vicinamibacterales bacterium. Next base: position 106,804 of record JBAZYO010000009.1, on the reverse strand, counting down.
CCCGCCTCAATGCCTCGCACCTCGTCTCGCTGTCGGGCCGGCAGCTGTATCGCGACGAATCGCTGGCCGCCGCGCACGACGTCGTGCGCGCCTTGAACGATCGCGAAGAGTCGCCCCTTCACGGCGACATCAAATTGCTCGGCGTCGGCAAGGGCCGCGTCGGCCAGGCGCCGCTCGCGCAGGAGCTCAAGAAGCTCTTCGCCGATGAGGCCGCCCTCGGCGGCGCCCGCAAGAGCCAGGAGTTCCGCGAGGAATCGAAGAAGTTCTTCGTCAACTATCTCAAGCAGATTGCCAGCATCTTCGAGTCGGCCTGGAACGGCCGGAAATACAGCATCAAGTCCGCCACCGCCCTGCGCGCGTTCATCCGCGTGGCGCCTGACGTGCTACAGAAGATCGACCAGCAGCATGCCGACCGGACCGACTTCCGCGCCATTGGCCGCGTCATCTCCCCGTGGGGCCGCCGCATCGGCGCGCTTCGTTTCGAAACCGACGGCGCCTGGAAGCGCCAGGGGACGACGGTGGACAACCTGACCAAGGAATTGCGCCTGGCGTTGCAGTACCCGGAGGGTGCGGCGGGCTGATCGCGAATCTGTGATCGCGCCCACAAACCTGTGGGCGTCGTGCAAGCATTGGCCGCGTGATTTCAAGGAAAACGGCCTGAAAACGCACGGCACAGACTTTGGATTAAGGGTGGCTGTCGCCAGTCTGTTTACTACGGCATTAGTGCTGTAGTAGCTGGGGGGAGCCAGGTTGGCGGCAACTTTTGGGCGGCGGTTCCAGCAATGGGATCGCCGCCCTTAGTCATTTCTGCGGACTTTCCGCTACACTTCCAGCCCAATCCAACGAAGGCCGTGATTGCGATCACGGTTTCGTAAGCCCGCGGTCAGCCGCCGCTCCTGTTCTTCTGGAAACTGGCCGAAAACCGCGCGGCACTGACCTTGATATGTCATCTGTTGTCAGTTCGTGAGCACTACAGAGCCATCGAAGTTGGCGACGAGCTGCTGATGTTGCGTTACCGAGTTCGTCCTGTCTAAGTCGGAAAGGCTTATTCGAGGCTCTTATGGGAATGCGATCAACACCGTTGCCGGAAACGATCGGGCGCTTCAAGGTGGAGGCGTTGCTCGGTCGCGGCGGGATGGGCGAGGTCTACAAGGCCTTCGACCCCACCCTGCAGCGCACCGTGGCGGTCAAGACCGTCAGGCCCGACATTGACCGGGCCGAGTACCTCGAACGTCTGATGCGCGAGGCCCAGGCCTGCGCCCGCCTCTCGCACCCGAACATCGTCACCGTCTACGAGGCCGGCCAGATCGACGGCGTGGTCTACATCGCGATGGAGTACCTGCAGGGCGAAAACCTGTCGCAGGTGCTGGAGCGCAAGGACCTGTCGTTCGAGGACAAGATTCGCATTCTCATCCAGGTTCTGGAGGCGCTGCATCATGCCCACGGCCTCGACGTGGTGCATCGCGACATCAAGCCCAGTAACATCCACCTGCAGTCTCGCCGTAGCTCGTCTGATTCACCGCGAGCGGAGGCGGATGGCTCGGTCAAGCTCGTCGATTTCGGCCTGGCCCGCATGCTCCAGGCCGACACCCTCACGGCATCGGGCAACGTGCTCGGCACGCCGCATTACGCCTCGCCGGAGCAGTTGAAGGGCGAGCAGATCGATCGCCGCACCGACATCTATTCGACCGGCGTGATGGCCTACGAAATGTTGTCGGGCCGCCGCCCGTTCGAGCCCGACAATGACAGCATCTCGTCGGTGATCTTGAAGGTCATCCAGGAGGTGCCCGCGCCCATGGACACCGACATGAGCCGGATGCTGCCGGAAATCGAGGGCATCGTCTCCCGCGCCATGGCCAAGTCGCCGACGGAGCGGTTCCAGACCGCGGACGAGATGCGATCGGCGTTGATCAACTTCCTCGACCAGTCGCGGGCGCGAATTTCGGCCATCGAATCCCGCGGCGCCGCCTCGACCATCGTCGTGCCGGCTGGCGAGCCCGTCAGGACCCTCGTGGATGCGCAGGCGCGGCCCTCCCGAAGGCTATGGTGGGCCGGCGGTGCGGCCGCCGCCGCAATCGCCATCGCTTTGATGGTCGGCATGCCGGCCTCGGGCACCGAGAGCGCCTCGGTTCCCCCTGCCGGTGACCCGTCGCCCGCGGCAACCGTCGCCACGATTGTCCCTGCCGCCACGGCTCCGGAGCCGCCCCCGCCCGCGGCCACACCGAGCATGGGTTCACCCGCGATGAAGTCGGCCGACGCGGTGGTCACGGTTCCGGTCCGCGAGGTCACGGCCAGGCAACTCTTCGCCAGCATGACCGGCACGCCGTCAGCCGGACTGCGGTATCGGCTCATTCAACAGTCGCCCGACGGCGCCGAAGTGGATGTCGATACCGCGACCACCTTCCGCTCCGGCGACAAGCTGAAGCTGGCATTCGAGTCGAACATCGACGGCTACCTCTACGTGGCATCGCAGGGATCCAGCGGCAACTGGACGGTCCTGTTTCCGAGTCCGCAGATCAACGGCGGCCGGAATGCGATCAAGCGGGCGGAAGAGTACAGCGTGCCGCCGGATGGCTGGTTCATGTTCGACGCGAACACGGGAACGGAGCACCTGTTCGTGTTCTTGAGCCGCGAGCCGCTGAACCAACTCCCAGGGTTCGGACGCCCCGTGACGAAAGCGGAAACCCTGACCGCGTCTGTGGTGCAAGACCTGCAGCAGAGCATCCGGTCGCGCGACCTCGTGTTCGAGAAAGACAAGTCGAGCGCCGGCAAGCCGGGCATTCAACAGGCGACCTACGTGGTCAATCGCGCGGAAGTCGGCAAGGCCGTCACTGCCACCATCACGCTGACGCACCAATGATCAGGCTGCTTCTCGTGTTGTTGATGTCGGCGACCGTCGCCGGGCAGTCCCAGGCGCCGGCCACGCCCCAGGCGCCGCCCTTCGACGCCGCTCAGGGCGGGCAAACGCCGCGCGACCTGGTGCTCGCGCCGGCGAAGCCGACGCCGGTCCGCGACGGCGTGCCGCGGGGCTACGCCGTGATTGTCGGCGTCGCCCGTTATCAGAATCTCGACGCCTCCAGGCAACTGCAGTTCCCCGAGAGCGACGCCGAATCGATGTATCGCGTCCTGATCAACCACGAGGGTGGGGCGTTTCCGCCGGAGAACGTGCACTTCCTGAAGGGCTCGGCGGCGACCTTGGCCAACGTCCGCCGCGAACTCGAGGAGTGGCTGCCGTCGGTGGCGCAGCCCGCGGATCGCGTGGTCGTGTATTTCGCGGGGCATGGCTTCGTCCAGGACGGCAAGGGCTACCTCGCGCCCTGGGACGTGGATCCGAACCGGCTCGAGGCCACGGCCTATCCCATGGCGCAACTCGGCGACGTGCTGGCCAACCAGGTCAACGCGAACTGGAAGGTCCTGCTGACCGACGCGTGCCATTCGGGCAAGATCAACGCCGAGACCACGAACGATGCGCTGGAGCGCCAGTTCAGCGCCTTGCCGACGAGTTTTCTCACGCTCACCGCGACGGCCGAGCGCGAGCAGAGTTTCGAGGATCCGAACCTGTCCACCGGTTACGGGTTCTTCACCTACTTCCTCGTGCAGGCGTTTCGTGGCTACGCCGACAGCGATCCGTGTGACGGGCGCATCACCGCCGACGAGCTGATCGAATACGTGCGCTCGAACGTCCGCCGCTACGCCCGGGACCGCCAGCTGTCGCAGACGCCGACGGCGCGCGGCGACTACGAACCCGACATGTTGCTCGGGGTCGGGCAGGGGTGTTCCGCCGAAGGCGCCAAGGCGCCGTCCATGCTCGGCACCGCCGTGGTCGAGACCAACATGGACGATGTCGACCTCTACATCGATGGCGCGCTGGTGGGCCGCATCGCCAAGGCCAAGCCGCTCGTCGTGCCGAGCCTCCCGAGCGGCCTCCACGAGTTCCGCGGCGCGCGCGAGGGCTACGAGCCGGACCGGCAGCAAGTGATGATTGCGCCGGGCCGGGAAGTCACCGTGACGCTGCGGATCCGGTACGTGCGCCAGATCAAGAAGCCCGCGCTGGACCTGAACGAACAGGGCGAGAAGCTGCTCTTCACCCGCCGCTCGTCGATGAGCCTGATGAACCTGGTGCCGGTGGAGCGCCGGCAAAGCGAGGCCGACCTCAAGAAGGCCGCGGCGCTGTTCGAGAAAGCCCTCGCCACCGATCCGGCGTTCAGCCTGGCCGCCTATCACCTCGGCCAGGTGAACCAGTTGCTGCTGAACCATGAAGAGGCCGTCGCCTACTTCCGTCGTGCCATCGAGATCGACCCGACCCACGTTGACTCGCGGATCGAATGCGCGGCCGTCCTCATCGAGCAAGGCGACCCGGACGCCGCCATTCGCGAGCTGACCGAAGTGCTGCGGCTCGATGCCACGGACGACGAGGCCTATTCGATGCTGGCGCGCGCGTATTGGGACAAGGCGGCGTGGGGCCGGGCCGTCGAGCACGCCGACCAGGCCATCAAGCTCAAGCCGTCCAACGCGCAGGCGCACTTGTGGAAGGCCGACGCGTTGCGGCACATGGCGGCGGAAAGCACCGATCGCACCGTCCAGGTCAGTCTCTATGCGGACGCCCGCACGAACTACCGGACGTTCCTCGACCTGACGAATTTCTCGACCGGTCTCGGCGCCAAGCTGGCGTTTCATTTCATCGGACTGGGGGTGGGCAACCGCGCGCACGCCGATCGCCAGGGCGCCTACGACAGCCTGCGCAGCGCCGGCTTCCTGGGTTTGTGCCTGTCCGAGCAGAAGGTCGGGAACCCGCTGAAGGCGCGTGACTACTGCAAGCGCGCGCTCAGCCATGCGCCCAAGGATCCGATCGCCTACTTCCTCCTGGGCAACGTCAACCGCGACCTGTTCAACTCGCGGCAGTCATGCAGCTACCTCGCCGACGCCAGGGACAGTTACACCAGGATGCTCGACATCAATCCGTACCTCGACGAATCGAAGAACGCGCGCAACTACGTCGGCCAGATCGACGGCATCTTGCCGCGCAGTGGGTGCCGCCAATGAAAATGTCCGTTGCCGCGCTGCTTACCGCAGCATTAACCGCCACCCTGGCCGCGCAGGGCGGCAGCCTTCGCATCCTGGTAATCGAGGGGGAAGATGCGGTCAACATCATCCAGCAGAAGACGGCCGTGCGCCCCGTGGTCGAAGTGCGGGACCGCAACAACCTGCCGGTGCCCGGCGTGCTGGTGACGTTTTCCATCGAAGGCGGCAAGGCGGCGACGTTTGGCGGCGCCTCGACCTTGACCGTGGCGACCAACGCCGCCGGGCAAGCGGCGGTGACCGGCCTCACGCCGTCGGCGGCTGGTGCGTTCCAGATCCAGGTGCAGGCGGCGTTTCAGGGCCAGGTCGCCACCGCCACCATCGCGCAGACCAACGTGCTGACCGCCGCGCAGGCAGCGGCCCAGGCGGCCGGCGCCGCGAGCGGCGGCAGTTCCGCCGGCACGGCGGGTGGCGGAACCACGGGCGGAACCTCCGGCGCAGCCGGCGGTGGTGCGGCCGGCGGCGGCGGACTGTCGGCCACCACGATTGGCGTCGTCGGCGCGGCGGTGGGCGGCGGCGCCCTTGTCGCCACGCAGGTCGCCGGCAAGGACGAACCCGTGAAGGGGGCGTTCAGCGGACCTGTCACCGGGCAGATCGTGAGCACCATCGCCGGCATCAGCAGCTGCGTGGTGACGCGGGCGTTGAACGCCACCATGAAGATTGACCTGGACTCGCAGTCGTCCACCACCGTCGTCGGCCGCGCCGAGATTTCTGGCACCGACGCGGTGGTCTCGCAAACCTGCAATGGTCCGACGCATACCGACACGTTCACTCAGCAGCACCCGATTACCGGCTCGCCGTCAGCGCTCGGCTTTCGCGACCAGCGAACCGAGACCCGGCCCGCCGATTTCGATGCCAGCCAGACGGTGACGTCGACGACGATTCTGTCGTTCCAGGGGACGCTCTCAGGCGGCGTGATCACCGGCACGTTGATCTTCGAAGAGAAGAGCGAGACCGTGGGCCGCGGCGACGTCGTTCGCGAAAGCGCCAACGGTACCTTCGCCGTGACCCTGCGGTGAAGGGAACCACGACGCACGAATAACGAACAACAAGAGGACTGCGACCATGCATCCACGGCGATTCCTGTCCGTTGCCACGTGGGCTCTGGGCGGATGGCTCGCGGCCGCGCCCGCGCTCGCGCAGGCGCCGCCGGTACTCACGCTGGCACAGGCGGTGGACGAGGCACTGGCCAGGAACGAGCGGCTCGTCAATCAGGCCGACACCATCGCCCAGGCCGATCTCGGATTGCGGCTGGCCCGCAACACCTTCCGGCCCAAGGTGACGCCCAACATCTTCGGCTCGTTCGGGCGCACCGACGTGAGCAGTCAGACCTACCGGGTCGACGTCTCACAGAAGCTCGTGACCGGCACCGAACTGCGGCTGGGTGCGGGCACCGTCTCGGCACAGATACCGGGACAACCGGGCTCGTCAGAGGGCGACGTGCTGTTCTACAACGCTGACACCACGCTCACGCTGACGCAGCCACTGCTGCGCGGCTTTGGCCGAAGCGTCGCCCGCCGCTCGCTGACCAGCGCCGAGATGCGCCGCGCCGACGCCGATCGCCAGCAGTCGATGGCGGAGCAGCAGGTTACGGTGGACGTGGCCGCGGCCTACTACCGCGTCGTCTCGCAACAGGCGTTCGTCGAGGTCGCTCGCCAGAGCCTGGAGCGCGCGCGCCGGCTCCGCGATGCGTCCGAGGCCAAGCTGGACGCGGGCCTCGTCTCGCAGCTCGACGTGTTGCGGTCGCAGCAACTGGTCGCACAGGCCGAGGTCCAGTTCTTCGATACCCAGGCCGGCGTCGAGGAAGCGCGCGACCATCTGACCTTCCTGATGGGCCGGACCACGCCCGATCGCTTCGAGGTCCAGGCCACCATTCCGCGGCCCTCCGCCGATCCCATCGACGTCGGACAGGCGACCACGCTGGCACTCGCCAACCGCCTCGACCTCCAGGGCCGGGTCTCTGCCAGGGACGATGCGGAGAACCAGATACGGTTTACCCGTAACCAGCTGCTGCCGCAGGTTGACGTCAACCTGGCCCTGACCCGGCGCGAGACGGCGCCCTCGTTCCGCGGCAGCTTCGGGCTGGAGGGTTATCAGTTCGCAACGTTCTTCACCATTGCCATGCCCGTCGATCGGACGGCGCAACAGGTTGACTACCAGTCAGCGGTCCTCGACCGCGACCGCCGTCGCCGGGAGGTCACGACGCTCGAACGCCAGATTGGCGATGATGTGAAGCACGCCATCCGGGAGCGCGACCGCCTGCTGCGCGGCGTGCTCTCGGCGGAGACGAGCGTGGAGATTGGCCGGCGTGAAGTGGAAGTGGCGCAACTCCGGTACGAAACGGGCCTGTCCAACAACCTCGACGTGGTCACCGCCGAAAGCGGCCTGCTGGCCGCCGAAGGACGTCGCATCCAGGCCCTGGCCGACTCCGCGGTGGCGCGGCTGCGGCTGCGTGCCCTCCTTGGCGTCTTCAATCCCCGCACCGACGTGGCCGACTCGACGGCCGTGGTGCCGATGACGTCTAATCTGTCGAAGTGAGTAGAGCCGGCGCGTTCTTCCGTGCGGCGGGTACCGTGCCCAGGTTGGGCCTGGCCGCGTTGGCGGCGGCCGTGCTGGTGGTGACGGCCTGGTGGTGGCGCGGACCGTCCGCCGACGCAGCGTTGATGGCCACGGTTACGCGCGGTGAGCTCACGGCGACCCTGACCTCGAGCGGGACGCTGAAGCCGATCCAGTCGATCACCTACCGTTCTCCCGTTCCCGGACGCGACATCGAGATCCGCGAGCTGGCCCCGGAGGGCAGCAAGGTCGAGCGAGGCGACCTCCTGGTCCGCCTCGACACGACCGACCTCGAGGTGGAGCTCGCGCGCATTCGCCAGGAGCTGCGCCAGGCCCAGATGGACCTGCAAGTGGCGGAAGGCGAGTGGGACGAGGCCGGCGCCGAAGTCAAGGCGGTGACTGAAGGCGAGGGCGCGCTGACCGTGGAAGAGGCTCGCACGACGCTTCTGCGCGCCCAGAAGAAGGCCGAGCGCCTTCGCGAGGAATACGCCAACCTGCGGCCGTTGCTCGACAAGGGGTTCATCACGCGCGACGAGCTGGCGCGCACCGGCGATGAGCTCGAGCAGGCCGAAGACGAGCTGACGCTGGCGCGCAAGCGAACCGACATCGTCGTGCAGTTGTCGCATCCGCGCGAGCAGAAGCGGGCGGCCCTGCAGCTGGCGCAGAAGGCATCGCAGCTGGGCCACGCCCGGGCGCGCGTCCAGGAGACGGAGCTGCGCTCGAACACGCTGTCGCGGTTGATCGACGGATGCACGATTCACGCTCGCGGCCCGGGCATGGTCGTCTACGAGGAGTTCCTGAATGCCAACCCGCGGCGGAAGCTTCGCATCGGCGACCGCGTGTTCGCGACCCAGGGCATCGTCACCATTCCCGAAGTGAACCGCATGCTGGTGGAGGCGTCGATCGGCGAGGCCGAGGTCCACCGGGTCCGCGCCGGACAGCCGGCGCGGGTGCGGGTTGAGGCATTTCCGAATCTGACGCTCATGGGAAGAGTGACGCGAGTCGGCGCCCTGGCCAGCGCCTCCGCCGCCCGCCCCTTCGACGACAAGCGCTTCGACCTCATCATCACCCTCGATCCGACCGACGCCGAGCTGCGCCCCGAGATGACCATTCGCGCGGATGTGATTGTCGGTTCGCGAAAGGATGTGCTGCTGGTGCCGGTGACCGCGATCTTCAACAAGGATGGCCGGCATGTGGTCTACCTCAACACGCTCACCGGGTCCGAGGCGCGGCCGGTCGAGATTGGCGAGTCGGACGATCAGATCGCCGAAGTGATCTCCGGCGTGAAGGAGGGCGATCGCGTGTCGCTCACCGAATCCGGATCGCCGGCCCAGGCCCCAGCCCGCGGCAATGCCCTTCAACCTCGCTGAGCTCACCGAGTACCTGAGGATTGCGACCGAAGCGCTGGGACGGTACCGGCTGCGGACGGCGCTGAGCGTCCTTGGCGTCGTGCTCGGCGTGGCCGCCGTCATCGCGATGATGTCGGTCAGCGAGGGCGCGGCCCGTGAGGCGCTCGCGCAAGTGGATGCGCTCGGACTCGACAATCTCGTCGCGCAAAGCACCGGCGGCCTCAACGCCCGCGGCACCATGAGGCGGAGCCTGGCGGCTGCCGATGCCGCGCGAGCCGTGACGCTGGTACCCTCGGCGCGGGTGGCCTCACCCGTGGTGTCCCGGTATCTGAAGGTCGGGCGGGCCGATCAATCGCAGACGTCGCAGATCCTCGGTGTCACCCCCTCGTTCCAGCAGATCCTCCGCCTGGGCGTCGCGCGCGGCCGCTTCATCTCGGAAACTGACGAGGCCACGGTCTCGCGGGTGGCGGTGATCGGGGCGAGCCTGGCCCGCCAGCTGTTCGGCTTCCGCGATCCCTTGGGCGAGACCATCACCATTGCCACCGATCACTATCGGGTTGTGGGTGTACTGCGCGAGCAGGGGACCGATCCGCAAGCGGGCGGCACGATGGGGTGGCACAACATCAACCGTGGCGCCTTCGTGCCGTTGCCGACACTCACGGGCCACACCTTTGCCGTCGCACCAAACCAACCGGTGGATGAAGTCTGGGTTCAGGTCGCCGACGGAGAGCGATCGGAGGCGCTTGGCGAGGTGTTCCGGCGGCTGCTGCTGCAGACCCGCGCCGCCGACGAGTTCCACATCGTCGTCCCTCGTGAGCTGCTGGCGCAGCGCTATCGGACGCAGCGGACGTTCAGCGTCGTCGTCGGCAGCGTGGCCGCCCTGGCGCTGCTGGTCGGCGGCATCGGCATCATGAACATCATGCTGACCTCCGTCGTGGAGCGAACCCGCGAGATCGGCGTGCGGCGCACGGCGGGGGCGCGCCGGCGAGACGTGACCATGCAGTTCCTGGTGGAAACGCTGTTGATGACGATCGGCGGCGGCATCGTCGGAATCGCGGTGGGGGCAGTCGTGTCGATGGGGATCTCCATGTACGCCGGCTGGAGCACGCATGTGTCGCCGGCCGCCATCGGGCTGGGATTCATGGTGTCGTGCCTGGTCGGCCTGGTCTTTGGGATCTATCCCGCAATGAAGGCCGCCGCGCTCGAGCCCGTGGACGCGATGCGCTACGAATAGCGAGCTCGCGGGGGAACGGTCCTTCAGGCAGATCCGAGGTTGCGAATGGTGATGCCGGCGGCCTCCAGCCCCTGGCGAACGGCGCGCGCCAGGTCCGCGGCGCCGGGTGTGTCCCCGTGCAGGCAGATGGTGTCGGCCTCGAGCGGAATCACCGACCCGTCCAGCGCCACGACCTGCCGATCGCGGACCATCGTCACGGCGCGGCCAACCACGGCCGTCACGTCATGGATCACGCTGCCCGGCTTGAGGCGTGACGCCAGCGAGCCATCACGCTCGTAGGCGCGGTCCGCAAACACTTCCGCGGCCACTCGCAGTCCCGCCTGTTCGCCGGCCTTGAGCAGCTCCGAGTTCGGCAACCCAAACAGGATCAGCGTGTGGTCGAAAGCGGCAACGGCGCGCGCAATCGCGTCGGCGAGCGCGCGATCGCGGCACGCCATGTTGTAGAGGGCGCCGTGGGCCTTGACGTGCTGCAGTTGCACGCCTTGCGCGCGCGCAATCCCGGCCAGAGCGGCCACCTGGTAGAGGACGAAGTCCTCGACTTCTTGCGGACTGGCCTTCATCTCGCGCCGGCCGAAGCCGACGAGATCAGGGAAGCCGGGATGCGCGCCGATGGCGACACCCTTCGACCTGGCCAGGGCCACGGTGGTTCGCATCGCGCCCGGGTCGCCGGCGTGGAAGCCGCAGGCGACGTTGGCCGAAGAGATGCTCTCCATCAGCGCGGCGTCCTGCCCCATGGGCCAGGGACCGAACGACTCGCCAAGGTCGGAGTTGAGATCAATTCTCATTTTGTCCTTGACCGACCATTTTAGTCGGCAATAAGCTGTGTTGGAACTTGAGACATGGTGTCTTCTGAAATCAGCACCAGAAGGGTACTTGGTTTGTTATGTTCGTTCGATCGTGGGTTCTCGCCGTCCTGGTTCTTTCGAGCTCCGTCTCCCTTGCTTTCGGGCAGTCTCCTCCGGTCCTCGGCGTTCTGCTGCTGGCCCACGGCGGGCAGCCGCAATGGAATGAACGGGTGACCGCCGTCGCGCGGGTCATCGATCAGCGGCATCCAACCGAGGTCGCCTTCGGCATGGCCTCGCGCGCCTCGATCCAAGGCGCACTCGATCGACTCGCGCGGCGCGGCGCGACGACGGTGGTTGCCGTGCCGCTATTCGTCTCGTCACACAGCTCGGTCATTACCAGCACCGAGTTCCTGCTCGGGCTACGCCCGGTGGCGCCGTCCGACTTGAAGCTATTCGCGAAGATGGATCATGGCTCCCATGGGGCTTCGGTAGACGGCCGCGGCAGCCACGATGCCGCCGCCGATCCCGAGTCGCCGGTGTCGGTTCAACTGCCCGTTCGGATGACGGCGGCCCTGAATAGTCATCCATTGATCGGCCAGGTGGTGACGGACCGCGCGCTGTCGATCAGCACGTCGCCGGCCGGCGAGGCGGTGATCCTTGTCGCCCATGGCCCGGTGCCGGACGAAGACAACCGCCGCTGGTTGGAGGACATGGCCGTCCTGGCCGGGCAGGTGCGGACCGCCGCGCCGTTTGCCTCGGTGGACTACATGACCGTGCGTGACGATGCCGGACCGGCGATCAAGGACGCGGCGACGAAAGAGCTTCGGTCAAAGGTGGCGGCCCAACGCGCCCTCGGACGCCGCGTCCTGGTGGTGCCGCACCTGCTGTCGTTCGGTGGCATCGAGCAAAGGCTGCGCCAGCGCCTGGAGGGCCTTGACTATACGATGACCGCGCAGGCGCTGATGCCGGACGACCGCATCACGCAGTGGGTGCTGGCGAGCCTTCGCTGACCCCGGACGCTGTATGATCCGCCGCATGCGACAACTCCTGCTGGCGGCACTGTTCACCCTCGTGGCGTCTTCGACGTGGGCCCAGCCTCCCCAACGACAGACGCAGGAAGACGACTACACCCGTTACGAGCTCCTGGGGCCGGACACGGCGCAGTTCCGGATTCTCTACGAGGTGACCGCGACCACGGCTGGCGCGCCGTACTTCTTCAACGCGATTCGGCGCGGCAGCGTCGCCACTGACGAGCGCGTGACCGACATGATGACGGGGCAGACGCTCAAGTGGGAGGTGGTGAGTGGCGCGCAGGCTCGCGCCGAGGGGCACCCCGCCGCGGACCTCGAAACCGAATGGCTGAAGGTCCACCTGGCGCGGCCGGTGCCGAAGGGCGGGGAAGGTCGCGTCCTGATCGACAAGACCTACAAGGACGCCAAGAGCTACTACCGCGATGGCGACACCATCGTGTTCGACCGATCGCTTGGGATTCGCCGCAACGCGGTCGTGCTGCCGGCGGGCTACCGGCTGATCAGCTGCAACGTGCCGTCGCAGGTGATGCCGACGGCCGATGGCCGCGTGATGATCACCTTCATGAACGCCGGCCCGGCGGCGGCCCCGCTCGTGATTCGCGCGAAGCCTGGCCTGGCGCCGTTCTCGCCGAAGCTGCCCGCCACGCGGGGTGCGGCGTCGTCGGCGTCGCTCGCGCCGCAGGCGGCGAGGCTGTCGGACCGGGCGCACCAGGACAGGGAGATCGTCTATTTCCCGAACGACCCGTCGACGCATTCCTTCAGCCTGTATCACGACTACACCGAGTCGAGGCCCGGAGTGGCTCACTACTTCAACGTGGTCCGGGCCGGCAGCTCGGTGGCCAACCCTTCGGCGGTGTTGCTCGACACCGGAGAAGTCCTGAAGGTCGAGACCCTCGGCGGCGCGGAGCTGAAGCGCCGCGGTCTCGATGCCGGCGAGCCGGTCACCGACACCACGCAGATCGTGGTGATTTCATTCCCGGCGGTGAAACCCGGCCAGTCGGCGCGGCTCCGGATCACGGAAACCTACACCGATCCCAATCGCTATTTTGTGGACGGTGACGAGCTGGTGTGGGACCGCGCTTTCGGCCGGCCGCGGAACTCGGTGGTCCTGCCAGCGGGATGGACGGTGGTCGCGAGTTCAATTCCCGGCGCGATCTCGCAAGACGCCGATGGCCGGCAGCGGCTGTACTTCGAGAACGCGCGCAACGACGAGATCCAGGTGCTGATTCGCGCCCGGCGGGCGCCGCACTAGGCGAGCATCTGCAGGAGGAGGGCCTTCTGCGCGTGCAGGCGATTCTCGGCCTGGTCGAACACCACCGAAATCGGCGATTCGATGACCTCGTCGGTCACCTCATCGCCGCGGTGCGCGGGCAGGCAATGCATGAAGAGGGCGCCCGGCTTCGCCAGCGCCATCAGGTTCTCGTTGACCTGGTAACGCTGGAAGGTCTTCTTGCGGTCGGCGTATTCGACTTCCTGGCCCATCGACGTCCACACGTCGGTGTAGATCGCATCCACGTCCCGCACCGCGGCCTTGGCGTCGGTGAACTCCGTGAGCCCGGCGCCTTTCTGTGACACCGCCGCAGCCTGGTCGACGACTTCGTCAGGCAGCTCGTAGCCCTTGGGCGTGGCGACGTGCACCGCCATGCCGAGCATCATCGCCACGTGCACGAGCGATGTGCAGACGTTGTTGCCGTCGCCGACGAACGCAATCCGCCGGCCCTCGAACGAGCTCCACTTCTCGGCCAGCGTCTGCATGTCGGCCAGCGCCTGGCAGGGGTGCTCTTCGTTGCTGAGCGCGTTGATCACGTGCAGCTTCGGGGTGATCTCCGCGATCTGCGAGAGCCGCTCCTGGGCGAACGTGCGAATGACGACGGCGTCCACCCACCGCTCCAGGTTGCGGGCCACGTCCTGGATGGGCTCGCGGTCCGCGTGCATGACGTCGGCGGGAATTTCGACGATGTCGCCGCCGAGCTCGCGGACGCCGATGGTGAAGGTGACGCGGGTGCGGAGGGACGGCTTCTCGAACAGCAAGCCGACGTGCTTGCCGTTGAGGGCGGCCGCGGTCGGCGCCTTCATGCCCTTGACCCGTTCGCGCTTGAGCCGGGCGGCGAGCTCGAGCACCGTGGCCAGGCGATCGGGATCGAGATCGAGAATGGAAAGGAAGTTCTGCACGCCCAGGGTCTACGTCCTGTACTCGGCGTTGATCTTCACGTACTCGGCCGACAAGTCGCAGGTCCACACCGTGGCCGTGTGCGCCCCGCCGGTGCCGAGGTTGACCTCGATGGCGAGATCCGTGCCGGTCAGGTAATCGGCCGCCTGCGGGGCCAACTCGTCGAATGGACGGCCGTTCTCGAACAGCACCAGCGAGCCAATCTGGACCCGGGCGCCGTCGAGCACGAACGCGGCTCCCGACCGGCCGGCCGCGGCCACCAGGCGGCCCCAATTGGGGTCCCCGCCGTGGATCGCCGTCTTCACGAGCGGCGAATTCGCGATCGCCCGCGCCGCCATCCACGCATCCGCGTCGGTGGCGGCGCCGGTCACGGTGATCGCGACGAGCTTGGTCGCGCCTTCGCCGCCGCGCACGATGCCGAGCGCGAGTTCGTGGGCCACGGTACGGAACGCCTCGAACAACACCGGGTAGAGGTTCTCGCTGATCTCCACACCGCTGGCGCCGTTGGCGAGCGCGAACACGCAATCGTTGGTGGAGGGCTCTCCGTCAACGGTGATCGCATTGAACGTGAACCGGCTGGCGTCGGCCAGCGCCCGGGCCAGCATGCCGGGGTCGACCGCCGCATCCGTGGTGAGGTAGCCGAGCATGGTCGCCATGCGCGGCTCGATCATCCCGGAGCCCTTCGCCATGCCGCCAACGCGGAACGTGCCGATGTCGGTGCGCACCTCCACGGCATATTCCTTCGGGAACGGATCCGTGGTCATGATCGCGCGCGCGGCGTCGGCGCCCCCGCCGGCGCTGAGCGCGGCCGCGGCCCGCGGAATGCCCGCCCGCAGCTTGTCCATCTTCAGGTTGACGCCGATGACCCCGGTCGACGCGACCAGCGTCTCGCGCACGTCGCCGCCAACGGCGGTCGCCGCCAACTGCGCCATCTCGCGGGCGTCGAGCATGCCTTGCGGTCCGGTGCAGGCGTTGGCGCAACCGCTGTTGGTGATGATGGCGCGGGCGCGGCCACCGCTGGCGGCGAGATGTTCCTCGCACACGAGCAGCGGCGCGGCCTTGGCCAGGTTCAAGGTGAAGATCCCGGCGGCATTGGCCGCCACGTCGCTCACGACGAGCGAGAGGTCGGGCTTGCCGCTGGCCTTGATGCCGCAGTGCAGGCCGCTGGCGCGAAAACCAGCGGGCGCGGTGATGCCGCCGTCCACGGCGCGGATGTCAGCCACGGCTGCTTACCACCGAGGCGCCAAGGCCGGCACCGGTGCGAGCCTGTGCGCGATGCACGTCGAGCACGATCGCGTACTGCCCGCAATTGCGGAACAGCGGGCAGGAATGGCAATCGTGCGCAATCTTCTCCGGCACCCAGGTGTGCGGCACGATCGAAAAGCCGAGCCGCACGAAGAACCGGGGGTCGTGCGCGAACGCGCACAGGCGCGTGAACCCTTCACGGCCGGCACGCCGGCCGAGCTCATCGACCATCTGGTGGCCCAGTCCCGACTGGCGCGCCTCGCGGCTGACCACCAGCGAACGCACTTCGGCGACCGTCGCCGACAGCGGGGCGAGCTCCGCGCAGCCGACAATCCGCTGACCCTGGGTCGCGACGACAAATCGGGCCGCATGCGCCGCCAGTTCGTCCAGCGTGCGGGGCAGCAGACGGCCTTCCTCGAGGTGCGCGGCGATCAGGGCGTGCAGGGCCGGCGCGTCAGCCAGGGTGGCCGCGCGCAACGCCGTCGCTGGCTTGGCCGGCTGAAAGCGCTTCGCCGCCGTTGCGCGGCGCCCTGTTCCCGGTCCGTTATCCACTACCACACGCATCGTCACGCTTTCACCCCTGCCGTCAATCCCTCGACCCTGACTGACGCCAACGCACCATCGAGAATGCCGATGGCTTCTTCGATCTCCGCCGGTGACACCGTGAGCGGCGGCAACATGCGCACCACGCGCTCGGCGGTCCGGTTCACCAGCAGGCCCGCCTTCAGCGCCGCCTCGACCACCGGCTGCGCGTCCACCGTCAGCTCGAGCCCGCGCATGAGGCCGGCGCCGCGCACGGACTGGACCACCGCGTGCTGGCGCTGCAAATCTCCGAGCCGTTGCCCGAACAGCTCGCCGGCATCGCGAATGTGCGGCGCCAGCGCGTCGAGTTGATCCAGCACGAACAAGGCGGTGCGCGTGGACAGCAGGTTGCCGCCGTAGGTAGTACCGTGGTCGCCCGGGAAGATTTGTGCGGCCACGCGCTCGGCGACCAGGGCGGCGCCGATCGGGATGCCCGATCCAATCGCCTTGCCCACGGTGACCAGGTCCGGCGTCCAGCCGAGTGACTGGTAGTGAAACGGCCAGCCGGTTCGTCCGAGCCCGCACTGAATCTCATCCGCGATCAGCAGCGTGCCGGTCTGCTTGGTCACGCGGGCGATGGCCGCCGCGAACTCCGGCGACAGCGGCCGCACGCCGCCCTCGCCCTGGATGGGCTCGGCGATGACGGCGGCCGTGGAGTCGGTGACCGCGGCTTCGAGACCGGCGATGTCGTCCGGCGCCACGAAGGTGACGCCGGGAATCAGCGGCTCGAACGGCTCGCGGTAGTGCGCGTTGGCGGTCACCGACAACGCGCCCATCGTCCGGCCCGAGAAGCCATGCTCCAGCGCGACGAAGGCAGTGCGGTTCTTGACGCCCTGCGAGTACCAGAAGCGCCGCGCGAACTTGAGACACGCCTCGACGGCCTCGGTGCCGCTGTTGCAGAAGAACGCCCGCTGCAATCCGGACAGACTCGCGAGCTTGGCCGCGAGCTGCCCCTGCAGCGGGTGGTAATACAAGTTCGAGGTGTGAATCAGCGTCTTCGACTGGTCCGCAATCACGGCGGCCAGGCCGGGATGCGCGTGACCGAGCACCACCACGCCGATCCCCGAGATGAAGTCCAGATAGGCGCGGCCGTCGACGTCGAACAGGCGAGTGCCCTCGCCGCGGTCAAACACCACGGGCTGTCGCTTGTAGGTCTGAAGCACGTGCTGTGCTTCCAGGGCGGTCACGGTTTGTGCGTTCGTCGTCACGGCTATTTCACGATCCTCGAGGTGGCGGTGGTCTTCTGCAGCGCCACGGCCTTGGCAATCCGGTTGGCGTCACGCCCGTCGATAATCACCACGCTGCTCGCGCCCTCGAGCGCGGCTTCGCACGCGGTCAGCTTGGCGACCATCCCGGCATTGGCGGTCCCCGACGTCACCAGCTTGGCGATGTGCGTCGCATTGAGACGCAGGATGGTTTGCCCGCGCTTGTCGAGCACGCCCGCGGTCGCGCCGGCGATCACGAGGCGCTTGGCCTTGACCCGCGCGGCCAGGCTGCCGGCGAGCGTGTCGGCGTTGACGTTGAACAACTGGCCGTCCTTCGACGCGCTGATGCAGGCGATGACCGGCACATACCCGGCCTGGCAGAGCAGCGCGAGCAACTCCGGCGCCGGGGCCGTGGCCGGGGTTCCGACCATGCCCAGGTCAACGGTGTCGCCGCTGGTCGCCTTGTGCGGCGCGGCCTTCTTCACCGGCGCGACGCCGGCATCCGCGCCCGACAGTCCGACCGCGCGGCCGCCGGCGGCATTGATGGCCGCCACGAACCTCGTGTTGATCGAACCCGCCAGCACCGAGACGACAATCTCCAGCGTTTCCGGATCGGTGACCCGCAGCCCATCAACCTGGCGCTTCGGGATCCCGACCTGCGCGAGGGCGGCGTCGATCTCGCGGCCGCCGCCGTGCACGACGATGAGCGGGCGCTTCTTCGCCGCCCGGGTAATCACCTTGCCGATGGCCGACAACCGTTCGGGGCCTTCGATCAACTCGCCGCCGAGCTTGAGCACGACCGGCCGCCTCACAGCAGGCCTGCCTTCTGATCGAACCCGAACATCACGTTGAAGTTCTGGATGGCCTGGCCCGCGGCGCCCTTCACGAGGTTGTCGATCACGCTGACCACGAATACCCGGCCGCCGGCTTCGTCCACCTTCCACCCGATATCGCAGAAGTTGGTGTGGGCCACGTGCTTGATCTCCGGCAGCGCCTCGCCGGTCAACCGGACAAACGGCGCGCCGGCGTAGGCGCGCTCGAAGGCAGCGGCCACCGCCGCCGCGGTCGTGCCCGGCGCCAGCCGCGTGTACAGGCTCGACAGAATCCCGCGGTCCAGCGGCACCAGGTGCGGCACGAACGTCACGTTCCGGCCAAGCGCCTGTTCCATCTCCGGCGTGTGCCGATGGCCGAACGGGTTGTAGGCAGCGACGCTGCCGTAGTTCTCCGAGAAGTGCGTGCGCTCGGACGGCGCCTTGCCGGCCCCGGAAATCCCCGACTTGGCGTCGATAACGATGTCGGCGCCGGACAGCAGCAGGCCCGCCTGCTGCAATGGCAGCAGCCCCAGCAACGACGCCGTGGGGTAGCAGCCCGGGTTGGACAGCAGCGAGGCCGTGCGAATCGCCTCGAACTCGAATTCGGTCAGGCCGTAGGCGACGCCGTTGGGCTGGGCTTTCGTCGCCGGATACCAACGCGCGCGCGCGGTCGCGTCACGGAGGCGGAATGCGCCCGACAAGTCGATTACCCGCAGGCCCGCGGCGAGAAACACCGGCGCGATCTCGGCCGAGGCCGCTTCGGGCAGTCCGAGGAACACCGCGTCGGCATTGCCGACGATGGCGGTGGGGTCGAGCGGCACCACGGTGCCGTCCCAGATCCGCGCCAGGGCGGGCAGGCGGCGGGGCGCGCTCGTGGACTGGGAGCCGGTGGCCGCGGTGATGGTGACGTTCGGGTGGCGGGCGAGCAGGCGGATCAACTCCTGGCCGGCGAAGCCGGTGGCCCCAGCCACGGCGACGCGGATGGGCGCATGTTGGCCCCGCTGGTCCCCTTCCGTTTCGTTCACCACCTGTGTGTCCATCACCCTGTCTCGACGGAGCGCTGAAAAGTTATGCGCCCAGAAGAATACTTATACATAGCTTATTCAGCGCTGTCAACACGAAATTGCACGTAATCCACGCTCTTGAGTGTATACTGATTCACCCGAACGCATAAATATGAAAGCCCAGCGCCTCTCCGCCATCCTGGACGTCGTCGAGCACGAGGCCGTGCGCAGCCAGGAACAACTGCGCCAGCGCCTGGCCGCTCGCGGATTCGTCGTGACGCAGGCCACCCTGTCGCGCGACATCAAGGAACTGGGGCTGTTGAAGCGCTCGTCGGACGGCGCCTATCAGCCGTCGTCAATTGAGGAAACGCCGCAAACCACGGCATTGGGCACGTTGGCGAAGGCGCTCACGGAGTACCTGATCAACATCGAGCCGGTGCAGCAGCTGATCGTGTTGCGGACCGGCGCCGGCCAGGCGCAGCTGCTTGGGCTGGCGATCGATCGGTCGCGGATGCCTGAAGTGGTGGGGACGCTCGCCGGCGACGACACCATCCTGATCATTGCCCGCGACGCGAAGAACGCGCTGGCGGTGGTCAAGAAGTTGAGGGACCTCGCCCGGTGAAGAACATCATCGTCCTGGCGTATTCGGGAGGCCTCCGATCGTCGGTGGCCATTCCGTGGCTGACGGATCGTCATGACGCGGAGGTCGTCGCGGTGACGCTCGACCTCGGGCAGTCCACCGATCTGGCCGAGATTCGCGATCGGGCGCTGGCGGCCGGCGCGGTGCGCGCCCACGTGATTGACGCCCGCGACGAGTTTGCCCGCGACTACGTGTGGCCCACGCTCAGGGCCGACGCGCTGTCGGAGGGCCGCTACCCGATGGCCACGGCCATCTCGCGGCCGTTGATCGCGAAGAAGCTCGTGGAACTGGCGCACATCGAAGACGCCTCGGTGGTGGCCCACGGATCATCGGGGCGTGCCGGCCCCCGCCTCAACCAGCCCCTGCGGTCGCTCGATCGCGGGCTGCGCTCGATCGACTGTGCTGCTGGGGTGACCGCCGCGCAAATCGCCGAGTACGCTGACCGCCTGGGCATCTTCGTGCCGGGGCCTGCGGCGGATCGGATTGACGACAACCTCTGGGGCCGAACGATTGGGCGCCCGGCCGACGACGCCTCGCAGGAGGCGCCAGAGGCGGTGTACAAGGTGACGCGCGGATTGGCGCAGGCGCCCGACACTCCCGCAGTAGTGGAAGTCGCCTTCGAGCGCGGCGCGCCAACCGGCATCAACGGCGTGGTGATGCCGCCGGCGGAGCTGATCGAGAGCCTGTCGACGATTGCCGGCGAACACGGCATCGGGCGATTCGACCGGGTGAAGAACCGCGCCGACGGGACGCGATCGCGAGTGCTGTATGAAGCGCCGGCCGCCGCCGTGCTTCATCAGGCCCGGCGCGAGCTCGAGCGTCTGCGTTCGTCGGAGAGCCTCAACCGCTTCTCGCCGTCGGTGGCGACGGCTTACGCGGAGGTGCTCGGCCGCGGCGAGTGGTTCGGCCGCCTCCGCCCAGGCCTGGACGCCTTCGTGTCGGCGACCCAGGAGGGCGTGACCGGGTCGGTCCGTGTGAAACTATTCAAGGGCGACAGCCGGGTGGTCGGCCGGACGCTGAATCCGGTTGAACCTGTCTGAACCTAACTGAACCTTTCTGAAACCTTTCTGAACCTGCTTATGTCCCAGCACCTCTGGTCCGGCCGCTTCGATTCCGCTCCGGACCCTGCCGCGTTCGATTTCGGTGTGTCGTTTCCATTCGATCGCCGCCTCTTCGAAGACGACGTGACCGGTAGCCTCGCGTGGGCGGAGGCGCTGACACGCGCCGGCGTGCTCGACGCCGCCGACGCCACGGCGATTGCCGGCGCGCTCACGGCCATCCTCGAACAGGGGCGCCAGGATCCGTCGTGGGTCACGGGCAACGACGAGGACGTCCACAGTTTCGTGGAGCGGCAGTTGGTGGCGCGCGTGGGCGACGCCGGCCGCCGCCTGCACACCGGCCGCTCGCGCAACGAGCAGGTGTCGGTCGATCTGCGCCTCTACCTGCGGCGCCGGAT
Source organism: Vicinamibacterales bacterium (assembly GCA_041659285.1). Taxonomy (NCBI): domain Bacteria; kingdom Pseudomonadati; phylum Acidobacteriota; class Vicinamibacteria; order Vicinamibacterales; species Vicinamibacterales bacterium. The sequence goes on along the minus strand of JBAZYO010000009.1, from coordinate 85,656 downwards.
TCCGTTGCTGCAGCAGAAGCTGCGCGCGGCGATCGCGGCGTTTGCGGACCAGGCCGAACGGGCCGGTGATGCGCTGATGCCGTCGTACACACACATGCGCCGCGCCATGCCGGTCCTGGTGTCGCACTTTCTCCTGAGCCACGCCGCTGCGCTCCGCCGCGATCATCATCGGCTCGAGATCGCGCGTGAAGAGGCGAACGCGCTGCCGCTCGGCTCCGGCGCGATCGCCGGCACCGGGTACGCCGTTGACACCGAGGTGCTGGCGGCGAGGCTCGGCTTCGCGCGCGTCGTGGCCAACAGCATGGACGCGTCGTCCGATCGCGATTTCGCGGTGAGCTTCCTGCACGCGGTGTCGCTGTCGATGGTGCACCTGTCGCGGATTGCGGAAGACTTCATCCTGATGACCGGCGAGGAATTCGGGTTCTTCGAGCTGGCCGATTCATCCGCCACGGGCAGCAGCATGATGCCGCAGAAGAAGAACCCCGATCCGCTCGAACTGGTGCGAGGCAAGTCGGGCCGCGTGATCGGCCATCTCACCGGGTTCCTGGTCACGATGAAGGGCCTGCCGACCGGCTACAACAAGGATCTGCAGGAAGACAAAGAGCCGCTATTCGACTCGGAAGACACGCTCGCCGTGTCGCTGGATGCCACCGCCGCCGTGATCGGCAAGCTGACCTTGCACGCCGAGCGGACCGGACATGCCGCGTCGGGACTGCTCCTTGCCACCGACGTCGCGGACTACCTGGTGGCGCGCGGCATGCCGTTCCGGCAGGCGCACGAGGTGGTTGGCGCGATGGTCAGGACGTTGCTCGCGCAAGGGCGCGACTTCGAGGCCCTGTCGCTGGATGAATGGCGGCAGTCGAGCAGCCTGTTTGGCGACGACGTGAAGGGGCGCGTGACGGCGGCGGCCTCGGTCCGCGCCAGGAAGACGCCACAATCCACCAATCCCGACGCCGTTTCGGCGGCCCTGGCCGACCTGCGCGCTTGGCTTGCCCGGGGCACGGGCCTCTGATATATTCCGGATGCCCTGCGCCCTGCGGTCTATCGACCGAACAGGCGCTTCCCGCACTCAACACGACCCTCGGCCGCTCTCGCGTTTGCGGCCCATGGACCAACGGTTCGAAGCAGTAGAAGACCAGTACCGATGCGGCTTGGCGGGAAGCTGATCGGGTTTTCGGGGGAGTTGCATGCAAGACCGCCGGTATCGGCCCGGCGACGTGTTGGACGACTATTGTCCGCGCGAGCGCCGCATTACGGACCACGCCGTCGTGGCCATGGTTGACGAAAACGTCCAGCGAACGCGTTGCGGCAGTTGCGACGCCGAGCACGAATACAAGGAGGCCAAGGTCCCGGCGCCACGCCGCAAGACACAGCCGCCCGCGCTGTTCGCGCAAGTGCTGGATGGCCTGCAGGGCTCGACCCCGCGTCCCCAGTCACCGCCACCGCCGGTTCCACTCGTCACCGATCCTGGAACGGGCGCCGCACCGCCGGCGGCCGAGCCCGCGCCGCCGCTCGCGGCAAACAGCGCGAATGCCGACACACCGCCGGCAGGCAATGACGATCAGGCGCGCGAGGGCGGTTTCCGCCGTTCCCTGATACGCGCCACCTTCCCCAAGATCGAAGGCGCGACCCCGGCGCCCCGCGCCCTCCCCGAATTCACCATTCAAACGCTGAACAACCGAGGCCGCACCAACGGCAGCGCGCAGCGCAATGCCGGAGGCGGAGGCCAGGGCAAGTTCCGTGGCCGGCGCCGGCCCGCCGGCGGCGGCAGCCAGGACAACCTCGGCCCGATGCGCTTTCGCGAACACGGCCACGGCCAGGGCGGACAGGGCCAAGGTCAGGGTCAAGGTCAGGGCCAGGGTCAGGGACAAGGGCCGGGCGGCGGACGCCGCCGCCGTGGCGGGAAAAAGAACCGCTGATGGCAGACTTCACGGGCAAAGTTGGATTGATCGTCGGCGTCGCGAACCACCGCTCGCTGGCATGGGCCATCGCGCAGGCCACCGCGAGTGCGGGCGCGCAGCTGATCCTCACCTACCAGGGACGTTTCGAAGAACACGTCGAAGAACTGGCGGCCACGCTGGATCCGAAGCCGTTGGTGCTGCCCTGCGACGTCCAGAGTGACGACGAGATCGCGGCGGTGTTCACGAAGATCGAGCAGGAGTTCGGCGGGCTGGACTTCCTGGTGCACGGCGCCGCGTTCGCGTCGCGCGATGAGATCACCGGCGGGTTTTTGAAGACGTCGCGAGACGGCTTCAGGCAGGCCCTCGACATCAGCGCCTATTCGCTAATCGCGCTGACGCGCGGCGCGCAACCGCTGATGGCGGCGCGGGGTGGCGGCAGCGTGCTCACGCTCACGTTCCTTGGCAGCGATCGTGTGTTTCCCAACTACAACGTGATGGGTGTGGCCAAGGCCGCGCTCGAGTCGTCGGTGCGCTACCTGGCGGCCGACCTGGGCCCGCAGAACATCCGCGTGAACGCGATCTCGGCGGGACCGGTGAAGACGCTGGCCGCGGCGGGCATCGGCGGGTTCTCATCGATCCTCGGCGTCGTGCGCGAGAAGGCGCCCCTGCGGCGCGCGATCGAGACGTCAGAGGTGGGAGACGCCGCCGCGTTCCTGCTGAGCAACGCCGGACGCGGCATCACCGGTGAAGTGATGATGGTGGACGCCGGATTCCATATTCTCGGAATGTAGCTAGTACTCCTCCGTGAGGATCCTGGTGGTCCTCACGCCAATCCCCTCCAACAAGCCTTTCGTATCGCTGACCAGCTGCGGCGGCCCGCAGATCAGGCACACCGCATCGGTCGATGGCAACGCCGCGCGCAGAAGATCCTGGTCGAGGCGGCCCCGGCGTCCCGGCCAGGCGCCCGCGTCATCGCGGGTGACCGTGAAGTAGACCTGCACGCGCCCGGCGTCCCGCAGCGCGTCGAGCTCCGGCCGGAAGGCAAAGGCCTCCGGCGATCGGGCGCTGTAGACGATGGCAATCGGCGGCAGGTTGGCGTGCGACAACCGTTCCATCAACATCGAGCGCAACGGGGCAATGCCGGTGCCCCCCGCGACAAACAGCAACGGGTCGGACACGGAACCCTGGGGCAGTCCGAAGCTGCCGAAGGGGCCCTCGACATCCAGCATGGTGCCCGGTGCGGCCAGTTCAAGGTGGGGATCCAGCGCGCCGCCGTCGTCGATTTGCAGCAGCAGCTGCATGATGCCGGTCCGCTCGACTTCCCACGGCGCCGAGGCAATGGAGTAGGGTTTCCGCAACGGCGAGCCGTGGAGGCCCACCATCACCGCCTGGCCGGCGGTGAACGCGAACGGCGACGCGCCGGCGTCGAGCCTGATGATGCGGGTGCGGGACGTCGCGTGAACGACTTGGCGTACCGTGAATGCGGTCGAAGGCACCGCCTCTTACAGTACTCCGAAGCCCGCCCGTTGAATGTCGATCTCGGTAATCTCCTGCGGTGGCGACGGCAGCGGGACGCTCACGGCCGGGAGGCCATCGGTGCCGGTGGCCGCCGGCTGGACCTGCACGCGCTGCTTGCGGCGCGTCTTGTCGCGATACATGCGGCTGTCGGCGGTGGCCAGCAGCGCTTCGTAGCTGTCGCCGTCCTGCGGATAGATGGCGGCGCCCACGCTGATGGCCAGCGGCAGGCGGCGCCCGGGCCGCGCCTCGAACAGCACTTCGTCCACGGTCCGCTGCAACTCGAGCCGCTTGCGGTCCGCTTCTTCCGCGCCGCAGCCCGAGAGGACGACGATGAATTCGTCGCCGGCGTAGCGCACGCAGATGTCGTAGGGGCGAATCGCGGAGCGGAGCACCGTGGCCACTTCCCGCAGGGCGCGGTCGCCGACGTGGTGGCCGTGGTTGTCGTTGATTTCCTTGAAGCTGTCGAGGTCCATCACGAGCAGCGCCACTTCGGCCTTGAGGCGCTCGGCGCGGGCCAGCTCGCGGGTCAGGTGCATGAACATGAAACGCGTGTTCGGCAGGCCGGTGAGCGGGTCGGTCAGCGAGTCTTCCTGGGTCTGCTCGAACACGATCGAGTTGTGGATGACCGCGGAGGCCTGTTCGCTGACGCGGTCGAGCAGGCGGCGGTGGTCGTCCGTGTAGAAGTCGGATTGGGTCGAGTACACCGCCAGCGTGCCGATGAACCGGTCGCTGAAGACCAGCGGCGCGACCAGCGCCGATTGCAGCGTGGTGGCGATCGCGGTGAGACCGGCCGCCTCGAACTCCGCGCTTGGGCGGGCGTTGACCAGCGGACGACGGTTGCGGGCGACCCAGCCGGTGAGGCCCTGGCCGGCGCGCACGGTCATGGTGCCGATGGCCTCGGCTTCGACGCCGGTGGCGAAGCGGCAGCGCAGCGTGTCGACTTCCTCGTCGAACAGGAACAACGCGCACGACGAGAAGGGCACCAGGTTCGCCAGCTTCGACGAGATCAGCGCCATTGTGTCCGAGACGCCCAGGCTGGTGCCCATGGTCTGCGCGATCTCGTAGAGCGCGTAGATTTCCCGGTGCGCCAGCGCGATGTCTTCGAACACCGTGCTGCTCTTGGGCGATTCCGGCTGGAAGCCGACGGCCGGGCGTCCGCGCTCGTTGGTCGGCTCGAGCGACAGGCGGCGAGGGGTGGCGGTGTCGATGGTGCCGGCCGCCGCCGCCATTTCCGCCTCCATCTTGACGAACATCGCCACCACGGTGGGGTCGAGCGCGCGCCCGGCTTCCTGCTGGAGCAGGGAGAGGGCCGCGTCGTGCGTCATCGCCTTGTGGTACGGCCGATCCGAGGTCAGCGCGTCGAAGTAGTCCACCACCGACAGGATGCGCGCGCCGAGCGGGATCTCCTCACCCTTGAGGCCCTGCGGGTAGCCCTTGCCGTCCCAGCGTTCGTGGTGGCTGAGAATGAGGGGCGCCACCGGGTACGGGAACGGCACGGCGCTGATGATCTCGGCGCCGACCTGCGGATGCACGCGGATCTTCTGGAATTCTTCCTGCGTCAGCGGGCCCGGCTTCGACAGGATGTGTTCGGGCACGGCCAGCTTGCCGATGTCGTGCAGCAGGGCGGCGGTCTTGACGCCCTGGATTTCGGTGTCGGACATGCCGAGGCCGCGGGCGATGCCCGTGGCATACACCTGGACGCGGCGGATGTGCGACTGCGCGGTCTGGTCCTTGGCGTCGATGGCGAGCGCCAGGGCTTCGATCGTGGCGAGGTGCAGGTCCGCCATCTCCTCGACGTGCCGGCGTTCGTCGTCGATGCGCCCGAGGTACACCTTGTAGGTGCGGTAGGTGAGGTAGAGCATCGGGGCGGCCAGCAACGACAGCCAGACGCCGGACGTCATCACGGCCCACACGGCAATGGCGGCGGCGCCGGCGCCAACAAAGTAACTGGGCGCGCTCCACAGGAAATTCTGGTTCCACACGGTCCAGAACGGCTGCTTGGTGGCCAGCGCCACGGCGACCGCGATCAGGCACGTGTTGAACACGAAGTACATCGTCGCGGCGCCGAGGAGCGGCCTGGCGAGTCCAGGGACGTCGTGGGCGAGCGTGCCGGGCACGCCGCCGAGCGCCTCGTAGGCAAAGCCGGCGGCCTGCACGGTGATGGCGAGGCACGCCATGCTGAACAGGGTGCGGTAGACCGGGTTCTTCACCTTCATCCGGAAGGTGCATTGGCTCCACGCGCTCGTGACCGCCACCAGCATCGTTTCGTTCGGCCCGAGCAGCATCAGCGCGGCGAAGTCGACGGCGTATGACACCGACATCGTCGAGCCGCTCTTGGCGAGGGGCAGGCTGACCTTGAATGCAGAGGTGACGGCCGAGGTCAGGAGGAGGACGGTGAACAGCAGCGGATTGGCGAAGGTCGACTTTGGCCCGAGCAACACCACAAGCAAGGCGCCGATCGCGACGGTGGCGCCGATATAGAGCCGGGCAGGGAGCGGCAGGGCGCGCATGTGCGCTGGCTAATTCTTATAAACCCCACACCGCCTTGGATCGGGTGGTTTCCGCAACAGACCAAACCGAACCGAAAGACGAATGACCGGGGCGCTGGGGAGCGCGTGACTTATTCACGACAAACGGAGCATACATGACCATAAAGTCATATCGCAACATGAATCTCTTCAAGGGCGTGGGACTATTGCTCTAACATGCTTATTCGTTGATACTTAAGGCGAAAATAAGTAACGGTTTTGTTGTGCAAAGTTGCATGTGAAACCGCATTCGATGAGACATTAGCTGACAATATGGACCATCGCGAACGGTCCGGCTCAGCTTCGGCCGCGCCGCCGGCCCGCGCCGGGTGCCGGCTCGAGGCCGTACTCGTCGATCTTTCGGTAGAGCGTGCCGCGGCTGATGTCCAGCACCTTGGCGGCTTCGAGCTTGTTCCACTCGGTGGCTTCGAGCACGCGAATGATGTGTGCGCGTTCGTTATCGCGAAGCGAGGGAAGGCGGTTGGAGGTCTCTTCCGGGCGCGCCATGGCGTGGCCGTGGAGAAATTCGATGTCGGCCGCGCGGATCGATCGTCCTGGCGCCGACAGCGCGGCGCGCGACACCGTGCTCTCGAGTTCGCGGATGTTGCCGGGCCAGTGATACGAGACCAGCAGCTCCTGCGCCTCGGTCGAGAATAGCTTGGCGTCGAGCGGCAGGCCGTTGGCCGCGCAGTAGCGAGCCAGGAACCGGTTGGCCAGCACGGGAATGTCAACCGCGCGCTCCCGCAATGACGGCAGGCGAATCGCGAACGCGTTGATGCGGTAGTAGAGGTCCTCGCGGAACCGGCTTTCGCGCACGAACATGTCGAGCGGGCGGTTGGTGGCCGAGATCAGGCGAAAGTCGACGTGGATTGACTTGTTGCCGCCCAGCCGCTCGAACCGGTGCTCTTCGAGCACGCGCAGCAGCTTGGCCTGCGCCATCAACGACATGTCGCCGACTTCGTCGAGGAACAACGTGCCGGCGTTGGCCAGCTCGAGCCGGCCGGGCTTGCGGTCGTGGGCGCCGGTGAAGGCGCCTTTTTCGTAGCCGAAGATTTCCGACTCGAACAGGCTGTCGGGCAGCGCCGCGCAGTTGACCGCCTGGAAATTCTCGGGCCCGCGCCGTGACAGTTCGTGGATCATTCGCGCGACCACCTCCTTGCCGGAGCCGGTGGGCCCGAGGATCAACACCGCGATGTCGGACTTGGCGGCGGTGCGGATCCACTCGAAGATGGCCAGCATCTTCTCGTCGCGGCCGATCATCTCGCGGAAGCGCTGGACCGACGGCGAGGCCTCTTCGATGCCGAGGTAGGCGCGCCCCTCGAGGAAGGTGTCGAGCAGCTTGGCGACTGGTTCCGCCTCGGGGCGGACCGCGTCGTAGGTGGGCGGATCGACCGGGTTGCGGCGGAGGACGCCGAACTCGACCAGCTCGTTGATGCAGTTTTCGACGTCCAGCCGCATGCGCCCGAAGGTCTGCATGAGGTGCTCGGCGTCGAACTTCTCCTCGGGCCGCGCCGCGAGGAAGCGCAGGATGCCCGCGCGCAGCGGCGACTGCACCAGCGTCTTGAACCGCGTCTCGATGTCGGGCGGTTCGGCCCGGTGGCTGCCGGCGCTGGCCCGGCGCGCGGCGAAGGTCAGGTCATCCACGGGAGACCTCGGCGGCGGGCGGCGCCGCGGCGGACCGGTAGTACTGGCTCTGGTATTGCTCGACGAGCTGCTTCATTCGAATCGCATCGGCCTTCCGGTGCCCATGACACGACACCGGCGTGGTCCCGCCGGTGGTCTCGATCAGCACGTTCGAGAAGAACAGGTTGGTGTCGATGCTGACCGACGCCACGTGGGCCACATGGATCGAATGTTCTTTTCGGCCGACCAGCTCCGGCGTGTAGTGCACGACCGCCGTTGGGGTGATCAAAACCTGCGTCGGGAACAGCCGGTTGCCGCGAGACAGGCGGCTGGCGCGGAACACGTCGCCGTCCGCGAACGGCTGGCCCTTCCACCAGAAGAACAAGACAAAAGCCAAGGCCACGGCGGCCGGCACACCGGCCAGCGGGATCCAGACGCCGTTCTCCACAGCTCAGATGCTACTCCAAAGGCCGAATCGATGGGCGATCCGCCCGCTCCCGCCCCGGGTTTTGGAATACCCTAGAAGCAATGCCATACCGGTCCCCGGGCGCGCCCAAAGGTCCCAAGTCGTTTCTCAAAGGCAAGCCGATTCGCTACTACCGTCCCAAGGGGAGCGCGGCGATCCGCACCCTCATCGACGAGGGCTTCCAGGCCTTCAACGCGGCGCGGCTCGGGGAAGCGTGCCGGATCTTCGGCGACAAGATGCTGGGCAAGCAGCACGACACGACGATCGCCCTGACCATTGCCGGCGCGATGACGCCCGCGGGCCTTGGCGGGTGCGTGATCGAGCTGATGGAGCGCGGGCTGATCGACTTCATCATCAGCACGGGCGCGAACCTCTACCACGACCTGCACTACGCCCTGAATTTCACCCTGCGCCGCGGCTCGCCGTTCGTGGACGACCGCGTGCTCTACCACGAAGGCGTGATCCGCATCTACGACGTGCTGTTCCCGGCACAGGTGCTGCTCGACACCGACACCTTCATCCGCGACTTCCTGGTCGCGAGCGGCCTCGAAGGCCCGATGTCGTCGGCGGAAATGCACGAAGCGCTGGGCAAGCACCTGTTGAAGGTGCGGCCCGGCTGCGCGAAGTACTCGGTGGTGGCCTCGGCCGCCAAGTACGGCGTGCCGGTCTACACCTCGTCGCCGGGCGACAGCTCCATCGGCATGAACGTCGCCTACCACGCGATGATCAATCACAGCACGCTGCAGGTGGATCCCAACAAGGACGTCAACGAAGTCTGCGCGATCATCCAGGCTGCGGAGAAGAACGGCTGCTTGATCCTCGGCGGCGGGTCGCCGAAGAATTTCTACCTGCAGGGCCAGCCCACGCTGTGGGAGGTGTACGGCATTCCCAAGGGCGGCAACGACTACTTCATTCAGATCACCACCGACTCGGTGGTGTGGGGCGGCCTGTCGGGGGCGACGCCCGCCGAAGCGGTGAGCTGGGGCAAGGTGAATCCGAGCGTGCTGCCCGATACCGCGGTGGTCTACGCCGATTCGACGATCGCCTTCCCGTTGTTCTGCGAGTACGTCGTCGGCCACCAGAACGGCCGCCGCAAGCGGAAGGCGTTGCTGCGGCAGCGAACGGCCATGCTCGCCGACCTCGAGCGCGAGGCGCGCAAGCAGATCAAGAAACGCGAGAAGAAGGCCAAGGCCTGACGCCTGAGGTATGGGAACCCTGTGGTCGGAGCTGGGCCCGGTCGCCGAGTCTGCGGCGGACCGCCCGCGAGTCTACGCCGACGCCAACGTGCCGTCCGGCGTCGTCCGATTCATGCGCGAGCACTTGCAGTGGGACGTCCTTTTTGTGATGGAACATCCAGACCTTCGGCGGGCGCGCGACACCGAGCACTACCGGCTGGCCCGCCAGCTTCGCCGGACGCTGGTGACGCTCGACCGCGATTACCTTGACGACCGGCAGTTTCCGCCGCAGCACGGCTCCGGCGTGCTGGTGATTGCCGCCGCCGACGAACGCGGACTGACGCGGCTGCTCGAGCGCGTCGATCGGCAGTTGTTCGCCGCGGCGCCGTTGCCCCTCGACGGGCGCAAACTGCATGCCCACATTGACTGGCGGCCCGAACATGCGTGAACTGACGCTCGGCGTCGATCTCTCGGATCTCGTGGCGCGCGTCGTCGTGGTCAACGACGGCGGGCGCGTCCTCGCGCGCGGTGAGCTGCCGCCGTCGGTCAGCCACCTCGCCCACCTCGCCCACGGCGTCCGCGATGCCGCTCTCCGCGCCATTGCCGGCGCCGGCGCCAAGGTCGCGGCGCTGGCCGTGGCGCTGCCGCAGGCCGGCGATCCGGTGCCGGCCGACATTGCCACCGCCCTGGCTGAGGCGGCGCCCGGCGCGCGGGCGGTCATTCCCGTTGCCGCCGGCACTGCGGCGGCGATCGCCGAGCAGTGGTGCGGCGCCGCGCGCGGGCTCAAGCAGGTGATCACCTGCTCCATTGGCGAGCACGTGACCGCTGGCCTGCTGGTCAACGGCGAGCCATGGCTCGGCGCGCACGGCCTGGCCGGCTCGGTCGGCTGGCTGGCGCTGAACCCGGTTGAGCGCGAAGACTACCGGCGCTGGGGCGGGCTCGAGGCCGAGGTCGGGGCCGCGGGCATCGTCCGGCGGCTCGTCTGGCGCATTAAGTCCGGCGACCGCTCCGCGGTCACCGACAACGTCGGCGGGGATCTCACGCGCATCACCGCGGACGACGTGTTCCAGGGCGCGCGCGCGGGTGATGGCGTGAGCATCTCGGTCGTCCGCGACACCGCGAAATACATCGGCATGGCGGTGGCGAACCTGGCGACCATGCTGGACCCGGAGGTGGTCGTGCTCGGCGGCACCATCGCCGTGTCGGGCGACCTGATGCTCGAACCGATCCGCCTCGAGTGCACTCGCCGCCTCCGGCCGGCGCAGGCTGAGCGCCTGAAGATCGTGCTGTCCACTCTTGGCGCCGACGCGGTGGCCATCGGCGCTGCGCGCGCCGCCGCGCACCCTCCCGCATGATGGTGCTCGCCGGCGCGGACCTGGTCCTGCCGGATCGCGTGGTCGAGCGAGGCTCCCTCGTCATTCACGACGGTCGCATCGAGGCCGTTGAGGCGCGCGTGATCGACGGACCGGCGGGAAGCACGCGGGTCGATTGCTCCGGGTACCTGATCGCCCCTGGTTTCATTGACGTGCACGTCCACGGCGTCGAAGGCATCGACGTGCTCGACGGCGGCAGCGCCGTGGCCGAGGTGGCCGGACGCCTGCCGAAGTTCGGCGTCACGGCGTTTTGTCCGACGTCAGTGGCCTGCACTCCCTCCACGCTGGCTGCACTGCTCGCCGCGGTGCAGGCCGCCCGGGCGTCTCGCGCGCCGCGCTCGGCCCGCGTGCTGCCCGCCCACCTGGAAAGCAACTTCATCAACCCCGACTGGAACGGCGCGCAGCCACGGCGCTGCCTGCGGCTTCCGCCGGCGCCGACGGTGGAACTGAGTAGTGGGCAGTCAGCACGGGAGTTCAGCGCCGCCGCCATCCTGGACGTGATTGCGGCCCATCGATCGGCGGCCGGCATCATTACGCTCGCGCCGGAACTGCCAGGCGGATTGGATCTGGTCCGGGCCCTGGTCGCCGCCGGGCATCGCGTGTCGATCGGCCACACCGGGGCCACCTACGACGAGGCGCGCGCGGCGATCGAGGCGGGGGCGCGCCACGCCACGCACCTGTTCAATCGCATGTCGTCGATGACCTCCCGCGGCCCGGGTGTGGTGGGGGCCGTGCTCGAGTCCGACGCGGTCGCCGCGGAGATCATCTGCGACGGCTTCCACGTGCACCCGGCGCTCGTCGCCCTCGCCGTCCGCATGAAGTCAGCCCGCCGCATGATGGCCATCACCGACGGCACGTCCGGGTCGGGCCTGCCAGTCGGCTCGCGCTCACGGCTGGGCGAGCAGACAATCATCGTCACCGAGCGCACCGCCGAGCTCGAAGACGGCACGCTCGCCGGCAGCATCCTGACGATGGATGCGGCGTTCAGGACGCTGGTCAATCGCGTGCGGGTGTCCCTGCCTGACGCGGTCCGGATGTGCGCCACCACGCCGGCGTCGGAGCTGGGGCTGGTTGAGGTGGGGTCGATTGCCGCCGGAATGACGGCGGACCTGGTCGTGTTTGGCCCGGACCTGACGGTGCGACAGACCTACCTCTCGGGCGTGCCCGCCTTGGAACACTGATCGCAACCTGTCCGTCTATCTGCCTGAGGTGCTCATGAGGTCCACGATCCATCGCCCACTGCCCGTTGCAGGCGTGTTGCTGCTCGCGTCCACGGTCCTGGCGGGCTGCGAGGTCAACCTCAATACCGAGGGCCTGTCGGCGCGGGAGACCAAGAATTTCAAGGTCACGGGCCAGCCGCAGGTTGAGCTCGACACCTTTGACGGCGCCATCGAGATCCACTCGTGGGATCGCCCCGAGGTCGAAGTGGAGATCGAAAAGCGCGCGATGGAGCAGTCGCTGATCGACCAGATCAAGGTCGAGGCCACCCAGCAGGGCGACAAGATCGTGCTCAAGGTCACCGGGCCGTCGCGCACCGAGTTCGGCGGCGTCACCATCGGCGTGCACATCTCGCCCACCGCGCGCCTGCGCGTCGTGCTGCCGCGCTCGAGCAATCTCGTCGCCCGCAGCGGCGACGGTTCGATTCGCGCGGAAGCCATCGACGGCAAGATCGTGCTCAATACCGCGGACGGCAGCGTGACGGCGACCCGGTTGTCCGGCGACATCCAGGTCCGGTCGGGAGACGGCTCGATTCGCCTCGACAAGGTGAGCGGCAAGCTCGACCTGGAAACCGACGACGGCAGCATCGGGCTGGAGGCCAAGCCCACCGTCCTGCACGTCAAGACCGGCGACGGCTCGATCCGCGCCCAGATCGACGTTGACACCGTGATGGCCGACAACTGGGACCTCACCACCGGTGATGGCAGCGTGACGCTCACCCTGCCGTCGAGCTTCAATGCGGAGCTGGACGCCGAAACCAGCGACGGCTCGGTGCGGACGTCGCACCCGATGCTCGACGATGAACGCGATCAGCGGCGGAGCGGTGAAGACGGCGACGACCGCCGCGAGCGCCGCCGCACGCTGCGCACCCGCATGGGCGACGGCGGTAAGACGCTCCGCGTGCGGACCGGCGACGGCATCATCCGCATCGAGCGCTGAGGCGCTTGACAGCAGGTCGAGCGCCGTGTGAGCATCAGCACATCGTGATCGTCATGTCCACCCGCGCGTGTTGTTGTTGTCGTGAAGCTCTGGCTTCCGCGCCGCGGTCTGTACACATGAACGTGATCTCCTAGTTTTCACGTCCACGAACTCGAGTTCAGAACGGCCCGGAAGCCCAGTGCCTTCCGGGCCGTTTGCTTTTGCAGGCGGCCCGGCCGGCGCTTCCGGTTTTTCACGGTGCGGTGGCGAAGTGGCAAACGCGGCGGCCTGCAAAGCCGTTATTCGAGGGTTCGATTCCCTCCCGCACCTCCAGCCTTCGCTCAGATGTCAGGGCGAAGGCTGCCCACCATAGCGGCAAGGTCGCGACCCCGCCGACATCTGCCAGACCAACGACGGCGTCGAGTTGACACGGGGCGCGTGCCCGGTCGATGCGCCGACGACCTCAACGTGCTGTCGAACTTCGTGGCCGACGCCCCGCGCGTGCTGGGTTTCGACCCGTTCGCCAAGTTAGCCGACTGGCTCGAGCGCGAGCAGCGGTGCGCCGACAAGCCAGCCGCCGTGGCCGTGCCTTCAGGCTTGGTGGAAGGCGCCACGCGCTGGAAGGGATCGGCGCGATCGGCCTCAACGTCCGCGCCGACAACCCCGCGGCCATCCGCGTCTACGAGTCCCTCGGCTTCGTGCGCCACTGCCCGTTCATCGAGGCGCTGGCGACACATCCGGATCGCTAGTCGCTGTATCCTCAGGGCCGAGGTGTCTATGGCCACGTTGTCGAGAGCGCTGATCGCTGTCCTCCTGTTGGGCGTTGCGGCCCAGGTGCATGCCCAGGCACCTGCCGCGCCCAGGACCGAGCTTTATCGCTTCGTGATGATCCAGGCGGCACCAGGCAAGCTGCCCGATCTCCTCGCGATGTACCGGCAGCGCATCCCGGTGGTGACGGCCGGCGGCGACGAGGCGCCGATCCTGATCCGCCACTCGCAGGGCGACCGATGGGATCTGCTGGTGATCTTCCCGAGCGGCAGCTTCACCGATTACTACAGCCGTGAGCGGGTCGCCCGCCGCGAGACTGCGGCGAAGGACTCCGGCCTCGACGGCGCGGCTTACCTGAAGCAGATGTACGACCTCATCGCGTGGCACGAGGACGTCTTCGTGCAGGGACCGCCGATCGCCGAGCTGCGCGCCTACCTCAAGGACATGAGCCTCGCGCACCTCGAGATGCTGCAGGCGCTCGCGGGCAAGCGCGACGAGCTCGTCAAGGAACGCGAGATGGAGAACACCTTCAACACGCTGCGCGGCCGTCCGGCCACGTTGATCTTCACACACGAGCAGGGCGCGGCGTGGGACGTCATCACGCTGGACGCGTGGCGGGACTGGCGGCAGTACGGCGAGTTGCAGATGATCTCGGCGGACGTGTCGGACGCGGCCGCGAAGAAGGCGGGCTTCGCCAACGCCGATGCGGTGGGCGTCTACATGCGCAGTCTTATCTCGACGCACCACGACACGCTGGGGCCGATCGTGAAGCCGTAACGCCGGCGCCCTCGGCCATCACGCGGGCGCTTCGGGCATCAACGCAGGGTCACGGTCACCGTCGTCGATCCGGTCGCCTTGATTGGGTCTTCGGCAATGGCGCGCTGAAGATTGGCGTACTCGGGATGCCGGCTCTAGCCTAGGCGCGCGGCGACGGGTTCGCGTAGACGCTGGGATCGGCGACGCCCGCCGCGGCAAACGCATCGCGGCGCTCGCGGCACTTGCTGCACAGTCCGCAGTGCATTGGCAGTGCACCCGATGCACCCGCCGCTGGGTTCATGCACGACAGTGTCAGCTCCAGCGGCACGCCGAGCGCGACGCCTCGCCGGATCACCTGCGCCTTCTCCCAATCGAGAAACGGCGCGGCGACGTCGATGGCGTGGTCCAGGCCGAGCGAGAGGGCGGTGGCCATGGCCGCGAAGAAGGCGGGCCGGGCATCGGGGAACGGATTGCCGGCCAGCGGCCCCAGGGCGATGCGGTGCGCGCCGGTCCGCGTCGCGACCACGGCCGCTTTCGTCAACAGCACGAGGTTGCGTCCGGTCAGGTAGACGTCTTCGTCGGGTGTGTCGTAGGCCGGCGGCACGCCGCGAATGGCCCAGTGCGTGGGCGGGTAGACATCGCGCATCGTGAACTCGACGCGGTACAGCGGCAGCACCTTGCCGTTGAAGGCCGGCGTCGTGAGCAGGCGCTCGATCATGGCGAGCTCGCCCTGCTCCCACGCGAGCCCCACGCTCACGTAGACCGGTTGGACGGCGGCGCCCTGGGCTTCGTGCGCGGCCAGGACCGCGCTGTCGAGCCCGCCCGAGAGTAGGACCAGCGTGTTCATGCGGCTATGATCGAGCCTCGTGATCATAGTCTTTGATCTGGACGGCACGCTGATCGATTCGGCGCGCGACCTGGGGGAGGCCGCCAGCGAACTGGTGCAGGGCTTCGGCGCGCCGCCGCTCTCGGTGTCGCAGGTGGTGACGATGGTCGGCGACGGCGCGCCCCTCCTCGTGCGGCGCGCGCTGGAACGGTCGGGGCTCAATCCCGACATGCCCGGCGCCCTCGAGCGGTTCCTGCAGATTTACGATCGGCGGCTGATGGACCACACGGTGGCGTACCCAGGCATCCACGAGGAACTGTCGCGGGCGGTGGCGCGCGGACCCCTGGCGGTACTGACGAACAAGCCGTTGGGGCCGTCGATCGGCATCCTCGAGGCGCTCAACCTGCGCGGCTATTTCACGCGCATCATCGGCGGCGATGGCGAGTACGGGCGCAAGCCCGACCCGGCCGGCCTGCTCGCGCTTCGCGCGCTGGCCCCGGGTGAGCCGGTGGTGATGATTGGGGATTCGCCGGCCGATGCGAAGACGGCCGGCGCGGTCGGGTGTCCGTTCGTGTTCGCGCGCTACGGGTTTGGCGCCGCGAAGTTTGCGCCCGAGCCGCCGCCGACGCGGTTGGTCGTGGACCACCCGCGGGAGCTGTCCGCGGTGCTGGATCTCATTCGGTAACCAGGAGCTTCGACGCCGCCCGCGCGCCAATCGTGATGCGCGCCTCGTCCGGCCCCTTCAACTGCACGCTGTCGGACACCTCGTCGCGCGCCTCGACTTCAATGGTCTGGCCCGGCTTGAGGTTGTGGCTTTCGATGAACCGCAGGAACGCGGCGTCCTGATCGGTGACGCGCGCAACGGTGACACGGGTGTGCAGCGGGCAGGTCAGCAGGGTCTCGAGCGCGCGGTGGGGCAGCTCACCATCGGCGGTGGGGATGGGGTCGCCGTGCGGATCCACTTCGGGTTGGCCCAGCATCTCGTCGATCCGCTCGATCAAGCGGTCCGACACCACGTGCTCCAACTGCTCCGCGTCATCGTGCACTTCGTCCCAGTTCATGCCGATCACCTGGACGAGGAACAGCTCGATCAACCGGTGGCGGCGCAGCACGCGCGCGGCGAGCTTCTGGCCGGCGGAGGTGAGGCGCACCCCGTTGTACGGCTCGTAGGTCACGAGTCCGGACTCGGCCAGGGCCTTGACCATGGTGGTGGCGGTGCCGGGCGCGATGCCGAGCGAGGCGGCCAGCTGGCCCATCGGCATGAGCTTCTGGCCCGCCGCCAGGTGGGTCTCGCCGACATAGATTGCCTTGAGGTAGTTTTCGACGGTGCTCGACGGAAACATCGATTTTTCAGCATGTTACCAAACTTCTCCGCATCGGCGACTTGACTTTTTGCACGCTGGCGTGATTTAATTTTGAGTAATCAAAATCAATGATGTACTTCCTGCTGCTGATCGTGATTGGGCTGGTGGTGTTTGCGCCCGTTTACGGGGTGGCGGCGCGGGTCCGAAAGTATCGGCTGGCGCTGGCGCGCGAGCGCACGGAGAACGCACTCAAGCACCTGCTGCGGCAGGCCACCGAGGGCCACACCTCGTCGTTTGCGTCATTGCAGGGCGTGCTGCGCATGGGCGATCGCCAGTTGATGGCGCTGACGCAGCGTCTCGAGCGTGAGGGCCTGGTGCGCTCGGAAGGCACGCAGTTCCAGCTGACGCCCGGCGGCGAGCGCGTCGCCCTTCACGTCTTGCGCGCTCACCGCTTGTGGGAGCTGTATCTCGCCGACGAACTGGGCGTCCCGATCGATCGCGTGCACGAGCAGGCCGAGCGCGCCGAACACGGTCTCAGCAAGGAACAACTCGATCGGCTGTCGGCGGCGATGGGCCATCCCGAACTGGATCCCCACGGCGATCCGATTCCCACCGGCGACGGACTGGTCCCCGAGTCACCGGGCACTCCGCTCGCCGCGTGGCCGCCGTCCACGCCGGGCTGCATCGTGCACCTCGAGGACGAGCCGCCGCTGGCCTTCGCGCAGCTGTCGGCCGAGGGGCTTCGTCTCGGCCAGGTCGTGCGCATCATCGACCGGTCGCCGACCCGCGTGGTGCTCAGCGACGGCGAGAACGAGTATCGGCTGGCGCCGATGGTGGCCGCTAACGTTCACGTCGTCGCGGTGACGGCGACGGAACCGGTATCGACGGCGTGGCCGGAAGGGGTGATCCCCCTCACCGGCCTCCCCTCCGGTGCGTCGGCGGAAGTGGTGGCGCTCGATCCGGCGTTCCGCGGTTTCGCCCGCCGGCGCCTGCTCGACCTGGGCTTCACGCCGGGGGCGCGCATCCGCAGCGACCTGGCCACCTTTGCGGGAGACCCCCGCGCGTATCGGCTGCGCGGCACCACCATTGCGCTTCGGCGCGAGCAATCGGATCACGTGCTCGTCAAGCGGCTGGCCTGACGAAGGACTGAGACCCCATCATGAGCGTCGAACACAACTGCGAAACCTGTCCGGTGCACGCGGAGATGGCCCAACTGGGCGCCGCCGTCGGGGCTTACGATCGGGTCGTCGCCCTCGCCGGCAATCCCAACACCGGCAAGTCCACGCTGTTCAACTCGCTGACCGGCCTGCGCCAGCACACCGGCAACTGGCCCGGCAAGACGGTGACGCGCGCCGAAGGCGGCTTCCAGTTCGGCGGCGTGCGCTACAAGCTCGTGGACCTGCCGGGCACTTACTCGCTGCTGTCGGCCTCAGACGATGAGGAAGTGGCCAGGAACTATCTGCTGTTCGGACGTCCGGACTGCACCGTGGTGGTCGTGGACGCGAGCGCGCTCGAGCGCAACCTCTACCTGGTCCTCCAGGTGCTGGAGATCACCGATCGCGTCGTGGTGGCGGTGAACCTGATGGACGAAGCGAAACGTCGCGGCGTCAGCGTTGACACGCGCAGCCTCGCGCGCGACCTGGGGGTGCCGGCGGTTCCGATCGTGGCGGGCACCGGCGAGAACATGATGGCGCTGCTCGGGGAGGTGGCCGCGGTCGCGTCGGGGGAGACGGTGACCCAGCCGCTGCGTTCCAAGGGGACGCCGGAGTTCGAGCGCGCGGTCAGCACGCTGGTGCCGATGATCGAAGCGGCGGCGCCGGGCGTGCCAAACGCGCGATGGATCGCCATTCGCCTGCTCGATGGCGACGTGCCGGTCGAAGAAGCGCTGGCCAGCGGCCGGCTCGCCGAACTGGTGGTCCGCCAGCAGGCGCCTGACGCTCGCTTCAGCCGCAAGATCGCGCTGCAGGGAGCGCAGTGAGCGAGCGCCTGGCCGCCACCACCGGCGACATCATCCGCGAAGCCGCGGCGCTGCGCCGCTCGCTGGAGGCGGGCTTCCGCGAGGAGGTGGTGACGTCGCTGTACGGTGAGGTCGAGCGCATCACGCGGCGGGCCGTGCAGGATTCCGGATCGCGGCCGCTGGAACTCGATCAGCGCATCGACCGCATCGTCACGTCGCGGTGGCTCGGGCTGCCGCTGATGCTGGTGGTCCTCGCGGTGATCTTCTGGCTGACCATCGTCGGCGCGAATGTCCCGTCGCAGATGCTGGCCCAGGGGTTCTTCTGGTTCGAGGACCTGGCGGCGGGCTGGTTCACGCAGCTCGGCGTGCCGTGGTGGATCACCGGTTTCGTGTGGCACGGCGTCTATCGCGGCCTGGCGTGGGTGATCAGCGTGATGCTGCCGCCGATGGCGATCTTCTTCCCGCTCTTCACCATTCTCGAGGACCTCGGCTATTTGCCGCGCGTCGCCTTCAACCTCGACTACCTGTTCAAGCGGGCGGGCGCGCACGGCAAGCAGGCACTGTCGATGGCGATGGGCTTCGGCTGCAACGCCGCCGGCGTCATTGCCACGCGGGTGATCGACTCGCCGCGCGAGCGGCTGGTCGCGATCCTGACCAACAACTTCGTGCCCTGCAACGGCCGCTTCCCGACGTTGATCATGCTCGCCACGGTGTTCGTGGCGGCGGCCTTTCCGCCGGCGGTGGCGTCGCTGGTTGCCGCCGGGTCGGTGGTGGCCATCGTCCTGGTCGGGGTGGCGTTCACGCTGGCCGTGTCGTGGGCGCTGTCGCGGACGGTGCTGCGGGGCGAGGCCTCGGCGTTCACCCTTGAACTGCCGCCATACCGCCGGCCGGCCGTGGCGCGCATCCTCTACACGTCGCTGATCGACCGCACCCTGTTCGTCCTGTGGCGCGCCATTGTCACCGCCGCCCCGGCCGGCGCGGTGATCTGGCTGCTGGCCAACATCTCACCGGGCGGCGTCAGCCTTGCCACCCGGACTGCCGTCTTTCTCGATCCGCTCGGTTGGGCCATCGGCCTCGACGGTGTCATCCTGCTGGCCTACATCATCGCCATTCCGGCGAACGAGATCGTGGTGCCGACGATGTTGATGGTCTACATGTCCCAGGGCATGATGACCGAGCTCGATTCTCTGGACGGCCTGCGCGTGCTGCTGGTTGACGAGCACGGCTGGACGATGCTGACCGCGGTGAATCTCATGCTGTTCTCGCTGCTGCATAACCCCTGCGCGACGACCATCATCACGATCTACAAGGAAACGCTCAGCGCCAAGTGGACGACCATTGGCGCCCTGATGCCGCTGGTCCTGGCGTTTGCGGTGACCTTGCTGACCGCCGCGATCGCCCGCATGTTCCTCGGTTTCTGAATGTCGCTGCGAACGGCGTTCGACTCGCCCGAACGCAAGCGCGCTCACGCGCGCGCCCTGTTCGCGACCATTGCCGATCGCTACGACTTGATCACCGCGGTGCTGTCGTACGGACAGGACGCGCGGTGGAAGCGGCGGCTCGTGCGCCTGGCCCAGGTCAAGCCCGGCGAGCGTGCGCTCGACCTGGCCTGCGGCACCGGCGACATCGCGTTCGCGGTGGCGGCCAAGGGCGCGCGGGTGACCGGGCTCGACATCACGCCACGCATGCTCGAACTGGCGGCGCGGAGATCCGGGGCGGCGACGTTCCTGGCCGGCGACATGACCAGCCTGCCGTTCACGTCGCAGACCTTCGACCTGGTCACCACGGGCTACGGCTTGCGCAACGTGCCGGACCTCGACACCGCGATCGACGAAATCGCGCGCGTGTTGCGTCCCGGCGGGCGGCTGCTGTCGCTCGATTTCAATCGTCCGCGGTCGGCCGTGGTCCGCGTCGCCTACCTGTCGTACCTCACGGTGGTCGGGTCCGCGCTCGGCTGGCTCCTGCACCGCGACCCCGACACGTATCGCTACATCCCGGCTTCGATTCGCCGCTACCCCGGCGCCGAAGGGGTGGCCGCGCTGCTGACATCACGGGGCTTCAACGTCCGTGTCATCCCGCTACTGTTTGGGTTGATGTCACTGCATCTCGCCGAACGCCGCTAACGCTTCCCGGCCAGGGGCCGATGAAACAGACAGGACACAGACGAACGCCGTGCAGATGTATGCACCCGCGTTCACTCCTGGGCACTACCGAAGGCACCAACCCCTTGGCACCTGAGGCACCCTAGGCACCTTAGGCACCTTAGGCACGTTAATCCGTGGCTCTAGTCGACTCCCTCCTCACCGCAATGGTGCGCGCCAATGGCGACGCGCTGGTGATGCACGTCGGTGAGCGCCCGTACGTGGTGGCTGGCGCCGGCACCATCGACTTGTCCACGCAGACGCTCCACCTCGAGGCCATGACCGGCATGCTGCAGCAATTGCTACCGGTCGTCGCCCAGGATTCGCTCGAGGAGTTCGGCGCCGTGGAGCATCACCTGCCGTCGCGCGAGGGCGATGCGTTTACGGTTGTCGCGGCGAGGGGCGGCGACGATATCTGGATCGAGATCCGCCGCCGGCGCAACGCGGCGGTGACGGCCGCGGCGCCGCCTGTCGCGGCCCCTGTTCCGGTCGCGCCACCGGTTGTCGTCGCGGTGCCCGTTGCGGAACCGGCGGCACCTCCGGTAGTGGAATCGAGCCCGGCGCCGGAGATCGCGGCTGCTGTCCACGTGCCCGCGCCGATCGCCGCCGAGCCGCCGCTGCCTGAGGTGGTGACGGCCGTTGAGACTGCACCTCCCGTTGAAGCGCCGATCGCTGAGATCGCCGCCGTGGCACTGACTGAAGAGCCGTCCGCTGAAGATCTGGCGATCCAGATGCTCGATCAACTGCTCTCGCAGCCACCCGAACTGACGGAGGTCGAGGAGTTCGAAGCAGCGGTCGCCGCCGCCCCGAGTCCGGTTGAAGCTCCCGTTGCTCCAGTAGAACACGCTGCACTCGCGGCACCAGTTGCGCGCGTTGCACCCGAAGCACCCGCCGCCCCCGAATTGGCCGCGGTTCTTCCAATGATCCGCACGGTCCGCTTTGAGGTCCCCGCGCGCACCGCCACTCTTCGCGCGGCCGGCGTCGAGCGGTTGTTGCGGCTGGCCGCGGCCCGCGCGGCTTCGACCCTGTTCGTCGCGTCGGATTGCCGTCCCGCGATTCGCGTCGAAGGCGACATTCGTCCGCTCGACGGCGAGCCGCCCCTGTCCCGCGCCGAGGTCGAGGCCGCGGTGCTGGAACTGGTGCCCGCGACGGAGCAAGAGGCGGTCGGCCGCGGCGAATCCACGGAGTGGATCACCGAGTTCCCCGAGTTGGGACGGGTCCGCTGCATCACCTTCACCGATCATCGCGGCCCCGGCGTGGTGTTCCGCATGATCGAGACGCGCGCGGCCACGGCCGAGCAGTTGGGCCTGTCGCGCGAAGTGCAGGCCCTGGCGACCGAGCCGCAGGGCCTGGTGCTGGTGGCCGGCACGCGCGGCACGGGCAAGTCCACGCTGGTGTCGGCGCTGGTGGACCTGGTGAACCGGCAGCGGGCCGAGTATGTGGTCACCCTCGAGCGCCAGATCCGGCTGGTCCACGACAATCGTGCCGCCATCGTCAGCCAGCGCGAGATTCGCGGCGGCGCCGAGGAAGCGCTGAGCGCCGCGCGGGCGGCGTTGCGTGAGGGTCCGGACGTGCTGGTGGTTGACGACCTGGCGTCGTCGCAGATGGTGCCGCTCCTGCTCGAGGCCGCGTCAGAGGGGCTGGTCTTCGTGTCGATCACGGCGCCGTCCACGACCGACGCCGTTGAGCGCTTCACCGAGCTGGCGCCCGCCGACATGCGCGCCGGCGTTCAGGCGGCGATGGCTGAAACGTTCCGGGGCGCCGTGGCGCAGGTCTTGTTGAAGAAGACGGGCGGGGGCCGCGTGGCGGCTCGCGAAGTGCTGCTGGCCACCGCGCCGGTCACGCGCGTCATTGCCGACGGCGTGCCGGGCCAGCTCCGGACCGCGCTCGAGGGCGGCCGCAAGCACGGCATGGTGCCGTTGGCCGATGCGCTGGTGTCGCTGGTGCAATCAGGCGTGGTGGACGTGCGGGAAGCATTCCGCAAGGCGCCCGATCGCGATCGCCTGCTGGCCGGCCTCAGGCGTGAAGGCATCGATACGACGGTGGTCGATCGCCTCGCCTAGACCGGGCCCCGCGCGCGGCAGCCGCGCGTGGGTGGCTAGACCAGCCAGGGGCGGAGCTCTTCCAGCAACATCTCGATCACATCTTCTTCGGTGAGCTGCACGAGCGGGTTGCTGCCCTTGATGGAGCGATCCGACTGGATGATGCGGCTGCCGCGCACGCGGGTGACCGTGACCAGCGGCTGAGGCGGGTCCGCGGTGGTGTCGAGTTCGAGCTGGATGCCGTCGTCACGCTGCCGTTCCGATTGCAGGCGCACGCCGCCGGCCGGTGTCATCACCTCGAAGTGGAGGCCTTCGGATTTCAGGATGTTGGCGAACATCTTGAACACCGGGATGGCCGCGCTCTCGAGAAAGGTCTCGTAGACCCTGGTCGCGTCGGCCACCCGGCCGCGGCGCTCGGCCTGATCTCTTCGTTCCTGCTCGATCGCAGTCTTGACACGCTTCCGGACGACAGCAACATCAGCCATTGCCCTGATCTTACAGCCTTCCGGCTTCGCTTCTGCTACGGCGGACCAGTCGGGCCGCTAGACGACCCGGCTGTCCCGCAAGCCGGCGATGGCGGCCGCCGAGTATCCCAGCTCCGCCAGCACCGCATCAGTGTGCTGGCCGAGCACCGGCGGCGCCGACCGCAAGCTGGCCGGAGTGTCCGACAGCTTGATCGGCGCGCCGATTACGCGGGTGGCCCCGATGGTGGGATGCATCAGCGTCTGCACCATGTCCCGGGCGGCGAGTTGCGGGTCGTTCAGCATCTGGCCAATGTCGCGGACCTCGCCGTTGGCGACGCCGGCGGCGTTCAGTCGCGCGATCCACTCGGCGCTGGTCGCGGTCCGGAACACGCGATCGATCGGCGGTCGCATGGCGTCGTAGTTGGCCATGCGGTCCCGATTGGTCGCGAAGCGGGAGTCGGCGGCCAGTTCGGGGAGGTTCGCCGCCAGGCAGAAGCGCTTCCAGATCTCGTCGTTGCCGACCGCGATCACGATCTCGCCATCGGCGGTGGTGAACGTTTCGTAGGGTGCGATGGTGGCGTGACGGTTCCCCTGCCGCTTGGGGGTCTCGCCGGTGGCGAACCAGTTGGCTGCCTGGTAGGTGAGCAGCGCGGCCGTCGTGTCGAGCATGCCGATGTCGACGCGCTGTCCCTGACCCGAGCGCTCGCGCGCGAGCAGGGCGGCGGTGATGCCCTGCGCGCAGTACAGGCCAGCCACCATGTCGGTGATGGCGACGCCGAGGCGATAGCCGGGCCGGTCCGGATCGCCGGTCACGCTCATCAATCCGCCCTCGGCCTGCATGACCGCGTCGTACCCCGCCTCGTCGCTGCGCGGCCCGGTCTGGCCATAGCCCGAGATCGAGGCATAGACCAGGCGCGGGAAGCGGTCGTGCATCGCTTCCCAGCCGAAGCCGGCGCGCGCGAGCGTGCCCGGCCGGAAGTTCTCCACCAGCACGTCGGCCTTGGCAATCAGCTTCTCGAGCAGGTCGCGGCCCGCGGCCGGCTTGTAGTCGAGGGTGACGCTTTCCTTGTTGCGGTTGATGCTCAGGAAGTAGGCGCTTTCCGCGCCGACGAACGGCGGGCCCCAGTGCCGCGTGTCGTCTCCCTTGCGGGGCTGTTCGACCTTGATGACGCGGGCGCCGAGGTCGCCGAGCACCATCGTGCAGTACGGGCCGGACAGGACGCGCGTGAGGTCCAGTACGGTGAAACCAGAGAGGGGTCCGGGCATGGGAATCTAAAGTTCTCGAAGTCGTTGTGAGATGCGCGCGAGGTCGCTCAGCAGCGCATAGGCGGTCTGCGTCAGGCTGCCCGATCGTTGGACGATGCCGACCTCGCCGAGGAGGTCGGTGTTGAGATAGAGCGCGTTCTCGACATCCTGGAGATTGGCGAGGGGATCGCTGCGGTCAAGGACTTCGGGCTCCACGCGCGCCCGGACCTTGCCGCCCTGTCGCGTCGCCGACGCCACCAGCCGGATCCGCCGGTTGCGGCTGAGGGCGTCGCGCACGTCGAGTCCGGTGACGTCGCGAATCCCGGTGCGCGCGACGTGGTGGGGCGTCATCGCGCTCCCCATCAGCACGTTGACCAGCGCCGCGGTCTTGGCGGCGGCGTCCCAGCCGTCGATGTCGAGCGACGGGTCGGCTTCGGTAATGCCGCGCGCCTGCATTTCGGCCACCGCCAGGTCGAACTCCTTGCCCCGCTCGAGTTCCGACAGGATGAAATTGCAGGTGCTGTTGATCACGCCGCGGAAGCCGTCGATGACAATGGCCGGCATCGTCTCGCGCACGAGGTTGAACACCGGCACGCCGTCCATCACCGCGCCCTCGAAGAAGAAGATGCGGTCCACCGACTCGGCCAGCGCCTCGAGCTCGTGGTAGGCGAAGGCGGCGGGCCCCTTGTTGGCGGTGACGACGTGGGCCTGGCCTTCGAGGGCGGCGCGCACGTGCGACACCGCCGGCTCGCCGCGATCGATGTCGAGCACGGTCGTCTCGATGCACACCAGCCGCCCCTCGGCGGCGTCGTCGGCCATCGCGTCGGCGACCTGCCGGATTACGTCGATGCCGCTGCGCTCCCGCGGCGATGCGTCCAGCCGGTCCAGGGACTGGTTGGACTCCACGTAGGCGAGGGCCCGCGTCACGTCGATGCCCTCGATGTCGATCGCCGAGCCGTGGTGCCTGGTCGAGATGCCGACCACCTTCCAGGTGAAATCGAGACGGTCGGCGGTTTCGTCGAGCAGCCGGAGGAACCGGCGCGCGACGTTGCCGAACCCGATCAGGACGAGCGGAAGCTCCAGCTGACTCATGCTTGCGACGCGGCGCGTGGCGTGGCCGGCAGGGAGGCGAGCAACTCGCGCAGCCGCTCCAGTCCGGCGCGGTTGTAGGCGGGCGGCTCGCCGAAGCCCAGCCGCAGGTAGCCGTCCATGCCGAAGTGGTCGCCGGGCACGATCAACACGCCCTTCTCCTCGCGCAGGCGCGTGACCAGCGTCGTCGAGTTGATCGGATGCTGGTAGCGCAGGTAGACGATCGCGCCGGCCTCCGGTGCGATCCACTCGAAGCCGCCGGCGTTGCGGAGCCAGTCTTCGATGAGCGGCAGGTTGGTCCGGAGGATGCCGCGCGTCCGTTCGAGCAACCGCGCCCGGCGGGCGGGCGCCAGCGCGACCCGCGCGAGGCGATCGCTCAGCGCGCCGGGCGCAATCGTCACGTAGTCGTGGTACGACCAGAACGCCGCGACCAGCGGCGGCGGCGCCACGATCCAGCCGATGCGCAGGCCCGGCAGGCCGTACGCCTTGGACAGGCCGCTGGTGATGATCGCCCGGTCCGAACGGCCCCACATCGAGGCGGTCTCCTGCCCGTCGAGCTCGGCGCCGCGATAGACCTCGTCGGACAGGATCCACGCGCCGTGGCGGTCGGCAATCCGCGCCACCGCGTCGAGATCGGCGGCGGTGAGGCGGGCGCCGGTCGGGTTGTTGGGGTTGCAGATCACGATCATCCGGGTCTTGGCGTTCACCAGCGCCTCGAGCGCCGGGAGGTCCACCCGCCAGCGGCCCGCGGCGCGGTCCTCGATGAACCGCCACTCGCGGACGGTCGCGCCGAACGCGCGCGCCAGGCCCCAGGTCTGCATGTAATTGGGGACCAGCATCACGACCTCGTCGCCCGGCTCGATCAGCCGGAACGTCGTGATGAAGTTGGCCTCCGACCCGCCGTTGGTGACCTCGACGTGGTCGAGGCCGGCGCCGGGGTAGAGCCCGGCGATGGCGGCCCGCAGCTCGATCGTGCCATTGGACTGCGAATAGACCAGCGGCTGGTCAAGGAGACCGTCCAGCCCGATCGCGTCCTCGATCAGCTCCCGGGAGGTGAGCGGACGCACTCCGCTTTCCGACAGGTTGAATTCAACCAGGTTCTCGAAAGTGGACTGCATTCGTTCCATGTCGAATTGTTCGAGCTTCATGCCCGGCAGTTTATACTTTCTCCTGACCCTGATGCGCGACGACCCAATCCCGCGCTTCGTCCGCGTTCCGGCCGGCGAGTTCTCCATGGGATCGGACGAGGGCGCCGCCGACGAACGCCCGATGCACCTTGTGCACGTGGACGCGTTCCACGCGTCCATCCACCCGATCACGGTCGAGCAATACGCGGAGTTCACGAAAGAGGCCACCTACGGCGCGCCGGCCATCCGCGACTTGCCGCTGGTGGTGACGCCCGCGCAGGAGTCGTCATTCCGGGAACTGGCCGCCCCTTACCTCTGGCGGGGCGGCGAACCCCCGCGCGAACGATTACGGCACCCTGTCACTCTGGTCACTCACGCGGATGCCACCGCGTACTGCCGATGGTTGAGCGGCCGCGTCGGACGCCTGGTGCGGCTCCCCACCGAGGCCGAATGGGAACGCGCGGCACGCGGCGGCCGCGCCGGCGCGCGCTACCCCTGGGGTGACGACGTCGATGCGTCGCGCGCGAACTTCCTGCCCGATCCGGCTCTCAAACGGCATCGCGGCACACGGCCGGTCGGCTGCTATCCGCCGAATGAGAACCAGCTGTACGACATGGCCGGCAACGTCTGGCAGTGGGTAGCGGACTGGTATCGCGCCGACGCCTACCGCCACGGCGATCACCGGAACCCGCGCGGTCCCGGCAACGGCACGCTGCGGATCGTGCGCGGCGGCTCGTGGGTGACCCATGACGTGGATCAACTGCGTTGCGCCCATCGCCACAAGGTGCCGCCCGACACCTACGCGTACAGCATCGGGTTTCGCGTCGTGTATTCGGATGATGGCTCCAGCGCATGAGCTTTCTGGTGCCTGGGCGCTGTGGCACACTGCATCCATGAAGACCGTGGCCTCCGCACTCATCGCGCTCGTCGTGGCGACCGCACCTGCCGGCGCCCAGGCGCCGGCGCCGCAACCGTCGTTGATCGAAGTGTCGGGCGAAGGCATCGTGACGGCGGTGCCCGATCAAGCGTGGGTCCGCATCGGCGCGGAGAGCCGGTCGAAGATTTCGAAAGACGCGCAGGCCCGAAACGCGGAAGCGATGACCGCCGTGCAGCAGAAGATGTCGGCGATTGGCATCCCGAAAGACGCTGTTCGCACTCTCGCCATCGACCTGCAGATGGAATACGACTACGCCAACGGGCGGCAGACGGCGCGCGGCTACGTGGCGCGCCACACCATCGAGGTGCGCGTGGACGACTTCGCGAAGCTCGGGGACGTGCTGGATGCCGCGGTCGGGTCCGGTGCGACCAACCTCCACGGGCTCCGATTCGACGTCAAGCGCCGGGAGGCGCTCGAGCGGGAGGCCCTGCAGCTGGCGGTGGCCAACGCCATGGGCCGGGCCGAGGCGCTGGCGACCGGCGCCAGGCGCTCGATCGATCGCGTGATGCGCATCGAGGAATTGTCCGTGAACCGCGGGGGCGAGGCGCCGGTGATGGCCATGCGGATGAAGGCGGAGGATGCGAGCACGCCGGTGGCGGCAGGTGAGTTGGAGATCCGCGCGCAGATCCGGCTGACGGCGTCCCTGAAATAGTCGGGCTTTACAAGACGGACCTTCCAGAACCAAAACTCATCCGAACCATCCTGAATTTGTCTGAACCGCTGCGAACGGACCAGGTTCGGTGGGAGAGGTTCTGACTTAAAATCGAAGACCGATAGAGTCGGACATGGAAACGCCTACGACCACGACGAACGTGACCCCGTCGATCATCGACTTGATCGGCGACACGCCGCTCATTCGCCTGCGCCGCATCGAGCGCGACCTGCCTGGCGTCGAGCTGTACGCCAAGGCCGAGTGGAAGAACCCCGGTGGATCGGTGAAGGATCGCCCGGCCTTGCGCATGGTGCAGGAGGGCATCGCCTCGGGCCGCCTCGTGCCCGAGAAGATCATTCTCGACGCCACCTCCGGCAACACCGGCATTGCCTACGCGATGATCGGCGCGGCCATGGGCTTCAAGGTGAGGTTGTGCATGCCGGAGAACGTCACGCCCGAGCGCAAGCGCATCCTGCGCGCCTACGGCGCGGAGCTGATCTTCACCAATCCGCTCGAAGGCTCTGACGGCGCCATCCGCATGGCGCAAGAGGTGAACGGCCAGGCGCCGGATCGGTTCTTCTACGCCGATCAGTACAACAACGATTTCAACTGGCGCGCGCACTACGACACCACAGGTCCGGAAATTATCAGGCAGGCCGGCTCGCGCCTGACCCACTTCGTCGCCGGCCTGGGCACGAGCGGCACGTTCGTCGGCACCGGCCGCCGCCTCCGCGAGTTCAAGCGGGACATCGTGCTCGCATCGGTGCAGCCCGACTCGCCGCTGCACGGGCTCGAAGGACTCAAGCACATGGAATCGGCCATGGTCCCCGGCATCTACGATCCGGCGCTGGCGGATGAAGACGTGCGGGTCGGCACGGAAGAGGCCTACGAGATGACGCGGCGCCTGGCGCAGGAAGAGGGTTTGCTCGTCGGCATTTCGAGCGGCGCCAACCTGGTCGGCGCACTGGAGGTCGCGCGCCCCGGCGCGGTGGTCGTCGTGGTGTTCTGCGACGGTGGCGAACGCTACTTGTCGGAGCGCTTCTGGGAGAATCCCCCGGAAGGCGCCTCGATTGGCGGCACCAACTGATGGCCGGGCTGGTGTTGCGGCCGGCCACGGACGCCGCCATTCGCGCGCACGGGCGGGAAACGTTCCCGCACGAATGCTGCGGCGCCCTGCTGGGCCGCGACGGCGTCGTGCACGCGGCGCACGCCCTGCCCAACACGACCGAAGAGGGCCCGAGGCGGCGCTTCCTGGTGAGGCCGGACGACTATCGGGGCGCCGAGAAGCGCGCCCGCGAAACCGGGCTCGACCTGCTCGGCTTCTACCACTCGCATCCCGACCACCCCGCCCGGCCCTCGCAGTACGACCTGGACCACGCGTGGCCGTCGTTCTCTTACGTGATCGTCTCGGTCATGGCGGGCGAAGACCAGTTGTTGACGTCGTGGCGCTTGAAAGAAGACCGCTCGGCCTTCGCTGAAGAGCCCGTGGCGATCACCGAGTCACCAAATCCCTAGTCCCTAGTCCCTAGATCCCTAGATCCCTAAATCCCGAAGCCCAAATCACCAACTCACCAAATCACCAGATCACCAAATCATGATCAAGATCTTCATCCCGACCCCGCTCCGCCCGTTTACCGACAAGCTCGACACCGTGGAGGTGGACGGGGCCACCGTCGGCGAGCTGCTGCAGAACCTGACCACCAAGTACGCGGGTCTGAAGCAGCACCTCTACGCCGCCGACGGCAAGCTTCGCAGTTTCGTCAACGTCTACGTCAATGACGATGACATCCGCTACTTGCAGAAGGACCAGACGCCGGTGAAGGCGGGCGACACGGTGAGCATCATCCCGTCGGTGGCGGGCGGCAGCCCCGCGGTCACCGAGGTGCTGCCGGAATTGTCGGGCGACGAGATCAAGCGTTACAGCCGGCACCTGATCATGCCGGAGGTGGGCGTCGAAGGGCAGCGCAAGCTGAAGGCGGGGAAGGTCCTGTGCATTGGCGCCGGCGGCCTGGGTTCGCCGGCGGCGATGTATCTCGCCGCGGCCGGCGTCGGGACCATCGGCATTGTCGACTTCGACGTGGTGGACTTCAGCAACCTGCAGCGCCAGTTGCTGCACGGCACGCCCGATGTCGGCCGGCCGAAGCTGGACTCGGCGAAGGATCGCCTGAACGCGCTCAACCCGAACGTGCACATCGAGACCTACGACGCGGCGCTCAGCTCGGAGAACGCGATGAAGTTCTTCGAGCCCTACGACGTCATTCTCGACGGCACCGACAACTTTCCGACGCGCTACCTGGTGAACGACGCCTGCGTGCTCAGCGGCAAGCCCAACGCCTACGGCAGCATCTTCCGCTTCGAAGGCCAGGCCTCGGTGTTCGCGACCAAAGACGGCCCGTGCTACCGGTGCCTGTATCCTGAGCCGCCGCCGCCGGGCCTGGTCCCGAGCTGCGCGGAAGGCGGCGTGTTCGGCGTGCTGCCCGGGATCATCGGGGTGATCCAGGCCACCGAGACCATCAAGTTGATCCTCGGCATCGGCGAACCGCTGATTGGCCGTTTCATGATCTACGACGCGCTGCGGATGCGCTTCCGGGAGTTGAAGCTGCGCAAGGACGCCGACTGCCCGGTGTGCGGGACCCACCCGACGGTGACCAGGTTGATCGACTACGAGCAGTTCTGCGGCGTCGCCCCGCACCAGCTCGCGGCGGAGGCCGCGAAGACGCCGGCGACGAGCGCCGACGCGCTCACGTCGCGCGAACTCAAGGCGGAGCTCGATCGGGGCGAGAAGCTGGTGATCGTGGACGTCCGGGAGCCGCAGGAATATCAGATCAACCGGATCCAGGGTTCGGTCCTGATTCCGCTTGGCGACCTGCCGAAGCGGTACGTTGAGCTGGATCCGAACGCCAACATCGTGTCGCAGTGCAAGTCGGGGGTGCGCAGTGCGAAAGCCCAGGAATTCCTTCGTTCTAAAGGGTTTACGAGCGTCCGGAACCTGACGGGCGGCATCCTCGGGTGGATAGACCAGGTCGATCCGAGCCAGCCGAAGTATTAGTCCGGCCAACCGCCTACGCCAAGGCTCCGGCGAGTCTCGGGGACCATTGCCGACTTGCGGTGTCGGACATCAGGGACTAATATAGGACTGCAGCGGTCGTATATGTGTAGCGCGCAAATATGCTGAGACTCTCGAAGAAGTCGGACTACGCCTTGATCTCGATGAAGCACCTGGCCATGCGGCCGGACGCCTCGTCCAGCGCGCGCGAGATTTCGGAGGCCTACGACATCCCATTGGAGCTGCTCGCCAAGGTGCTGCAGCGGTTGGTGCGTGCGCGGTTGCTGGCGTCGGAGCAGGGCACGCGCGGCGGCTATCGGCTGGCTCGCCACGCGGCCACCATCTCGGTGGCCGACGTGATTCAGGCGGTTGATGGCCCGGTGACCGTGACCGCCTGCTCGACCGACGATCACAACTGCGATCAGTACGGCAAGTGCAGCATTCGCGACCCGCTGTGGAAGATCAAGAACCGCATCCTCGACGCGCTCACCACGGTGAGCGTGGCCGAGATGGCGGTGGAGATGGATGCGCCGGTGCCGGTGCCGTCAACCGTGTCGCGCATGGTGTTCGTGCCGCCGATTGGTGAATGACAACGGCTTGGGACTTGGGGCTTGGGGCTTGAAATGATCTACCTCGACCATCACGCGACGACCCCCGTGGATGCGCGTGTGGTCGAGGCGATGCTGCCGTTCTTCTCCGAACGATTCGGGAACGCGGCGAGCCGGCAACACGCGTTCGGGTGGGCCGCGAACGACGCGGTCGAGCGGGCCCGGAAGCAGGTCGCCGCGTTGATTGGCGCCGGCGGCAAGGACGTGGTCTTCACGAGCGGCGCGACCGAGGCGAACAACCTCGCGATCAAGGGCGCGGCGAAGGCCAGGCGTGGCGAGCGCGACCATCTCGTGACGGTGGCCACCGAGCACAAGGCGGTGCTCGATCCGATGGCGCGGCTTCAGCACGACGGCTGGAGCGTCACGGTGCTGCCGGTGAACGGCGTCGGCCTCGTCGACCTCGCCGCGCTGGACGCGGCGATCACCGGGCGCACGGCGCTCGTGAGCGTGATGGCGGCGAACAACGAGATTGGCGTGTTGCAGCCGATCAGGGACGCGGCGGCGCTGGCCCACGCGAAGGGCGCGTGGTTCCACACCGACGCGGTGCAGGCGGTGGGCAAGGTGCCGTTCGACGTCGAGGCCCTGGACGTGGACCTGGTGTCGATGACGGCGCACAAGCTGTACGGCCCGAAAGGCGTTGGCGCGTTGTATGTGAGGCGGAACAGGCCTGAAATGCGGCTCGCCGCCGAGATCGACGGCGGCGGCCACGAGCGCGGCCTGCGGTCGGGCACCTTGAACGTGCCGGGCATTGTCGGGTTCGGGCGGGCGGCGGAGATCGCCCGCGCGGAGATGACCGAAGAGGCGGGCCGCACCACGGCGCTTCGCGAGCGTCTGCTCGCGGCCCTCCATGCGAAGACCGACGGGATGACGGTGAACGGCGCGCTGAACGCGCGGCTGCCCGGCAACCTGAACGTCAGCTTCGACGGAATTGACGGGGAGGCGCTGCTGGTGAGCCTCGACGACATCGCCGTGTCGTCGGGCGCGGCGTGCACCGCCGCCGAACCGTCGCACGTGCTGGTCGCGCTCGGCTTGTCAACGGATCGCGCGCTGGCCTCGCTCCGGTTCGGGATCGGGCGAACCACGACCGCGGCCGAAATCGATTACGCGGCCGCCAAGGTGGCGGACGTCGTGACCCGGCTTCGCGCGATGTCGCCGGTGTAGGCATGGGCCACTCGGACGAGGTTCTCAAGCGCGTCCGCGAGCCGCAACGGGTGGGGACGCTGCCCGCCGGCCTCGATGTCGGCTCGGGCGTGTCGGGAACGCTCGAGGAGGGCGCGGTCACTCGCATCGACGTGCGGGTGAGCGGCACCCGGGTGGTTGAAGCGCGGTTCAGGGTGTTCGGCTGCAGCGCCGCGATAGCGAGCGCGAGCCTGGTGGCCGAGTGGCTGGAAGGCGCATCGCTGGACGAGGCGCAGGCGCTCACGGCCGAGCGGGTCACGGAGACCCTGCAGCTGGCGCACGAACGCGAGCACGTCGCGCGCCGGGCGATCGAAGCCGCGCGCCAGGCGTTGGCCAGCGCGACGGCGGAAGGCGGAACGACATGATCGAGATCACTGAAAGCGCGGCGCGCGTCATCACGCGCCAGCTGGTCAAGAACCAGCAGCCCGAGGGCGGCCTCCGCATTGCGATCAAGGCCGGCGGGTGCTCGGGCTTCAGCTACCAGTTCGAGTGGGACGCCGCGGCCCGTGAGACCGACGCGGTGTTCGAAGGCGCCGGCGGCGCGAAGGTCTTCGTTGACCCTCGCAGCCTGAAATTGCTCGACGGCACGGTGCTCGATTTCGACGAGCACAACATGCTGGCGACCAGCTTTACGTTGAAGAACCCGCATGCGACGAGCACGTGCGGCTGCGGCACGTCGTTTTCGGCCTAGGAATGTCATGAGCACAGCAACCAAGCAAATCGAAGAACTGGCGAACACCGAATACAAGTACGGGTTCGTCACCGACGTCGAGCAGGACATCGTCCCGGTCGGCCTGAACGAGGACGTCGTCCGCTTGATCTCGTCGAAGAAGGGCGAGCCCGAGTGGATGCTCGACTGGCGCCTCAAGGCGTTCCGCGCGTGGCTCAAGATGGAAGAGCCGCACTGGCAGAACGTCACCTACGAGCCGATCGACTACCAGGGCGTGAGCTACTATGCCGCGCCCTCGGAGAAGAAGAAGCTGAACAGCCTGGACGAGGTTGACCCGGAGATCCGCGCCACCTTCGACAAGCTGGGCATCCCGATCGAAGAGCAGAAGCTGCTCTCGAACGTGGCGGTCGACGCCGTGTTCGACTCGGTGTCGGTGGCGACGACCTTCCGCAGCAAGCTGGCCGAGCTCGGCATCATCTTCTGCTCGTTCTCGGAAGCCGTGAAGAATCACCCCGGGCTGGTGAAGCAGTACGTCGGCTCCGTGGTGCCGCACACTGACAACTACTTCGCCGCGCTCAACTCGGCGGTGTTCAGCGACGGCAGCTTCGTCTACATCCCGAAGGGCGTGCGCTGCCCGATGGAGCTGTCCACCTACTTCCGCATCAACGCCAAGAACACCGGGCAGTTCGAGCGCACCCTGATCATCGCCGACGAAGGCGCGACGGTGAGCTACCTCGAGGGCTGCACGGCGCCGATGCGCGACGAGCACCAGCTGCACGCGGCGGTGGTCGAGCTGGTCGCCCACACCGACGCGACCATCAAGTACTCCACCGTCCAGAACTGGTACCCCGGCGACAAGAACGGCAAGGGCGGCATCTACAACTTCGTCACCAAGCGCGGCATCTGCAAGGGCGACCGCTCGAAGATCACGTGGACTCAGGTGGAAACCGGCTCCGCCGTGACCTGGAAGTACCCGAGCTGCATCCTGCAGGGCAACGACTCGGTTGGCGAGTTCTACTCGGTGGCGGTCACCAACAACCACCAGCAGGCCGACACCGGCACCAAGATGATTCACCTGGGCAAGAACACCCGCAGCACGATCGTGTCGAAGGGGATCTCCGCCGGCCGGGGCCAGAACACCTACCGCGGCGCCGTCAAGATCGGCCGGAACGCGGCCAACGCCCGCAACTACTCGCAGTGCGACTCGCTGCTGATTGGCGACCGCTGCGGCGCGCACACGTTTCCGTACCTGGAAATCAAGAACACCACCGCCAAGGTGGAGCACGAAGCCTCGACCTCGAAGATCGGCGAGGACCAGATCTTCTATTGCGAGTCGCGTGGCATCTCGAAGGAAGACGCGATCAACATGATCGTGTCGGGCTTCTGCAAGGAGGTGTTCAGGGAGCTCCCCATGGAGTTCGCGGTCGAGGCGCAGAAGCTGCTCGGAATTTCTCTCGAAGGGTCGGTCGGTTAAATCATGCTTGACGTCAAGAATCTTCAGGTTAGGGTCGAAGACAAGGCAATCCTCCGCGGCATCAACCTCACGGTGAAGGCCGGCGAAGTGCACGCCATCATGGGGCCCAACGGCTCCGGCAAGAGCACGTTCGCCCGGGCCCTCGCCGGGCATCCCGGCTACGAGGTCACCGGCGGCTCCGTCACCTACCAGGGCAAGGACCTGCTCGACATGGATCCGGACGAGCGCGCCCGCGAGGGCGTGTTCATGGCGTTCCAATACCCGGTGGAAATCCCCGGCGTCAACAACGCCTACTTCCTCAAGGCGGCGCTGAATGCCAAGCGCAGGCACCAGGGCCTCGACGAACTCGACGCCATGGACTTCATGGCGCTGGTCAAGGAGAAGCTCAAGATCCTGCATGTCGACGAGTCGATGCTGATGCGCTCGGTGAACGAGGGCTTCTCGGGCGGTGAGAAGAAGCGCAACGAGATCTTCCACATGGCGGTGCTCGAGCCGACCCTGGCCGTGCTCGACGAAACCGATTCCGGCCTCGACATCGATGCGCTGCGAGTGGTGGCCGATGGCGTCAATGCCATGCGCAGCCCGGAACGCGCGTTCATCGTCGTGACGCACTACCAGCGCCTGCTCGAGTACATCGTGCCGGACTACGTCCACGTGCTGGCCGACGGCCGGATCGTCCGATCGGGTGGCCGCGACCTGGCCCTGGAGCTCGAAGCGAAGGGCTATGCCTGGACCGAGCCCGCGGCGACCGGGGCGAGGAAGTAACGATGAGCCCCGTGGCGGAACGACAGGAAACCTATCTGGCCGAATATGGCCAGTTCACGCAGGACCGCGGCCACGCCGCGCCGGCGTGGGTGAAGGAGCGCCGGGCAGCGGCGTCCAGCCGATTCGCGGAGGTCGGCTTCCCGACCACCCGCCAGGAAGACTGGCGGTTCACCAACATCGCGCCGATTGCCGAGTGTGAGTTCGCGCTGGCATCCGGCGCGTTCGCCCAGGCGCCCGCGCTGGTGGCCGGCGTCAACGTGCCCGGCGCGGTCCGGCTCGTGATCGTCAACGGCCAGTTCGCCGCCAGCCTGTCGGACTTGCGCACGCTGCCCAAGGGCCTTCGCATTGCCAGCCTGCGGGACGGCGCGCGGGACGCCACCGACGGCCTGGAGAAGCACCTCGCCAGGGTCTTCAGCCTCGACGCCCATCCGTTCGCGGCGCTCAACACCGCGTTCCTGGACGACGGCGTGGCGATCA
Source organism: Vicinamibacterales bacterium (assembly GCA_041659285.1). Lineage (NCBI taxonomy): Bacteria > Pseudomonadati > Acidobacteriota > Vicinamibacteria > Vicinamibacterales > Vicinamibacterales bacterium. The sequence continues at coordinate 49,409 of JBAZYO010000009.1, read as the reverse complement.
TGGTGACCGCGGGCGCCGTCGTCGAAACGCCGGTTCACATCGTGATCGTCACCGGTAGCGACCTGCCCCCCGAAGCCTCGGCGAAGGGGGGCGGCCAGCCGGTGGTCGCGCATCCGCGCGTGCTGATCATCGCCGGCGCCAACAGCCAGGTGCGCGTGGCGCAGACCTTCATCGGCGCCCCCGGCGACGTCTACTTCAACAACGCCGTGGCCGAGGTCGTGGTGGGCGAAGGCGCGGTGGTTGACCTCTACACCGACCAGCGCGAATCGGACCAGGCCTTTCACCTGGCCAACATCCAGGCCCACGTCGAGGCGAAGGGCGTGTTTTCGTCGCACGCGTTTTCAACCGGCGGCCGGATCATGCGCCACGACATCGGGATTGGCCTGAAGGGCGAAGGCGCCGACTGCACCATGAACGGCGTCTACCTCGCCGACGGCGACCGCCTCATGGACACGCACACCTCGCTCGATCACGCCATGCCGCACTGCACGAGCCACGAGATCTACAAGGGCATCCTGGCCGGCAAGGCCAAGGCAGTGTTCAACGGCCGCATCATCGTCCGGCTCGACGCGCAGAAGACCGACGCCAAGCAGACCAACCGCGCCCTGCTGCTGTCGGATGACGCGACCATCAACTCGAACCCGCAGCTCGAGATCTTCGCGGACGATGTGAAGTGTACGCATGGCGCGGCGGTGGGGCAGTTGGATGAAGAGGCGCTGTTTTATCTGCAGGCGCGCGGCCTGACCCGCGCCGACGCCCGCGACATGCTGCTGCACGCGTTTGCCGGCGAGGTAATCGCCGGCCTCAAGATTCCGGCGCTGCGGGAACAGATTGAGGCCAACTTCTTCAGTGCGCTGGCACGGGACATCGCCCTTCGACCAGGCTCAGGGCAGGAGGGACGGTGATGGCGACCGGCATCAGCAGCGTGGCGGCCCACCTTCGCCAAGGCTTCGGCGGGCAGGCGGCGTTCGACGTCGCGAAGATTCGGGCCGACTTCCCGATCCTCACCGAGCGGGTGCACGGCAAGCCGCTGGTGTATCTCGATAGCGCCAACACCAGCCAGAAGCCCGAAGCGGTGCTGAAGGCGATGGACGACTACTATCGCCACGCCAACGCCAACATCCATCGCGCCACGCACCTGCTGAGCGAACGCGCCACGGCGTTGTACGAGGGCGGCCGCGCCAAGGCGGCGAAATTCCTCAACGCGACCGACCCGCACACCATTGTGCTGACCAAGGGCACCACCGACGGCATCAACCTGGTGGCGCAGAGCTACGGCCGGTCGACGCTGAAGCCGGGCGACGAGATCCTGCTGACGTGGCTCGAGCACCACTCGAACATCGTGCCGTGGCAGATGGTGGCCGAGCAGACCGGCGCAGTCATCACGGTGGTGCCGATCAACGAGGCGGGTGAGATCGACCAGGTCCAGTTCGCGGAGCTGCTGTCGGACCGCACCAAGATTGTCGCGGTCGGCCACGTCTCGAACGCGTTGGGCACGATCAATCCGATCAGGGCGATGATCGCCCAGGCGCACGCGGCCGGCGCGGTCGTGCTGGTGGATGGCGCCCAGGCCGCGCCGCACCTGGTGATTGACGTGCAGGCGCTCGACTGCGACTTCTACGTGCTCTCGAGCCACAAGATGTACGGGCCCACGGGCACCGGCGTCCTCTACGGCCGCGCCCAGTTGCTGGAGGCGATGCCGCCTTATCAGGGTGGCGGCGACATGATCGCGTCGGTCACCTTCGAAAAGACGATCTACAACCAGGTGCCGTACAAGTTCGAGGCCGGCACGCCCAACATGGCGGGCGTGGTCGGGCTTGGCGCCGCGGTGGATTACCTGGCGGCGATCGATCGGGACGCCGCCCTCGCGCACGAAGACGCGTTGCTGGCTTACGCCACCGGCCAGGTGCGGCAGATTCCGGGCGTGCGGATCATCGGCGAGGCCCGTGACAAGACCGGCGTGCTGTCGTTCACGCTCGACGGCGTGCATCCGCACGACGCCGGCACCATCCTGGATCAGCAGGGTGTGGCGGTGCGCACCGGCCAGCACTGCGCGCAGCCGGTGATGGACCGCTACTGCATTCCGGCCACCATTCGCGCCTCGCTGGGCATTTACAACACGCGCGCGGACATCGACGCCCTCGTGCGCGGCATCGACAAGGTGCGGGAAGTGTTTGCCTGATGTCAGAAGTCAACGAGCTGTATCAAGAGGTCATCCTCGACCACAACCGCCGCCCGCACAACTTCCGCGTGATCGAGGGCGCGACGACGACCCAGGAAGGCTACAACCCGCTGTGCGGGGATCGGCTGACGCTGTACGTGGCGATGGACGGCAGCGTGATCAAGGACGTGGCGTTCCAGGGGTCTGGCTGCGCCATCTCCAAGGCCTCGGCGTCGCTGATGACCGATGCGCTGAAGGGCAAGACCGTCGAGCAGGCGCGCGAGCTGTTCGACCAGTTTCACGCCATGATCACGTCGGACCATGCCGGTCCGACGGCGGACCTGGGCAAGCTGTCGGTGCTCGCGGGCGTGCGCGAGTTCCCCGCGCGCATCAAGTGCGCGAGCCTGGCCTGGCACACCATGAAAGCGGCGGTCGCCCACGAAACCGACGCGCCGGTCTCAACCGAATGACACAACTACCTGTAATGACCACCGGCGGACTGCCTGAAGACAGCGCCGCCAATGAGATCAGCCAATCGACGGCGGCCATCACCGCCGACCCGGCGAAGACGGACGAGCTCGCCCCGAAAGTGATCGAGGCGCTCAAGACCGTCTACGATCCGGAAATTCCCATCAACATCTTCGAGATGGGGCTGATCTACGACGTGATCGTCGACGCGGCCGGGTTGGTCGGCGTCAAGATGACCCTGACCGCTCCCGCCTGCCCCGCCGCGCAGTCGCTGCCCGTCGAGGTCCGCGACAGGACCCTCAAGGTCGAAGGCGTGACCGACGCCAAGGTCGAGATTGTCTGGGACCCGCCCTGGACGAAGGACCGCATGTCGGATGCGGCGAAGCTTCAGTTGGGGATGCTCTGACCGGTCAGCGCTCGATCCGATAGAACAGCCCGAGGTGGTCAGCCGGTTGCTGCTGGAGTTTCTGGCCAGTCCGGCCTGAGTCGCGCCCGCAGGAGTGTTACTCTCCTCCTTCATGGCCCATTCGCGACCCGGACTCGACGCTGACCGCGCCCATCTTCTGCATCCACTTCACCATCCGTCAGCCTATCCGCAGGCCAGAATCTGGGTCGAAGGGCGCGGCGCGGTGATCAAGGACTCCACCGGCCGCGAGTATCTGGACGGCCTCGCGGGGCTCTGGAACGTGACCATCGGCCACGGCCGCGAGGCACTGGCTGCTGCCGCGCACGATCAGATGGCGACGCTGGCCTACTGCTCGTCGTACGCGGGCTCGACCAACTACCCGGCCATCGCCCTGGCCGAGCGCCTCAGTGAGATCGCCTACCCGTCGATCAACACGTTCTTCTTCACCAGCGGCGGCGCTGAGGCGACGGAAAGTTCTTTTAAGACGGCGCGGTTCTACTGGAAAGCGCGTGGCAAGGCGGACAAGACGAAGGTCATCTCGCGTCATCGCGCCTACCACGGCCTCACGCTGGCGGCGATGAGCGCGACCGGCCTGCCCGCGTTCTGGCCGATGTTCGAGCCGCGGGTGCCCGGCTTCTTCCACATCGACGCGCCCGATCCGTACCGCTTCGTCAATCCCGACCCGGCGACCAGCCTCGGTGTGGCCGCGGCCAACCAGCTCGAAGCCGCGATTCTCCGCGAGGGCCCCGACACGGTCGCCGCCTTCATCGCCGAGCCGGTGCAGGGCGCCGGCGGCGTGATCGTGCCGCCGCCGGATTATTTCCCCCGCATCCGGGAGATCTGCAATCGTCATGACGTGCTGCTGATTGCCGACGAGGTGATCACGGGCTTCGGGCGAACGGGCAAGTGGTTCGGGCTCGAGCATTACGGCATCGAGCCGGACATCATGCAGTTTGCCAAGGGCATCACCAGCGGCTACGTGCCGCTCGGCGGCATTGGCGTGTCCGACGCCATTCGCGAAGTGATCAACGGCGTCGCGCCGGCCAAGCGCTGGATGCACGCGTATACCTACTCGGGACATCCCACCTGCTGTGCTGTCGCGCTCAAGAACCTCGAAATCATGCACGACGAACAACTGGTCGAACGGGCGGCGCGGTTGGGTGTGCAGCTGGCCGAACGGCTGCAGCGTCTTACCGGTCTCGACGGGGTCGGCCACGTGCGGTCGCTTGGCCTGATCGGTGCGGTCGAGATCGTCGCCGACCAGGCCACCAAGGCGCTCTATCCGCCGGAGGCGCAGATGGCGTCGCGGCTCACCGACGCGATGCTGGAGCGCGGGCTGCTCACGCGCGTGGCCCTGGACTGCATCTGCATCGCGCCGCCGCTGGTGATCAGCGAGGCGCAGCTGGACCGGGTGGTCGAGATCATCGCCGACGCGGTTCCTGCCGCGCTCGCGGCCGCAAGGAGTTGAGACCCAAGCCACCGGCCCTAAGTCCATTTCCAGCGTCATAATGGAGGTATGCGGGGTGTTGCGCTGTTGGCGCTTGTTGTGAGCCTGTCGTCGCCCGCGTGGGCGCAGGACTCAGCGCCCGCTCCGGCGGCCCAAGCCGATTCCCAGATCGACGCCACCAAGCTTGGCGTCTCTCTCGCCAGAATCCAGAAGGGCCTGCGCGTCACCGAATCGCGCGAGAAGCAAAAGCAGCCGGGCGCCGCCCTGCGGCTCGAGTTCCAAGTCCAGGTCTACGGCACCGCGCCCAGGATCGAGGTGCTCAAGGGCATCGACCTGTTCAACGGCCCGGTGCCCGGCTCCGCACCGACCCACCGGCAATTCATCGATTTCGTGACCCCGCAGATCTATCGCACGCCCGGGTTGCCGATTTCGGCGCTCGCCGGCTGGGCCGCCACGCAGTTGTGGCAGAAGAGCAAGAAGTCCAAGTGCGAGGAAGAGATCGAGGCCTATCGCGCCATGCTGATGCAAGGCATCAGCGTTTCGGCGCCGCGCTGCACCCAGTAGTAGCGACCACGAATGAAGGCGCCGACGGGCTGCCAGGGACGTGCTCACCTGGCCTTGTGAGACGACTCCACGAGCACGAGGCCGGAGCCTAGTCCCGCCGGCAGCCGGTCGCCCAACCCACTCAGGTTGTAGCCTTCGCGAATCTTCCCTTTGACCACGACCCGCGCGCCGTTGCGCGGAACGCCGTGCTCGGAGACGACCCAGAGCTGCCCGGAGCCGTCCTTGAGCCGATAGGCGCCACGAGACAAGACCGAGAAGCTGTCGGTGACTTCGCCCGACACGGTTACGTCCTGGTTGCGATAGCGCCCCGGGTCGGCGAGCACCTTGTTGATCGTGACCGAGGCGCAGGCGGCTGCGCCCAGCACCACCAGCACCGCCAGCGTGCCGAGCGGACGGATCCGTAGTTCGTGAGGTTTGGTAGCCATGGTCACCATCCTAGGCCTCTCGCCGGGGATGAGGTGTGCCGCATTGCACATCGCGATGGCGTGACCGGCGCTGTACGATGATGAATCTGCGTCAGCCGACGGACACCCCATGAACCCCAAGACCATCATCGAGCCGTTCCGCATCAAGTCGGTCGAAGCAATCAAGTTCACGACCAGGGCCGAGCGCGAGGTGGCGTTGGCAGGGGCCGGCTACAACGTGTTTGGGCTGCGCGCCGAAGACGTGCTGATCGACCTGCTCACCGACTCGGGGACCGGCGCCATGTCCTCCGCCCAGTGGGGCGCGCTGATGCAGGGCGACGAGTCATACGCCGGCAGCCGCTCGTTCTATCGGTTCGAGCAGGTCGTGCGCGACCTCACCGGCCTGGCGCACATCATCCCGACCCACCAGGGACGCGCCGCCGAGCGCATCCTGTTCCATACCGTCCTGAAGCCCGGCCAGATCGTCCCGAACAACAACCACTTCGACACGACCAGGGCCAACATCGAGGTCGAGGAGGCGGAGGCGCGAGACCTGGTGATCCCGGAGGGCCGCGTCCCCGCGCTGATCCACCCGTTCAAGGGCAACATCGACCTGGGCGCGCTGGAGCGGCTGCTCGACGAGGACGGCGACCGCGTCCCGCTCGTGATGGTGACGGTGACCAACAACTCCGGCGGCGGCCAGCCGGTCTCGCTCGAGAACCTGCGCGGCGTCCGGGTGCTGTGCGACCGTTACCGGAAGCCGTTCTTCCTCGACGCGTGCCGGTTCGCGGAGAACGCGTGGTTCATCAAGACGCGCGAGGCGGGCCAGGCCGAACGAACGCCAAAGGCCATCGCGCAGGAGATGTTCTCGCTCGCCGACGGCTGCACGATGTCGGCCAAGAAGGACGGCCTCGCGAACATCGGCGGCTTCCTGGCCATGAACGACGACCGCTGGGCCGAAAACGCCAGGAACCTGCTGATCCTCACCGAGGGATTCCCCACCTACGGCGGGCTCGCGGGCTACGACCTCGAGGCGATCGCCACCGGCCTCGAGGAGGTCGTCGAGGAGCCGTATCTGCACTACCGCATCCGCTCCACCGAGTACCTCGCCGACAAGCTGGTGGCGGCCAACGTGCCGATCATCCGGCCCGCCGGTGGGCACGCAATCTACATCGACGCCCGCGCGCTGCTGCCGGCGATTGCGCCGCTTGCCTACCCGGGCATCGCCCTCGTCAACGCCCTCTATCTCGAAGCCGGGGTGCGGAGCGTCGAAATTGGAACGGTCATGTTCGGCCTGCACCCGGACGGGTCGGAGACGCCCGCGGCGATGGACCTGGTGAGGCTGGCGATTCCCAGGCGCGTGTACACGCAGTCACACATCGACTACGTGGCCGAATGCATGCTGGAGGTGGCGCGCACGAAGGATCGCCTTCGTGGCTATCGAATCGTCTCGGCGCCCAAGGCGCTGAGGCACTTCACGGCCAGGTTCGAGCCGCTCGGATGAGGGCCGGCAATTCCAGGACGCGCGCGGGCGTATACTGAATCCAGACGCGATTCTCGCGCCTGGCACCAAGGGGGGTTCCTGTGGGCTGGGGAAAGAAGATCGGCATCGGCTGCGCCTCTGCGTTCGGCCTCCTTGCCGTCTTTGTCATCATCGTCTTTCTTGTCGTCCGAACGCTCACGTCCGAGCCCGAGCAGGTCGTGCGGCAGTTCCTGACGGACGCGGCAGCCGGCAACTACGTTGCCGCTCACGCCGCCTTCTCCGTTCCGCTCAAAGAACGCCAGTCGCTCGACGCGTTCACCGCCACGGTGAAGTCGAGCCCGTCGCTCTTCGCGGTCGCGGACACGACGTTCACCGAGCGCAGCATCGACACGGCCGGCGCCAAGTTCGTCGGCACCGTGACCATCCAGGCCGGCACCAAGGTGCCGGCTTCGTTCACCCTCGTCAAGGAAAACGACGCCTGGAAGCTCCTCGAGTATCACCTCGGCTCGAAGGAGTGAGGGTCCAGCCGCCCGCGTTTCAAGGAGCAGGCATCATGAAAACGCTAATGTTCGCAGGGCAGATGGTTCTGGTGTGCGCGCTCGCCGCGTGCACCAGAACACTGAATATGGACGCCGCCAAGACGGCGATCCGCACGGGGCTGGCGGAGCAGACCGGTATCGCGATTTCGGCGGTGACGTGTCCGGAGACCCGGGACATCAAGGCCGGCGACAGCTTTCAGTGCACGGCCACCGCCGAGACCGGCGGCGATCTCGCGGTCACGGTGACGCAGAAAGACGACGCCGGCAACATCACCTGGACGCTGGCCAGCAGCGCGAACTTGATCGACCTGGCGGCGCTCGAAACCGAGATCAAGACCGGCCTGAAGGCGCAACTCGCGGTTGACGCTCAGGTCAGCTGCGGCGGCGGCAAGTACCGCGTCGCGGTGCCGACGAAGACCTTCGAGTGCACCGCCAAGTCAGGCGACAGCCAGGCGCCCATCATCGTCACGATGAAGGACGACAAGGGGAACATCTCCTGGGAGTCGGGACCGGCGAAGTAGCCGGTCTCAGCTCTTCGGAGCGGTGCCGGGCGCGGCCGGCGACAGGCTCGGCATCACGCCCTTCGCCTCGAGCACGCGCTTCGCGAGGTGGTTGACCACCACGGCGTCGTTGCGGATGGCGCCGATGTAGGCGGCGCGCAGGAGTTGTTCCTTGCGGCCCTTCAGCGTGTTGACGATGCCGTCACGCACCGCGGGCATGCTCGGGTCCTTCTGGCCGGCGGTATCGCGCGCGACGAGCAGCACGATGGTGTGGCCGCCGCCCATGCTCACCACGCTCGCCGAGCCTGGTGCCAGCTTGAGCACCGCGTCCCGCAGTGGCGGCGGGGCCTGCTGGAGCGCCGACGCCGGCACGAAGCCGAGGTCGCCGCCGCGCGGCGCCGTCTGCGGGTCCTCGGAGAAATCCGCGGCGAGATCGCCGAAGGTGGTGCCCGACTTCAGGCGCTCCATGATCATCTGCGCCTTGGCGTTCGCCTCCTGCGGGGTCTTGGCGTCGTCACCGGTCCGGTTGGCGATCTCGGCGTCGCGGATCGGCGTGATCGCGATCTGCGCGATGTGGTACGCGTCCTCGGGGCGGTTGAACTGCGCCTTGTTGGCGTTGAAGAAGGCGGTGACGTCCTGGTCGCCGACGGTGACCTTGGCGTTGACCTCGCGCTCGATCAACTTCTGCGTGAGCAGGTCGCGGCGCAGTCCCTCGCGCATGTCGGCCGGCGTGAGGTTCCGCTTGGCCAGTTCCTGCTGGAAGCCCTCTTCCGGGATGTTCTTGCGGGCATCGGCGTAGGCGGCGTCCAGTTCGGTGTCGGGCAGCTCGATCTTCAGCTCGCGCGCCTTGGCCACCAGGATGTCCTGGAGGATGAGATCGTTGAGGAGGCTCAGCTTGGCGGTGAGCACTTCGTCGTCCGACGGCACCTGGGCCTGTGCGGCGCGGCGGTAGGCCTTTTCGACTTCCTCCCGCGTGATCGTCCGGCCATCGACCACCGCCCAGGTGTCCGCGGTCACCGGCGGCGCGGCGCCTGGTGTGGACCGGCACGCGCCGACAAGGCCGGCCAGCATGAGCGTGACCAGCAGGGTGGTGTGGGGACGGCGGACCAGCGACGGTGAGATGCGATTCATTGCGTCCATTGTAGTCATTGCCGTGACCTGCCTCCAACGTCTACTCTTGGCAGCCATGTCGATGACACCTCTCGCAGCCTCGGTGGCCTTGCTGGCCGCACTCGCACTCGCGCCGCCCATGCAGGCCCAATCCGCTCCGCCGGAAGGGCCGGTCGGCCCGAGTCCGTACGACATCGTGCGGGGGTGGCAGAAGCCGTTCGCGGGGCCGGGCTACGCCTTCGGCGGCAATTCCGGCGTCTTTGCCGAATCGCCGGATCGCATCTTCGTCGCGCAGCGCGGGGAGTTCCGGTTGCCGGATCCGATCCCGGCCGAGTTCGCCGGCTTTGCCGGCTCCCTCAAGATGAACGTGCTGAGCCTCGTCGAACGCCGCGAGTGGCGCAACTGCCTCTATACGCTCGACAGCGCCGGCAAGGTCAAGGAGCGGTGGACCCAGTGGGATCACCTGTGCGAGGGCTCGGCCGGTCCCGGCCCGCATCGTGTTCGGATCAGTCCGTACGATCCGGCACGCCGCGTATGGGTGATCAACGAGACGTTCCACACCATCCACATCTTCTCGAACGACGGCAGCAAGCTGCTGAAGACCCTGGGCGAGAAGAACGCGCCCGGCAGCGACGCGACGCATTTCGCCAAGCCGCAGGATGTGGCCTTTCTGCCGGATGGGCGGATCCTGATCGCCGACGGCCTCGACAACCACCGCGTGATGATCCTGGACCGCAACCTGAACTACCTGGCGGAGTTCGGCGGCAATGGCAAGGGGCCGGGCCAGTTCAACGGCGTGCATGCGGTCGCCGTTGGACCCGGAGGCCGCATCTTCGCGCTCGACCGATCCGGCGGGCGCGTCAACGTGTTCAAGACGACCGCCGATCCGGCGAAGGTGGAGTTCGTCACCGCGTTCCCGGGCTTCTCGCTGCCCCTCGACATCATCGTCAACGACGACAGCCTGTGGATCACCGACCTCAAGCCGCTCCGCTTCGTGAAGCTCGACTTCCAGGGCAACCACCTCTACACGTGGCTCGTGCCCGCCGACCTGCCGGACGGCTATCTCGAGGTGCACGCGTTCTCGGTGGACTCGGCCGGCAACCTCTATGGCGGCGACAACCAGTACGGCCGCACCCAGAAGTTCGTGCCCAAGCCAGGTGCGAATCCGGCGCAGCTGATCCGCGCGCCGTGGATGGCGCGGTGATTTGACGTCTATCCGGCTGAAGCCGGATGCTACTTTTGCGAGAGCTTCGCGAAGGCCGCGCCAAACGCGGTGTTGGGCGTAGCGGCCGGGCGTGGTGGGGCCGCGGGCCGAGGGCCCTGCGCCGGCCCGCCTAGCCTGCCCGCGGGCTTCGCACCAGGCGTCACCACGCCGCTTTTCATGGTCAGCGCAATGCGCTTGCGCTCCGCATCCACCTCGACGACGCGCACCTTGACGATGTCGCCAGCCTTGACGACCTCGCGCGGATCCTTCACGAACCGATCCGCGAGTTGCGACACGTGGACGAGGCCATCCTGGTGCACGCCGATGTCCACGAACGCCCCGAAGTTGGCGACGTTGGTCACCACGCCTTCCAGCACCATGCCCGGCACGAGGTCGCGCAGGTCCTGGACCCCGTCCTTGAACGCGGCGGTCTTGAACTCGGGACGGGGATCGCGGTTCGGCTTGTCCAGTTCGGCGAGGATGTCCTTGACGGTGGGCACGCCGAATTGCGCGTCGGCGAAGTCTTCCGGCTTCAGCGTGCGGATCACCGGCGACTTGCCGATTAGTTCCCCGACCGCCAGGCCGGTTCGCGCCGCGATGCGCTCGACCACCGGATAGGCCTCGGGATGCACTGCCGACGCGTCGAGCGGGTTGTCGCCGTTCATGACGCGCAGGAAGCCCGCCGCCTGCTGGAACGTGCGCTCGCCGACGCGCGGCACCTTCAACAACTGCTTCCGGTTTCGGAACGGACCATTCGCATCACGGAAGGCGACGATGTTGCCGGCCAGTGAGTCGGTGAGACCGGAGATGCGCGCGAGCAATGGCACCGAGGCAGTGTTGAGGTCGGCGCCCACCGCGTTGACGCAGTCCTCGACCACCGCATTGAGCGTCTTGCCGAGCTGGAACGGGCTGACGTCGTGCTGATACTGGCCCACGCCAATGGCCTTCGGATCGATCCGCACCAGTTCGGCCAGCGGGTCCTGCAGCCGGCGCGCAATCGAGACGGCGCCGCGGAGTGAGACGTCGAGGTCCGGGAACTCCTTCGCCGCCAGCTCCGACGCCGAGTAGACCGAGGCGCCGGCCTCCGACACCATCACCTTGGTCAGCGGCAGCTCGGGGTGTGCCTTCATCAGGTCGGCGGCGAGCTTGTCGGTTTCGCGCGAGGCGGTGCCGTTGCCGATCGAGATGAGCTGCACGCCGTGCTTCGCGGCGAGTTGACCCAGCGTCCGCAGCGAGCCGGCCCAGTCCTTGCGCGGCTCGTGCGGATAGATCGTCGCGGTGTCGAGCACCTTGCCGGTGCCATCCACCACGGCGATCTTCACGCCGGTGCGAATCCCTGGATCCAGGCCCATCGTCACACGCTGACCGGCAGGCGCGGCGAGCAGCAGGTCGTGCAGGTTGCGGCCGAACACCTTGATGGCCTCGACCTCGGCTTGCTCGCGGAGGCGCGTTTCGGCGTCTACCTCGAGATGCGAGAGCAACTTGACCTTCCATGTCCAGCGAACGGTGTCGGCCAGCCAGTTGTCGGCGGCGCGGCCCCTGTGCTCGATGTTCGCGCGGCCGGCGATGCGGCGCTCGGGCTCGGTGGGGCCGTCGCCGCCCTCGTCCGGCAGGCCGACCGAGAGGCGCAGGAACCCTTCCTTGCGTCCGCGCAGCAGCGCGAGGACGCGATGCGACGGCACGGTCTTGATCTGCTCGGTGGCGCTGAAGTAATCCGAGTACTTGACGCCCTCGGCCTCCTTGCCTGGCGCCACCGTGGATTTCCATTCGCCGCGCTCCCACAGCAGCGTGCGGAGGCCGCCGACCAGCTCGGCATCCTCGGCGAAGGTCTCCATCAGGATCCAGCGCGCGCCCTCGAGCGCCGCGGCGGCGTCGGCGACACCCTTGTCGCCGTCAACGTATGCCGCGGCGGCGGCTTCAGGGCTGAGCGCCGGGTCGTGCCAGAGCGCCAGCGCCAGCGGCTCGAGCCCGGCCTCGCGCGCGATCTGCGCCTTGGTCCGGCGTTTCACCTTGTAGGGCAGGTAGAGGTCTTCGAGGCGGGCCTTGGTGACGGCGTCGCGGATGGACGCGGCCAGTTCAGGCGTGAGCTTGCCCTGCTCGTCAATGCTCTTCAGGATCGCGGCGCGGCGCTCTTCCAGCTCGCGCAGGTAGCCGAGCCGCTCTTCGAGCGCGCGCAACTGGGTGTCGTCCAGCCCGCCGGTCGCCTCCTTGCGGTAACGCGCGATGAACGGCACCGTGGCCTTGTCATCGAGGAGCGCGACCGCCGCCTCCACCTGGGGCACGCGGACGTGCAGTTCTTCGGCAATCAGTTGTGTGATCGATTTCATGTGGGACAACGCGGTGACGTGAGCGGCAATCAGCAGGCGGAGTAATCGGAACCGCAACGGCTCCCTGCACCCATTGTATTCACGATCGCGTCACGAGATGGCGGCAATCCGAATAATCTCGTGGAGTTGCCGCACGCCCTCGGTGAGCGCCGCCGGGCCCGGCTGCAGGATGTAGGTGGACTTCACCTCGTGAATGCGGCTGTGCTTGACGGCGGGAATCTCGCTCCAACCGGGGCGGGCCGCGATCTTCGCGGGCCGCACCGGCTTGCCGCACCAGGAGCCGATGATCACATCGGGAGCGCGTGCGATGACCGCCTCGCCCAACACGATGCGGTCCTTCGCGAGGCTGGCCTTGTCCAGTTCGGGAAAGATCGGATCACCGCCGGCAACTCGCACGAGCTCCTCGACCCAGCGAATGCCGCTGATCAGCGGGTCGTACCATTCCTCGAAGAACACCCTGGGCCGCCACGGCAGGGCGGCGGCGCGCTCGCGGATCTCGTCGAGGCCCTGGGTTAGCCGGTTCGCCAGCGCTTCGGCCTTGTCCGGCACGCCGACAATGCCGCCGAGCACGCGGATCATCTGGAGGATCTCCGCGACGCTGCGCTGGTTGAAGGTGAAGACGGGATAGCCGCGCTTCACCAGGTCGGTGGTGATGCCGGCCTGCAGATCGGAGAAAGCGAGAATCAGGTCCGGATTCAGCGCTTCGATCTTCTCGTAGCGTGCGTGCAGGAACGACGACACCTTTGGCTTCTGCCGTGCCTCTGGCGGGCGTACCGTGTAGCCGGAGACGCCGACCACACGGTCACCCTCGCCGAGCAGGTAGAGCGTCTCGGTGGTTTCCTCCGTGAGGCAGACGATTCTATTCGGGTAGGACATCCGCCTTCATCCTTTGGATTTCGGCGAGACCAGGTCGGCAAACACGAAGCCATCACGGTCCACGACCTCGCCGAGGCGGACTGGAATGGGATGGTTGAACATCGGGCCGGTGTGCGCGAACGAGTGGAACTCGCCGTTCTCGCCGCATGGGTCCACGCCCGCCGGCAACCCGTCGAGGAGCGCTTGATCGAAGGTACGGCCCGCGAACGCGCGGTCGAGTTGTTTCGGATTCACGCAAGTCAGCGTGGCGCGGAGGCCGGCGGCGATCATGTCGTTGGCGAGGTCAGCGGTCGGCTTCGTTTTCCAAATCGGGAACATCGGCACCAGCCCGGAGCCGGCGAGCCGTTCCTCGCGATAGCGCCGCACGTCTTCAAGGAACAGATCGCCGAAGGCCACGTGCGTGAAGCCGGCCTCCACGAAGCCCCGGACCGCCGTCCTCATGATCAACTCGTATTGCTCGTTCGTGCACGGCCACGGCAACGGCACGACGTGCAGGGGGAGACCGGTGGCGTCCGCCTGCGCCTGCAGGAGTTCGCGCCGCACCCCGTGCATGGCGACCCGATCGAAGGCCTCGTTGGTGGTTGTCAGCAGGCCGCCGATGGCGCCGGGAAGCTGCTGTTGAAGGCTGTGAAGCATCCACGCCGAGTCTTTGCCGGTTGACCAACTGACAAGAATCTTCATGCTCTCTCCGCGCGCACCAAAGTGCGCCCTACGGGTGCAGCGCCAGAGCCATCCGCTCGACGGTGTCGGCGAGGCGCGGGCCGGGGACCGTGACGGCGCGGCCGGAAATGAAGATCACCCGCCGGTTGCGGACGGCGGGCACCGACGCGAGCCGCGACCACGAGGCGAGTTCCGCCTGCGTCGGCGTGCCCTCCGGGATGTCGTCCGGGCGCAGCTCGAGGATCACTTCCGGCGCGCGTGCCAGGAGCACCTCCGTCGAAGCCTGCATCGACTCCCGGTCGATGTCGCCGAACACATCGTCTCCGCCCGCAATCTCCAGCATGTCGTGGAGAAAGCCGCGTCCGCCGCTCACGTAGATGTTTCGCAACGCCCGCGGTTCGCGCGAGAACACGAGTAGCGTCTTCGGCCTCCGCGTGCCGGCCACCCGGGCGCGCACGGCGGCCAGCCTGGCTTCGATGGCGGCCACGGCCCGGTCGGCCTCGGCCGAGTGTCCGGTCCTGGCGCCAAGCGCCTTCATGGTCAGCAGGATGTCCCTCAGGTCCGCGTGGCGGTAGTCGAACGTCGGTATCGCGGCCCGCTTCATCTGCGCCCGCAGGTCCACCTGGCTGCCGTAGGTGATGACCAGGTCCGGCTCGAGGGAGATGATCCGCTCGGTGTCGGGATCCAGCAACGCGCCCACGCGCGGGAGCTTCGTCACCTCGGGCGGATACTCGTCGTAGCTGGAGACGGCCACCACCTGCGGGCCGGCGCCCATGGCGTAGAGCATTTCGGTGAGCGCGGGGACCAGCGACACGATCCGTTGCGGGCGTGATTGAAGCGCAACCACGAAGGACACGAAGGGAACCACGAAGGACACGAATAAGACAACCACGAGTAACTTCGCGTGCTTCGTGATTGTGGTCTCCGCGTCCATGGTGGTTCGAATTGTCATGACTTCTTCACCAGCAACCACAAGAAGAACGGCCCGCCAATCAGCGCGGTGACGATGCCCACCGGCAGTTCCAGCGGCGCCATGATCGTGCGCGCGGCGAGGTCGCAAATCACCGTGAAGGCGGCACCGAACAGGGTGGCCGCGGGCAGCACCACGCGGTGGTCCGACCCCACCATCAAGCGCACCAGGTGGGGCACGACGATGCCGATGAAGCCGATCGGGCCGCCCAGCGACACCGCCGCGCCGGTGGCCAGCGAGGCGCTGAGGAAGGCCAGGCGCTGCGCGCGAATCACCTCGACGCCGCGCGCCGCCGCCACGTCCTCGCCCATGGTCAGCAGGTTGAGCGTGCGCGGCAGGACGGCGAACATGGCGAACGCCGCCAGCAGGAAGGGCAGCGCGGCGAGGATCGGGCTGTAGCTGCCCACGTCCAGGTCGCCCATCAGCCAGCGCACGGTCCTGAACGACTCCGTGAAGTCCGCCATGTACTGCACGAAGAGGATCAGCGCGGAGAAGAACGAGTTGAGCGTGACGCCCGCCAGCAGCAGCACGTTGGTGGAGAGCCCTCGCTTCTGCGAGGAGGCCAGCCAGTAGACGATGCCGATGGCGACCAGCGAGCCGGCGAAGCTGGCGATGGGGACCGACGAGACGCCCAGCATGCCGAGGTCGAGGCCGAGCGCGATGGCCAGCATCGCGCCCAGCGCCCCGCCGCTCGACACGCCCAGCGTGAACGGCGTCGCCAGCGGATTGCGGAGCATCGCCTGCAGCACGACGCCGGCGGCCGCCAGCGCGGCGCCGACGATGGCGCCCGACAGGACGCGGGGCAGCCGCGCCACGAAGAAGATCTGCGCGTCAACGTTGTCTTCCCACGGAATCGACGAGTCGAACGCCCTCGACAGCGAGATGCTCGTGCTCCCCACCGTCGGCGCCCAAATCACGACGGCCACCGCCACGGCAGCGAAGGCCACAACGATGGTGACGATGCGGCGGCGGATGGTCACCGTGACACTCGCCGGACCGGCACCACGATCATGTGGCCGGTGTCGCTGTGCACGTGCACGTCGGCCTCGACGTCGTAGAGTCGTCGCACGTTGTCCGGTGTCAGCACTTCGTTGGTCGGCCCCATCGCGACCACGCGGCCGTCGCGCATCAGGATCAGCTCGCGGCAGATCGACGCCGCCAGGTTGAGGTCGTGCGTCGAGATGGCCATGGTCACCGCATGGTCCCGGTTCAACCGCCGCAGGAGGGCCGAGACTTCCAGCTGGTAGCCGAGGTCGAGCGACGCCGTGGGCTCGTCCAGCAGCAGGAGCGCCGCCGATTGCGCGAGCGCGGCGGCAATGATCACGCGCTGTTTTTCGCCGCCGCTCAGTTCGTGGAACTGCCGGCCGGCCAGGTGCGCCGTGCCGGTGGCGGCCAGGGCCTCGTGCGCAATCCGGATGTCATCGGGACCTTCCACCGTGAACACGCCGAGGTGCGGGTGCCGGCCCATCAGCACGATCTCGATGACCGAATACTCGAACGCGAGTTCGGTCTCCTGCGGCACCACGGCGATCCGCCGCGCCACCTCGCGCCGCGACATGCGATCCAGCGGCTGGTCGACGAACCGCACGCGGCCGGACGAGGGGCGCCGCGTGCCGCTCAGCAGGCGCAGCAGCGTGGTCTTGCCGGAACCGTTGGGGCCGAGAATGCCGACGAGAGAGCCTGCGGCGAGGCGCAGCGTGACGCCGTCAACGACGAGCGGGCCGTCGGGCGCGTAGCGGAACGAGACCTGGTCTGCGGAAAGCACTGCGCGTCGCCTCCCAGGCGTCTCACGCGCCTGAATGAGTGACTTGCCCGTGAACTGCCAGTCTCCTGACTCGCGGATCGTGGAGTGTCTGCTCGAGAGCGAAAGCGAGTCGTTCCTACGGAACGACCCCAGTACCGACGTTGAACTCCGTGGTCGATACTTTCGCCGTCGTTGACACGCTCCACTAGGAGCCGCTTACAGTGGCGGGACCGTGTGGGCTTCGCACCCAACTTCCCTGGCTGTCCTGGTACGCGTCGGTTGAACCCCGAATTGTAGCATTGTTGCTAGAATGGATTCGGGACACATGCGCGCACGTTTACAGGCGGCCGGACTCGCTGACATCGCCGACAAGGTCGAGGCGCGCGAACGGCTGTCGTTTGACGACGCGGTGACGCTGTTCGAGGCGCCGGACCTGCTCGCCCTCGGCTGGATCGCCAATCGCGAGCGCGAGCGCCGTCACGGCGACCGCACCTACTTCAATCACAACCTGCGGCTCGAGGCCACCAACGTGTGCGAGGCCTCGTGCCTGTTCTGCTCGTTCGCGCGGCTCAAGGAAGGCGACGCCGGCGCGCACACCATGTCGCTCGAGCAGATCTTCGCCAAGCTGCGGCAGCGCGGCGATCAACCCGTGACCGAAGTTCATATCGTCAACGGGCTGCACCCCGGCCTGCCGTTCAGCTACTACACCGACCTGCTGAGCGGCTTGAAGCAGATCCGGCCGGGCATTCACCTGAAGTGCTTCACCGCGGTGGAGATTGCGTTCTTCTCGGATCACTACGGCAAGACGGACCGGCAGGTGCTCGAGGAGTTGAAGGCCGCGGGTCTCGACTCGCTCCCCGGCGGCGGCGCCGAGATCTTCGCGCCGCGGGTGCGCCAGAAGATCTGCCATGACAAGTGCGATGGCGCCCGTTACCTGGTCATCCACCGCCTTGCCCATGAGCTGGGCATGCGCACCAACGTGACGATGCTGTACGGGCACATCGAGACGATCGAAGAACGTGTCGACCACCTGCTGCAGACGCGGGCGCTGCAGGACGACACCCGCGGGCTGCAGGCGTTCATCCCGCTGGCGTTCCATCCCGACAACAACCAGATGCGGAAGCTGCCGGCGCCGTCGGCGAGCGAAACGCTGAAGGTGCATGCGGTGGCGCGGCTGGTGCTCGACAACGTCGATCACATCAAGGCCTACTGGATTTCCTGCGGCGTCGAGGTGGCGCAGACGGCGTTGTGGTTCGGCGCCGACGACCTCGACGGCACGGTGCAGGAGGAGACGATCTATCACATGGCCGGCTCGTCGACGCCGACGGCGTTGTCCACCGACGACATCGAGCGGCTCATCCGCGACGCCGGCCGCGAGCCGATCGAGCGCGACACGCTCTACAACGTCGTCCGCATCCCGGTGGCGATGTAGCGTCCGGCGTCAGCCGGGCCTGGTCCGCCTGAAGGCGGACACGACATCTTTCTGCTACACTAATTGCAGGCCAAATTTCACCCAGGCAATAGCCGCAAGTGGAGTTTGGTCTTTTCGCGCCCGGAGATTGCGAAAACTTTCACAAGCTCGCAAGCCGGCGCGGCTACGGAGTTTGATAACGCCATGGCGACAGGCACATTTTTGCCGGTCCTCAACGAAGTCGAGAAGGCCTCCATCCACGAGCGGCAGCCGCTGCCCGAGGCCTACCTCGGGCTGCCAGACGACGAGATGGCGGTGCGCATTGCCGCGGCCCGCGCCGCGCTCGGCGACCGCCTCGTCATCCTCGGTCACCACTACCAGCGCGATGAAGTGATCCGCTTCGCCGACTACACCGGCGACTCGTTCAAGCTCGCGCGCGAAGTGGCGAAGCACCCGCGCGCCGACTACATCGTGTTCTGCGGCGTGCACTTCATGGCCGAGAGCGCCGACATCCTCGCCATGCCGCACCAGCGGATCATCCTGCCGGACCTGGCCGCCGGCTGCTCGATGGCCGACATGGCGCCCGCGGATCAGCTCGAGGTCTGCTGGAGCGAGCTCGGGCAGTTGGGCCTCGTCGCACCTGCCCTGAGCGGAGTCGAAGGGCGCGTCGTGCCGGTGACCTACATCAACTCGGCCGCGTCCATCAAAGCGCTGGTCGGCGAGAACGGCGGCACGGTCTGCACCTCGTCCAATGCGGCGGCGACACTGAAGTGGGCGTGGGCGCAGAAGGACAAAGTGCTGTTCCTGCCGGATCAGCACCTCGGGCGGAACACCGCGTTCAAGATGGGCGTGCCGCTCGACCAGATGGTGGTGTGGGACCCCTTCGAACCGTTCGGTGGCCTCACCAGGGAGCAGCTCGAGCACGCGAAGCTGATCCTCTGGAAGGGCCACTGCTCGGTGCACGTGCGGTTCACCGCCGGGCAGATCGACAAGGTGCGGGTCGAGCATCCCGGCATCAAGGTGATCGTGCATCCGGAAGTCCCGTTCGACGTGGCGCAGGCCGCGGACGACATGGGGTCCACCGAACACATCCTCACGACGGTGCGCGACAGCGCGCCCGGCTCAGTGTGGGCGGTCGGCACCGAAGTGCACCTCGTCCACAGGTTGGCAGAAGAGGTGGCGCCGGACAAGACCGTGGTGTCGCTCGACCAGTTCGGCTGTCTCTGCTCGACCATGTTCCGCGTGTCGCCCAACCACCTCCTGTGGGTGCTGGATTCGCTCATTGACGGCGAGGTGGTGAACGAAATCGTGGTGCCGGAAGAGCAGAAGAAGTGGGCTAAGATCGCGCTAGATCGAATGCTCTCGATCACATAGGCCCCCCATAAAGGGGGGCCCTACAGGAGAGGTTTCATGGCTCACACACTTCCCGCGCTGCCCTACGACGCCGCAGCGCTCGAACCGCACATCGACACCCAGACGATGCAGATCCACCACGGCAAGCATCATCAGGCGTACGTGACCAACCTGAACGCGGCGCTCGACAAGCACCCCGCGCTGCACGACAAGAGCCTGGACGACCTGATCAAGGGCATCAACAGCGTGCCGGACGACATCAAGACCGCCGTGCGCAACAACGGTGGCGGCCACTGGAACCACTCGTTCTTCTGGAAGCTGATGGCGCCCACCGCCGGCGGCGCGCCCACGGGTTTGGTCGCCGATGCCATCAATAGTTCATTTGGGGATTTCGAGAAGTTCAAGGCCGGGGTTAACCAGGCCGGCGCCACCCGCTTCGGCAGCGGCTGGGCCTGGGTGATCGACAACGGCGGCAAGCTCGAAGTGATGAGCACGCCGAACCAGGACAACCCGTTGATGGAGGGGAAGAAGGCCATCCTCGGCATCGACGTGTGGGAGCACGCCTACTACCTGAAGTACCAGAACCGCCGCCCCGATTACCTCGGCGCGTGGTGGAACGTGGTCAACTGGGCGGAAGTGAATCGCCTGCTCAAGGGCTAACCGCGGGAATTCAAGACCACCACGAAGAGCACGAAGTAGATACCACGAAGGACGCGAAGCATCTTTGGGCGGCCCAAGAGAATTCTTCGTGTCCTTTGTTTGTTACTTCGCGTGCTTCGTGGTGGCATGGCCATCGGCCGCGCGCGCGCAAGATCCTCCCCACGTCACCGCCACGCTGTCGAACGTCACCCGTGTCGAATCCTGGTCGTATTTTCAGCCTCGCCTTGATCCCCTCGCGCTGACGCGCGAGCCGATCGGCGATCCGGAATACACGTTCCTCGGCGATCGCGCCGAACTCGGCGTACGGGTGGACGGTTCGCGCTTCGACCTGAGCGGCGCCTTCAATTACGTCCGCGTGGAGAACCTGCCGGCCAGGGCGATCGGCCCCGGGGGCCTGGGCACCGGCGCGTTCTATTTCGCATCGTCGGGCGTCCGCTACAGTTACCAGCTCTATCTCGGCGAGCTGGCCTTGAAGGTCAAGGCCGGCGACGGCCGCGCCTCGATCGCGATCGGGCGAATGCCGTTTGCGTCGGGTGCCGAAACCCTGGCGGCCACCGCCTCGCTCGAGACGCTCAAGCGCGAGCGCCTGCACTCGCGGCTGATCGGCAACTTCGAGTGGTCGTATTACCAGCGCCGGTTCGATGGCCTGCGGCTGGACCTCGACCGCCCGCGGTGGCACGTCACCGCAGCGGCGTTGGTGCCGACGCAAGGCGGGTTCGAAGAATCCACCAACCTGTCGATGCCCAAGGTCCAGGTCGCGACCGCCGCGTTCACCATGAAGGGATCCGCCGCCACCGGAGAGTGGCAGGTGTTCAACACCCTGTATCGCGATCACCGCGGCACTGCGGCGGTCGTGGACAACACCGGCTCGAACGATCGCCCGATCGACGTGGACGTGATCGCGATCGGCGGGTCGCACGCGCGCGTGACGCCGACGCCGGCCGGGGAACTCGACACCGTGCTGTGGGGCGCCGGCGAAGGCGGGCGCTGGTACGGCCAGGCTCACCGGGCCGCCAGCGTCGCCGCCGAAATCGGACATCGCTGGACGCGCGCGCCCTGGCGGCCCTGGCTTCGCGCCGGTTACCTGTGGGCCTCCGGCGACCGCAATCCGGACGATGGGCGGCACGGCACGTTTTTCCAGATGCTGCCGTCGACGCGCAAGTACGCCTTGTCGTCCACCTACGCGCAAATGAACCTGAGCGACGCGTTCGCGCAAGCCTGGTTTGAACCGCATGGGATGAAGGCGCGTATCGAAGTACATGCGCTCGGGCTGGCGAGCGGACGGGACCTCTGGTATCACGGCAGCGGTGCCACCGCCAGCCATGGGCGCTTTTTCGGGTTCTCCGGCCGCGCCGCCGGAGGCGAGACGCGAGTGGGCACGGTGCTGGAGGGCGCGGTGGACGTGCCCATCCGGAAGCACTGGTCGGTGAACGCGTATGCCGGCACGATGTGGGGCGGGGCCGTCGTGACGCGGCAATTCAGCGGCCGGCGCCTCGGATTCTGGTACCTCGAGAACGTGATTCGATTCTGACCCGGCGACCGTCCTGCGGATTCCCTCAGGGCCGGCCTGATCGAGATGGAGGTTGAAGTGACCGAGACGACTTACCGTGAGCCCGACCCGTCGCTGGTGACCATCACCCACGTGACCTACGCGCTGCACGCGCTCGGCCTGGCGATTGGCGCGTTCGGCGCCTCGACCGTGGTCGGCGCGTTCCTGTTCGGGTGGCCGTCGATCATCGCCGTGATCATCAACTACGTGAAACGCGGCGACGCCCGCGGCACGTGGCTGGAGTCGCACTTCACCTGGCAGATCAACACGTTCTGGCTCGCCATGGGCGCCGCCTGCGTCGTCTTCGTGCTCGGCCTGCTGCTGGTGATCGTGCTCGTCGGGTTTGCGATTTGGGCGGTGGGGCTGTTCGCGATTGGCTGCTGGGCGATCTATCGGATCGTGACCGGATGGCTGCGGCTGCAGGATCGCCGCGCCATCGCCTGACGGCAGCGGCCCCGTGGGAGGGGCCGGTGGTACGGCTGGCAAGGGCGGCTGAACCGGCGATGACGGGAATGTCGCAAATGAGAAAAAGGGGACAGTTTTGTCGTCTTGCTCAGTGACGGCTTCATTTATGTTGTAAGTCTTCGCCTGCCCGTGATGTAGTCGACTGTCATGCGGAGCAGCCGACCAAAGGGGCCGATGAGCGAGCTGGCGGCGCTGGCCGAGCTCGGCCGCCTGTTGGGCACCGGCGCCCACTTGCGGGCCGCCCTGGCGCGCGGGGTCGAGCACCTCGAGGAACTGGTCGGCGCCTCGAGCGTCGGCGTGTGGTTGCGCGACGAAGCCGATTCCGAAGTCCGGCTGGTGGCGACCACCGGCGTGGCGTGGCAGGCGCGGCACCGCGGGCGTCATCAATCAGGCGACGCCGTGACCAGCCGCGTGGTCGAGAGCGGCCGGCCCGTGGTGGTGCCGCGCGTCAGCAAGGAACCGCTGTTCGTGACGCGCGGCAGCGGCTTGCGCCTGAGCGGGACCCGCGACGCGTCGTTCGTGTCGGTGCCGGTCACCGTGGGCGGGCGCACCGAGGGCGCGATTGGTGTGCTGCTGCCGTTTCGCGCCGACGCCGCGCTCGGGCACACCTGTGAGCTGCTGGTCGTGGCGGGCACCCTGGTGGGCCAGGCGGTGCGCGTCGAGCGGCTGGTCCAGTCGGAGCGCCAGCGGCTGCAGCAGGAGAACACCCAGCTCCGGCAGGAGTTGAAGGAGCGCTACGACTTCCGCAACATCATCGGCACGAGCCGTCCCATGCAGACCCTCTACGAGCAGATGGCGCAGGTGGCGGGCGTGACCACCACCGTGCTGATTCGCGGCGAGTCGGGCACGGGCAAGGAACTGATCGCGCACGCCCTGCACTACCACTCACCCCGGGCCAATAAGCCCTACGTCAAGGTGAATTGCGGGGCGCTGCCCGAGGAGCTGGTCGAGTCGGAGCTGTTCGGCTACGAGCCCGGCGCGTTCACCGACGCCAAGGTGACCAAGAAGGGCAAGTTCGAGCTGGCCAACGGCGGCACGTTGTTCCTCGACGAGATCGGCGAGTTGACGCCGGCGACGCAGGTCAAGTTGCTGCGGGTGCTGCAGGAACGCGAGATCGAGCGGCTGGGCGGCACGCAGACCATCAAGATCAACGTGCGGCTGATCACCGCGACCAACAGCGACCTCGAGGCGGCCATCCGCCAGCGCACGTTCCGCGAAGACCTGTTCTACCGGCTCAACGTCTTCAGCCTGTACGTCCCGCCGCTGCGCGAGCGCAAGTCCGACATCCTGCTGCTCGCCGATCACTTCGTCGAGAAGTACGCGCGCCTGCACGAGAAGGAAGTGCGGCGCATCGCGACCACGGCGATTGACCTGCTGATGAGTTATCACTGGCCGGGCAACGTGCGCGAGCTCGAGAACGTGGTCGAGCGCGCCGTGCTGGTGTCGTCCGGCGGGGTGATGCACGCGCACGACCTGCCGCCGTCGCTGCAGACTGCGGAGGTGTCGGGCACCCTGCCGCGGGTGTCGCTCGAGCAGGCGGTGGCGGCGCTCGAGCGCGACCTGATCCAGGACGCCCTCAAGTCGGCGCGCGGCGGCATCGCCCGCGCGGCGCGCCTGCTGGATTCCACCGAGCGCGTGGTCGCCTACAAGATTCGCCAGCTCGGGCTCGACCCCGCGCGGTTCAGGGCCGTGACCAGACCCCACATGATTGTCGAGTCGGAATAGCCGCTCAGACAAAAATGTCGTCCTGAAAACGCCCTCGATCCACCTGCCACGCCAGCCGCAATCCGCCTGTCTTCAACGAGTTATCGCCCCCCGCCTCGCGCGCCCCGCGGCGTGTCCCGATTCTTGCACTGAGGAGCCGCACGCGCGTACTGCGCGGGGCCGGATTCACGGCAGGAGGGGTGATGAACAACGCGGATATTGGGTGGATGCTGGTGTCCACCGCGCTGGTGCTGTTGATGACGCCGGCGCTCGGCTTCTTCTATGGCGGAATGGTCCGGGCGAAGAACGCGCTCAACACGATGATGATGAGCTTCGTCTCGCTGGGCCCGGTCGCGGTGGTGTGGGCGCTGGTCGGGTACTCGCTGGCGTTCGCGCCGGGCTCGCCGCTGGTCGGCGGGTTGGGCTTTGCCGGCCTGCGCGGCGTCGGGCTGGAGGCGCAGGGCGCGATTCCGCACCTGCTGTTCATGGTGTTCCAGGGCACGTTCGCCATCATCACCGCGGCGCTGATCTCGGGCGCGATCGTCGAGCGCATGCGCTTCGGCGCCTACCTGGCCTTCATCCTCGCGTGGATGGTGGTGGTGTATGCCCCGGTCGCGCACTGGGTGTGGGGTGGCGGCTTCCTCGCCACGGCCGGCGCGCTTGATTTCGCCGGCGGCGCCGTCGTGCACGTCAACGCGGCGTCGGCCGCGCTGGTGGCGGCACTGGTGGTTGGCCCGCGCAAGGACTATGGCCGGCATGCGATTCTGCCGCACAACGTCCCGTTCACCTTGCTCGGCGCCGGACTCCTCTGGTTCGGGTGGTTTGGGTTCAACGCCGGCAGCGCCCTCGGCGCGACGCCGATTGCGGCGCTGGCGTTCGCGAACACCCTGCTGGCGCCGGCGGCGACGCTGGCGGTGTGGACGCTGCTTGACTTCGTGCGCGGCGGGCGCGCAACCGCCATCGGTGCCGCGACTGCGATCGTCGTGGGATTGGTCGTGGTCACGCCGGCGGCCGGCTACATCGGACCGGCCTCGGCCCTGGCGCTCGGCGCGCTCGGCGCGTTCCCCAGCTACTTCGCGTTGATCTATCGCGCGCGCACCAAGCTGGACGATTCGCTCGACGTGGTCGCCGCACACGGTGTGGGCGGCGCGACCGGCGCCATCCTCACCGGCGTGTTTGCCGACGCCGCCTGGAGCGGCGGACCGAGCGGCATGTTGTCGGGGAACCCCGCGCAGGTGATCACCCAGATCTACGGCGTGGTCGCGGTGCTGGCCTACAGCGGCGTGGCCACGTTCGTCATCCTCAAGCTGATTGCCCTGGTGATGCCGCTGCGCGCCGAAGGCCGCGTTGAAGGCATCGGCCTGGATGTGACGGATCACGGCGAAGAAGCGTACACCGGTGGCGATGGCGCCATTCTCATCACGCCGCGGGCCGGCGGCCTGCCGCTCGCGGCCATGGATCCCGCGCCGCTGCGGGAAGGAGTCCGATCGTGAAACTCATCGTCGCAGTGATTCGACCCGAGCAACTGAGCGACGTGCTCGAAGCGCTCTTTCATGCCGACGTCCGCGGCGTCACCATCAGCCGCGTGCAGGGGCACGGCGGCGAGATCGAGCAGGTCGAGAACTACCGGGGCACGACGGTGAAGATGGCGCTGGCGGAGAAGGTGCGCCTCGAAATCGGCGTCTCGAACCACTTCGTGCAGCCGACCATCGACGCCATCATGGGCGCGGCCCGCACCGGCGAAGTCGGCGACGGCAAGATCCTGGTGCTGCCGGTCGAGCGGATCGTCCGCATCCGCACGGGCGAGCAGGACCAGGACGCCGTCACCCCGGTGCCGGCGCTGGAGCCGGCGTAAACGTTCAATCCGTTATTGATATCGGTTGTATCAATACATTGCGCTTTGATTATGCGTCGAGGTGCTTTCTAATGCGCTGTTGTCGTGAGCGTCATCAAGAAGCTACTCGTTGCCAATCGTTCGGAGATCGCCATCCGCTGCCTTCGCGCCGGCACCGAGTTGGGGCTCCGGACCGTGGCGGTCTACAGCCACGAGGATCGGTTCTCGCTTCATCGCTTCAAGGCTGATGAAGCATTCCTGATTGGCCCCGAGGGCGGCGGCGAGCCGGTTCGCGCCTACCTGGACATCGACGCCCTCGTGCGGCTCGCGGTCTCGGTCGGCGCGGACGCGGTGCATCCCGGCTACGGTTTCCTGTCGGAGAGCGCCGAGTTCGCGCGGCGCATCGAGGCCGCCGGCCTGCGCTTTGTCGGCCCCACGCCGGAACAGCTCGACACCTTCGGCGACAAGACCGCGGCCAAGCGGTTGGCCAAGCTGGCGGGCGTGCCGACCGTGCCCGGCACCGACACCGCCGTCGAGACCGACGAGGCGGCGGTCGCGGCGATGGCGGCGATCGGGTTTCCCCTGATCG
This sequence comes from Vicinamibacterales bacterium, assembly GCA_041659285.1. Lineage (NCBI taxonomy): Bacteria > Pseudomonadati > Acidobacteriota > Vicinamibacteria > Vicinamibacterales > Vicinamibacterales bacterium. Next base: position 22,981 of record JBAZYO010000009.1, on the reverse strand, counting down.
TCAAGGCCAGCTTCGGCGGCGGCGGTCGCGGCATGCGTGTCGTGCACGCCGCCGGTGAACTGCTGGCCCGCATCGCCGAAGCGCGTCGCGAGGCGGCCGCGGCGTTCGGCCGCGCCGAGGTGTTCCTCGAGCGCTACATTCCGCGCGTCAAGCACCTGGAAGTGCAGGTGCTTGGCGACGCGCACGGCAACCTGGTGCACCTGTGGGAGCGCGACTGCTCGGTGCAGCGGCGGCACCAGAAGCTGGTCGAGATTGCGCCGAGCGTCGGGCTGCCGCGATCGCTTCGCGAAGCGGTCTGCCAGTCGGCCGTCGAACTCTGCCGGCGGGTCGGGTATCGGGCCGCGGGCACCGTGGAGTTCCTCGTCGATGCCGATCGGGGCGACTTCTACTTCATCGAAGTCAACCCGCGCATCCAGGTGGAGCACACCGTCACCGAGATGGTCACGGGCATCGACCTGGTCCAGGCGCAGATCCTCGTGGCGGCGGGGCATCGTCTTCACGACGCGCCGGTCAACATCCCCAGGCAAGAGGCGATCGAACCACGCGGCGTGGCGGTGCAATGCCGCATCACCACCGAGGATCCGCAGAACGGGTTCATCCCCGACTACGGACGGATCACGACCTACCGGTCGCCCGGCGGGTTCGCGATCCGGCTGGATGGCGGCAACGGCTTCGGCGGCGCCGTGATCACGCCCTACTTCGACTCGCTGCTGGTCAAGCAGACGACGTGGGGGGCGACGCTGGGCGAGGCGATCGGCCGCGCCGACCGCGCCCTGCAGGAGTTCCGCATCCGCGGCGTCAAGACCAACATCGCGTTCTTACGGAACGTGATCCTGCATCCCACGTTCGGTGACGGCACCGCCACCACCGACTTTGTCGATCGCACCGCTGAGCTCCTCCAGTTCCCGGCCGCGCGCGATCGCGCCACCAAGCTGCTGGGCTACCTGGCCGAGGTGATCGTCAACGGGCGTGACGACGTGCGGCAGGGCGGCCAGGCGCCGGTGGCGCTGGTGACACCGGTGCCGCCGGCGGTTGACCGCAGCGTGACGCCGCCGCCGGGGACCCGCCAGCAGTTGCTCGCCCTCGGCCCCGAACGCTTCGCCGACTGGGTGCGGGCCGAACGCCGCCTGCTGATCACCGACACCACCTTCCGCGACGCGCACCAGTCCCTGCTGGCGACGCGGGTGCGGACCTACGACCTGCTCGCCGTCGCGGATGCCGTCGCGTGCCAGTTGCCGAACCTGTTCAGCATCGAGATGTGGGGCGGCGCGACCTTCGACACCACCATGCGCTTTCTCCAGGAGGATCCCTGGGAGCGGCTGATCGAGCTGCGCAAGCGCATTCCCAACGTCCTGTTCCAGATGTTGCTGCGGGCCAGCAACGCGGTCGGCTACACGAGCTATCCCGACAACGTCGTCCGCGAGTTCATCCGCGTCAGCGCGCACAACGGCATCGACGTGTTCCGGATCTTCGACTCGCTCAACGCCACCGGCAACATGCGTGTGGCCATGGAGGCGGTGCGCCTGGACACGGCGGCGCTCTGCGAAGCGGCCATCTGCTACACCGGCGACATCCGCGATCCCGCCCGCACGAAGTACAGCCTCGACTACTACGTGCGCATGGCCCGCGAGCTGGTGGCCATGGGGGCCCACATCCTCGCCATCAAGGACATGGCCGGATTGTGCAAGCCGTACGCCGCCCGCGCCCTCGTCACGGCGCTCCGCGACGAGGTCGGCGTGCCCATCCACTTTCACACGCACGATACCAGCGGCATCAACGGCGCCAGCGTGCTCTACGCCGCCGACGCCGGGGTGGACATCGCCGACGCCGCGATCGCGTCGATGAGCGGCATGACCAGCCAACCCTGCCTCAACGCAATAGTCGCGGCGCTCCGCCATGGCGAGCGCGACACCGGCCTCGACCAGGCCACGCTCGATCGCATGAGTCACTACTGGGGCCAGGTCCGGCAGCTCTATTACCCGTTCGATGAAGGCCTCGATGCGCCGGCGCCGGACGTCTACCGCCACGAGATGCCGGGCGGGCAGTACACCAACCTGCGGCAGCAGGCGAAAAGCCTTGGGCTGGACGCCCGCTGGCCCGACGTGTGCGATGCCTACGCCGCCGCCAATCAGTTGCTCGGTGACATCGTCAAGGTGACGCCGTCGAGCAAGGTGGTGGGCGACCTGGCGTTGTTCATGGTGACCAGCGGCCTGTCGGCCGACGACCTGGCCGTGGGCCGCGGCTCCGCCAATGTCCCGCGCAGCGTCGTCGAGATGATGCAGGGCCTGCTGGGCACTCCGGATGGGGGATGGCCGCCGGCATTTCGCGACCGCGTGCTGGCCGCCGCTCGTGTCGAGGCGGTCGCCGACCGGCCGGGCGCGATGTTGCCGGCCGTGGACTTCGCACAGGAAGCCGCCGGACTCGAACGTGAAATCGGCCGCCGTCCCACCACCGAAGACGTGCTGTCCGCCGTGCTCTATCCACAGGTGTTCCGGGACTTCGCGAAGCGGCAGCAGGCGGCGGACAACACCTCCGTGATTCCGACCGCGAACTTCTTCTACGGCCTGCGCGCCGGTGAAGAGGTGTCGGTGGAGATCGAGCGGGGCAAGACGCTGATCATCAAGTACCTCACCACCGGCGACGTGCACAAGGACGGCACGCGCACGGTCTTCTTCGAGCTCAACGCCCAGCCGCGCGACGTCACCGTGGTCGATCGATCGGCGGAATCCACGGTGAAGCGCAACAGCAAGGCCGACCCTCGCGACGCCAACCAGGTGTCGGCGCCGATGCCCGGCAAGGTCTCGACCGTGGCCGTGAAGGCCGGCGACAGCGTCAAGGCGGGCGACCGCCTGCTGTCGATTGAAGCGATGAAGATGGAGACCGCGATCACCGCGCCGGCGGATGCCGACGTGCTCGACGTGACCGTGGCGTCGGGCGGCTTGGTCGAGGCCGGGGATCTGCTGGTCGTGCTGGCCTAGAAGAGACGGATGTCCACGACCTCGCCCTTTTCGACGATGTCGGTCTGGGCGGGGATCTCGATGTAGCCGTCGGCCTGCGACATCGAGGTGATGTCGCCGGAGGCCTTGAACGCGGGCATCGCCTGGCCATCCACGATCTTCACCGTGTAGAACTGGTGCCGGCCGGTGGTTGACACGATGCGCTGGCCGAGCGGCAGGCTGACGGTCGGCGTGAAGCGCGGACCGAGGCGCGCGATCTCGCGCAGCGCCGGCACCAGCAGCAGGTAGGCGTTCGACAAGCACGACGTCGGGTAGCCGGGCATGCCGAACATGGGCTTGCCCTGGATGGTGCCGAACACCGTGGGCTTGCCGGGCTTCACCGCGATGCCGTGAAACAGGATCTCGCCTTTGCGGCCGATCACGTCGAGGATGAGGTCGCGCTCGCCGACCGAGCTGCCCCCGGAAAACACCAGCACGTCGCAGGCCATGCCGGCATCAATCGCCTGCTCGAGCGCGTCGATGGTGTCTTGCGCCGTCGCGAACGGCTTCGGGACGCCGCCGTGCTCCTGGATGATCGCGCTCAGCGTGAACTTGTTGATGTCGTAGATCTGCCCGGGCAGCAGCTCGCGGCCGGGATCGACGATCTCGTTGCCCGTGGAGAGAATGGCGACCAGCGGCTTCGCGTAGACCTCGACGTCGCCGACGCCGAGCGCGGCCAGCGCGCCGACGCGGCTGGGATTGAGCACGTCGCCGCGGCGGATCACCGTCTGGCCGACCACGATGTCGGCGCCCTGGCGGCCGACGTTCTGCCGTGGATACACCGGCGTCAGGATGCGGACGTCGTTTCCCGCCTTCTCCGTTTCCTCGACCATCACCACGGCATCGGCGCCGGCGGGCATCGGCGCGCCGGTGGCGATCTCGACGGCGGTGCCGGGCTCGAGGTGCCGCGTCGGAACCTGGCCGGTGTAGACCTTCTCGATCACCCGCAGCGTTTTCGGCTCGTAGCGGCTGGCGCCGAAGGTGTCGTCGGCGATTACGGCGAAGCCGTCCATGCCGGCGCGTGAGAACGGCGGCACGTCTCGCGTGGATTGCACGTCCGCGGCGCAGACGCGGCCGTTGGCGTCCACGAGCGCAACGCGCTCGGTCCGCTCGATCGGCCGGCACGCGTCAGCAATCAGCTGGCGGGCCTCCTCCAGCGGAATCGTGTCTTTGATGGGCCGCATTTCGGTTTTTGCCATGGTCGCTACTTTTGTGCCTGTTGAACCAGGTGGCCCAGTTCCGGAATCACGAGCTTGGTCATCGCCAGCCGGACCGCCTTCTCGGATCCCGGAAGCGAGATGACAACCACGCGGCCGATGGTGCCGGCGCCGGCGCGGCTCAGCATGGCCGAGGCGCCGATGTCGTGATAGCTCAGCATGCGGAACAGCTCGCCGAAGCCGGGGAGGCGCTTTCGCAGAAGCGTGTCGATCGCCTCGAAGGTGCTGTCGCGGCTGGTGAGCCCGGTGCCGCCGGTCGTGATGATGGCGTCAACGTCGGCAATGGCGGCCTGCTGCCGGACCAGCTCGGCGACGCGCGCCGGTTCGTCGGGTTCGATCGCCTTGCCGGTCACCTGATGGCCGGCCGCCAGCAGCAGCTCGATGATGGCCTGGCCCGAGGTGTCGGTCTCGTCGGTCCGGGTGTCGCTGACCGTCAACACGAAGACCCGGACGCGCTCCGGCCCTTGCGCCTTGTGCTCGGTGCTGCTCACGCGTCGATTATAGTGGTGGGCGATGAAACGGCTGCTGCCCGTGATGGCGGTCCTGCTGCTGGCGAGCAGCGGCCCGGCCGCCCAGCCGGCCCTCGACAAGGCTGCCCAGCAGTGGGTGGAGGCGACGCTCAAGAAGCTGACCCTCGAGCAGCTCGTGGGCCAGATGATCTTCGCCCCGCTCAACTCCACCTACCTCAGTAGCGACACCGACCAATACGAGGCGCTGGTCAAGCTGGTGCACGAGTCCCACATCGGGGGACTGATCGCATTTGGCGGCACCGAGCCGGTGCCGAACGTGATGCTCAACAACACCTACGGGCCGGTGATCCTGGGGCAGCCGCTCGAGGTGGCGTCGCTCTTCAACCGCTTGCAGTCGATCTCGTCGTTGCCGCTTCTGACCACCTCGGACTTCGAATGGGGCGTCGCCATGCGCATTGCCGGCGCCACGAAGTTCCCGCGCGCGATGGCGTTTGGCGCCACCGGCGATCCGCAACTCGCGTACGAGGCGGGCAAGGTGGTGGGGATCGAGAGCCGCGCGATCGGCGTGCACGTCGACTTCGGTCCCGTGGCCGACGTCAACAACAACCCGCGCAACCCGGTCATCAACATCCGATCGTTCGGCGAGGATCCGGCGCGCGTGGGCGCCATGGTGTCGAGCTGGGTGAAGGGGCTGCAAGACGCCGGCATGCTCGCCACCCTCAAGCACTTTCCCGGTCACGGCGACACCGACGTGGACTCGCACCTCGGGTTGCCACTGGTCGCGCACCCGCGGGCCCGGCTCGACGCCGTGGAGCTGCCGCCGTTCCAGGGCGGCGTGGCCGCCGGCGCCGCCGGCGTGATGGTGGCGCACATGGAAATGCCGGCGATCGATCCGGAGAAGCGCCCAGCCACGTTCAGCCCCACCGTGATCGGCGGCCTCCTGCGAGAGCAGATGCGGTTCACCGGCCTGATCTACACCGACTCGATGAAGATGCAGGCGATCACGAAGATGGCCTCGCCGGGTGAGGCCGCGGTGCGCGCCGTGCAGGCAGGCATCGACGTGGTGCTCGACTCGCCCGATTCGGCGGTCGCCGCCCTCGCGCTGGCCGCGGCGGTGAGAGACGGCACCATTCCGCGCGCGCAGGTTGAGCGCTCGGTGCGGCGCATCCTCGAAGCGAAGGCCCGGCTCGGGCTGCACCGCGCGCGCACGGTCAACATCGAGTCGGCGCCACTGTCGGTCGGCGGGCGCAAGCACGAAGCCATCGCGCAAACCGTGAGCGATCGCGCCCTCACGCTGATCAAGGACGAGCGGGCGATGGTGCCGCTGCCAACGCCGAGGAACGGCAGCGTGCTCTACCTGTCGGTCCTCGACTACCCATCGGGCTGGCGCATCGCGGCGCCCAGCCGGACGATGATTCCGGAGTTGCGCGCGAGGTGGGCGGCCACCGAGGCGTTCGAGATCTCGGATCGGACGACGCCGTCGGAACTCGACCTGGTCCGCGCGCTGGCGGCGAAGTACGACGCGGTGGTCGCCGGCATCTTCGTGCGGGCCTCGTCCGGGAGCGGGCGATTGGACCTGGCGCCGCAGGTTGAGCAGTTCCTCAAGGACCTCGCGCGCGCCAGCGAGCGCCGCAACCAGCCGTTCGTCTCCGTGTTGTTCGGCAATCCGTACACGGCGATGGGCATTCCCGAATTGCCGGCGATGCTGCTGACCTATGACTTCTCCGACGGCGCCGAGCGCGCCGCGGTGCGCTCGCTGGCGGGGGAGATTCCGATCGGCGGCAAGCTGCCGATCGCGCTGCCTGGACTTTACCCGTTAGGGCACGGGCTGACGCGCTGACCCGCCGGCCTTGGCTTCCTGGTCCACGTCGTTCTCCCATCCCGACAGGAGTTGATGCAGGCGCCGGACGATGGCGGTGTTGGACGGCGCCAGGTCGTCGCGCTCCGACACATCCTTGCGAACATCGAACAACAGGACCCGGGCAGCGCCGTCGCGCAGCAGCTTCCAGTCTCCGCTGCGCACCGCGCGCTGATCGAGCCCTCCCGCCCTGACGCGCCAGAACAGCGTGCGTTCCGCTGCCGGCGCCCGCCCCTCGAGGATGGGAAGCAGGTTGATGCCCTCCAGGCGCGCATCCGGCGGGACCGCCGTGTTGGTGGCGGCCAGGATCGAGGCGCTCAGATCCATGGTGATGCCGACTTGCGGCGAGACACGGCCAGCCGGCACGCGGCCGGGCCAGCGGACGATGGTGGGCACGCGGATGCCGCCTTCCCACAATGAGCCCTTGCGGTGGAACAACGGCGCGCCGCGCGAGAGCCACTCACCGCCGTTGTCGTTCGTGAAGATCACCAGCGTGTTGGACGCGAGGCCCAGCCGGTCCAGCGCCTGCAGGATGTGGCCGACGCCTTGATCCGCCCGTTCGAGGATCTTCACGTAGTCGGCGCGGGTGCTGGGGTCCTGGTCGAACGGCTGCACGTGGCGTCCGTTGTTGGCCGCCCGTGTCGGATGGTCCGGCACCTGGTAGGGCCAATGGGCGGCGTTATAGGCCACTTCGAGAAAGAAGGGCTTCCGCGCGTTCTCGGTGATGAACTTCACCGAGTGCTCGGTGATGAGGTCCGTCAGGTATCCCGTCGCCACGGTCGGCTCGTCATTCTCGAACAGGTCAGGCGCGCCGTCGCCATCGGTGTGCTGGTAGTAATCGAGAAAGCCGCTCTTGAAGCCGAAGAACGCGTCGAAGCCGTGGGCGTGCGGGCTGAATTGCGGCTTGTAACCCAGATGCCACTTGCCGACGAGCGCGGTGGCGTAGCCGTTGTTGCGGAGCAGTTGGGGCAGGGACCGGCCGGTCGGGGATAGCCCCATCTCGCCGTCGGCGGCCACGCCGGTGATCGGGCGCTCGAGCGCGAACCGCTGCTGGTAGCGCCCGCTGATCAGGCCGGCGCGGGTCGGCGTGCAGGTGGGGCCGTTGGCGTAGAAGTCGGTGAGCCGCGTGCCGGCCTTGGCGAGGCCGTCGATGTTGGGCGTCTTGATGTCGGGGGCGCCGTAGCTGCCGATATCGCCGTATCCCACATCGTCCGTGATGATGAGGACGACGTTCGGACGCGCGGTGCCGCCGCCTTGCGGCTGGGCCCACAGCGCGATGGCGGACACCGCGGTGACGACCAGACTGACGGCAAGCCTACGCACGATCACCCCCTCGATGAAGTTGTTGACGACGGGCGCATCGTACACGACGACGGCGGTTCGTGCTTAAGCCAGAGATAAGGGCGCAGACCCGATTGCGCCTCGGCGGACCCACTAATGCGGGTTCGTGCCTGTTTCGGCAGTTCCGCTCAACGAACCGTGCAGCCGATCCCGTTCACCCGCCTGCGAATCCACGACAATGCGCCCGCACTCTCCGTCAACCCGTTCGTGAAAGTGAGGTTGAGCATGCGTAGCAATCTGGTGCGCGTCGCAGGCGTGATGAGCCTGGCAGTGGCGCTGGCGGTCCTGGGGCTCTGGTTGCCGTCGGTCAAGGCCCAGTCCGGCACCTTGACCCCTCTGTTGCCCGCGCCGGCGGGCGAGAACGTCTTCCTCCGGTTCCTCGAATCCTGGAACACGGAAAATTTCGACACCGGGAAGGCCTACTACGACGCGGTGGATCCATACGGCAAGCGCACGAACCTCAAGGATTGGCTGGTGGTGAATGGATTTCTGGCATCCTCGACTAGCGCGTTTGGACCCGGCACGCTTGCATCCACCGGCGACGAGAACATCCAGACCGATGCGATGGCCGTCTACCAGAACGCAGCTGACCTGGGCTTCGGACGCCGCATGTATTTGCGGCGTAATGCCGACGGAGCCCTGGCGTCCTACGTGGAGAACTACGGGGACGATGCGCAGCAGTTCTTTGATGCGGATTTAGCCGACGAGGACCAGATTCTCGATAACGCATCGACGCGACGGAAGGGACTGCTCGCGACGGTGGCCATGGAGTATGTGGCCCCCGATGACGAACCGAACGGAGAGAAGCGCGTGACGTTCTACACGTTCGGCGGGAACGGCCAGCGCACCGAAATCGCAAACATCAATCTCGATGGCCGCGGCGACAAGGCCAACCCGGGCGTCTGCCTCGTCTGTCATGGCGGGAAGCCGCAGCCGGTGGTCGGCGGGATCTATCCCAACAAGGGCGACACCGGGGCGCGCTTCCTGCCGTGGGACGTGGGCACCTTGGTCTTCGGCACGGATCCGAGGTACGGACGCACCGCCCAGGAACCGGCGTTCAAGAACTTCAACGCTGCGGTGCGCGATCATCACACGCAGGCCCGGACCTTGGACGAGGTGTCCGGACTGAGGCGTCAAATCGCTCCGGTCGAGCTGATCAACGGCTGGTACGGCGGTCCCACCCTCCCGAACGACACGTTCGATGACTCGTTCGTGCCCAGAGGATGGCGGCCATCGGAGGCACTCGGCATCCCGGCCGGCTCGGCGGCGATCTATCGAGACGTGATCGGCCCGACCTGCCGTTCGTGCCATGCCCAGCGCGACGCGGCACTCGACTTCGCCACCTACAAGGGGTTCGCCGCCCATCGCGACACCATGCTGGACGTGGTCTACGAAGTGCCGACGAATACGTTCCTCAACGGGCTCCGGCCCGGTGATGAAGGAGCGGTGATGCCGCTGGCCCTGCGCACCTACGTCAACTTCTGGGAGACCAACGGTCCACAGAGGCTGCGCAATTTCATTCGTAACATCCCACACTGACGCCTGACCGCGGGTCGCACCCGCACTGCAACCGAAGCGCTGGCCGCGACTGGCGGCCAGCGCCTTCGATCCCATTTCTCGCGGCCGTCAGGACCGTGAGAGGCGATTCCGCACTCTGAGCTCACCGATTCGCCAGTCGAAAATGAGTTTGTCCTGGTGCCTTGCCGCAAATCCATCACAACAGCCCTGCTTCAGAGCGGCGTGACGACAGACCGGACCGTCGCAGGCGCTCCGCTCGTCAGGTCTCCGGCCTTCACGCCTCGAAACGCATTCTCAGCGGCGGCGCCTTCAGCCGCCGCTTTCGTTACCGCCTCCACCAGCGCCTTGTATGCGGCGGCATTGGCGGCGGTCAGCTTCAGCTCGATGAGACCGTCGGACGCGATCGAATTGACCGAGTTCCCGCCGGTCAGGTTCGTGATCTGGTAACTGCCGGAGGGCAGTGCCTGTTGGATCAGGATGACCGCACGAGCGGCGGCGTGCAGGGCGCTGACGCGCCCATAGGCGCCGGAACTATGGCCCCCAGGTCCCTGGAACTCGACGCGCAACCCTCCCGACTGCTGGGCGAAGGCGGGCGTCCCGGCGGCGGCGACAGCGGCGGCGAATGCGATGGAAAGGATCAAACGCTTCATGATGTGAGGCTCCACTGTTATCGGGCGACTTCGCGGGTCCGCTTGCCAATCGGGCCGATCGAGGGCTGCACGACGGTTCCGTCCGCAGCGTGGAACCCCGACACGATCAACGCTGCCGTGAGCACGCGGTGCATGCGGGCGACCTCCGTCGCAGGCGCGCCTCGAGTCCCCCACTCCCAGAACGCATGTCCGCCGGCGCCGGCGGCCGAGGAGGCCAAGCTGAATTGATAGGTCGGGATGCCGGTGTTGGCTGGCACGTTGTCGTTCAAGCTACCGGATCCCGTGCCGACCATCGGAGACGTGAGAACCCCCAGTTGGATGCCCGATTGAAGGCCCGCATGCACAGCCACGTTATCGACGCTGTCTGCCACGAACGCCGGCCGCAAGCCATACCACATCAGCTCCAAGGTGATCCCTTCCGGGGAGCCATCTTTGCGCCCATACCTGGCGTTCTCCGCCGACGCGCCCGCCTGGAACATGGGCTCGATCGTCTGGCGCATCTCGTCGAGCGGTTCCTTGCGCGTCGAACGCATGTCAACCTCGAGCGAGCAACTCGGCACGACCGTGGCGCCGGCCGGCGGTGGCTCGCAGCTCGCGCGGCCGACGGTGTAGGTGGTGCGCGGCGCGCCTTCCCGGAGATCCGAGGGGGTCTTGACGTCGGCAATCTTCGCGATTGCGGCGGCCATTGCCTCGGGCGCACTTGGACTCTTCCCGCCTCCGCGGGGCAGAGGCGCCTTGAACTTCATCTCGAAACGGTAGCTGCCGATGAAGTTGACGGTACCGCCGCCCTCGAGGCCGAAGTTGGCGACGATGTTGAGGGGATTGGATCCGGTGCCGGCCTTCTGGTCGAAGCCGTAGAGCTGCTTGACGCCCGCCAGATTGCCCTTGCCCTCTTCACCGGCGGTGCCGCAGATCCAGATGTCGTAGACCGGCTGGATCTTGTGTTTTTTCATCGCGGCCGCGAGGATGAATGCGTTTGAGGTGCTCGGCATCATGTCGCCGTAACCGGGCACGTAGATGCGCACGCCTCCGCCGGCTTCGGCTTCTTTCGCATTGGCGAAGACCTGGCTGGCCGTTGCGTACTTGTCGTTCTCGACGACGCGGCCGCGAGCGTCGAATGACAGCTCGTCGGGGATTGCGGCCAGCTCCTCAGGCGTTGCGACCACCGGCTGTGCGTACGGCTGCAGCTTGATACGGATGGATGGGTCACCCGCCTTCGGCAGTTCTTCGGGGTTGACGACGTCGATGTGCCCTTCGACGAGCACCTTGGGGAACTGGCCCTTGTAGTGCTGCGCGTCAGCGCGACCCGAGTACGACCCCTTGATCACCACGCACGCGTTGTAGACCGGCAGGCCATCGACGATGTTCGTATCGCTGGCTTCGATGATCCCATCGGCGCGCGTCATCACTTCGGACCGAGAGAACCCCCATTCCCCCACCAGCCGCCGATGAATCTCGGCCGCCTTCAGATGCTCCTCGCGCGACGGCGAGGGGATGCGAACCAGTTCCAGGAACTGATTCCATCGTGCCTTGGCCGCCGCATCCGTGCTCTGATCTTTGACCAGCGCCATGACTTGCGGATCGCTGGCGATCTTCTCCGCCGCGGCGACCACTGAAGGTGGAATCGTCGCTGGTGTCCCGGCTGGAGGTTTCTGGCCGCCTGCCTGACTAGCGAGAGCGACGACCGTCGTCAGGACGACCGCTGCTGCTGTGAAGAGTGCCTTTGCGTGCTGAGGCGTCATGCTCCGAATTATGCACGATCAGCGGAGCCGAGGCACGAGGCCCGCGTGGCTGAATTGATGTGGGAAACGGAGTGGGAAACGGAGTGGGAAAGAAGGTTGCCCTTCGACTCGTTCGGTCCTCGGAAGCCTCGGACCTCACTCGCTCAGGACATTCGATTGCAGTCGAATGGCTTGCCATGAGTAAACCTTCGGCTTGCCGTTAGGCAACCTGGAGGTGAATCGAATGGTGCGCCCAGCATGATTCGAACATGCGACCTCCTGGTTCGTAGGGCGAAAAAAGGCGACCGCACGGGGCAGCATAAGACCGCTGCCCCGGTTTTTTCTAGGGTTTTCGACAACCTGAGTCAACCCGACTCTACCCCCAACCGCCACCGATTGTCAGTCATTTGTCAGTCAGTTTTCATCCACAGACGACTGACAACTCGACCTTAGAACAGAAGGGCGGACCCGTGGATTTTGATCCCCGCGACTACGACTCACGCGACCGGGACGGTCGAGACGTTGGCGATCCTCGCGATGCATTTATGCGCGATCTCGACTTGCCCCGCGGTGAGGACCGAGAGCTCGTCAGAGACCGCGACCGCCAATACAGCTTGAGGGGCTCGGAGACGCGCACGCTTTCGACTGTCGGAGCGTTCCGGGTTGTGCCAGCCAGTCGGCTGCGTGATGACTCTGGCCGTCCGGCCGATCCGCGATCTGGCGACCTGCGAAATCTTCGCGAGCAAGGTCTGGTCGAGACCGTTCGGATTCCTGGCCACCGCGACCATGCCGTGGTCCTCACGAAGTGCGGCCGGGAGCTTCTGGAGCGGCATCGCGATCCTGACCAGGGTGGCCGCCAGACCTTCTACGCGGGCCTCAAACGGACGCGTGAGCTCGAACATGACTCGCAGGTCTATGACGCGTACCTTCACGTCGCCGGTCGCCTGGAGCACCAGGGTGCCCGTATCGATCGGGTCGTCCTAGATTACGAGCTGAAGCGCGATTATCAGAAGTGGCTGCACGAGCACGACGCCGACCGTGACAACTACGACGGGCATCCCGATCGCGACGAGGAGGACATCCGCGCGTGGGCACTGGCGCATGACCTGCCGTACTTCGATGATCAGGTGCACTTTCCGGACGTTCGAATTGAGTACGAGGATGTCGACGGGGGCCGCGAACACGAGGATGTGGAGGTGCTCACCATCCACTATCGCGGAGCGCACGGATCGGCCGCCGCGCAGTCTGGATTCACGTGTTACGGCGCAGGCTCGGCGCGCAGCGGAGGAGGACGATCGCCGGATCCGCGCCTCGCTGAGGAGCTGTTGAGATGACCTTCAACGAGCGCGTTCATGCGGTATCAGAGTTTGGTTTCACGACACGCCAAGCACGCTTCCTCGTGACCGTCATGCTGCATGGTGGCGTCTGTCTGCCGAGGCAGTATGCGAGGCTTGCCGGCACGGCCTACGGGCACAAGGTCAACGTGTTCTTCAATAAGCTGGTGAGCCTTCGGTACGCCGTAAGGTGTCGCTGCGTCCACAACCGCGCGGCGGTCTATCACGTGCGGCACCAGCCTCTCTATCGCGCGATTGGTGTGCCGCACAGCCGCAACCGGAAACCCGTGGCGGCATCTCGCGTCATCGAGCGTCTGATGCTTCTGGATGCGGTCATCTCGCACCCCGATTTGGACTGGCTTGCGACGGCTACAGACAAGGTCGCTTACTTCAGCAGTGATGCCTCATCGGACATGAGTCGGTGGCCCCAGCAAATGGTCGCCGGGAGGCGCCGCTACTTCCCGGATCACCTGCCGATCGGTGTAAGCCCGGCTGGGCAAATCGTCTTTGTGTTCCTGGCTGCGAGTTCTCTCACGGATGATCTCAAGGCATTCCTTCAACGTCACGCGGAGCTATTGAGAGCGCTCCCTATATCGACTGTGCGGCTAGTATTGCCGCCGTCTGTTGCGCCTCTGACGTCGTCGCTCGAAGCAGTCGTGCGGGACGAGTTAGCGAAGTCACAGTCACCGGTAACAGGGCGCATCGAGTCTGAGGTCTTGCCGGTCTCGTATCGACATCTCTCGCCGCTGACCAAGCTCGCGCGTCCGATTACCAAAGGGGTTGAGGAGGGGGAACGCAGGGGGGAACACACCCCTGCACGTCCTCAACCCCCTCAAGTCGAATACGACGCTGATGATCCGGCAGGCTGTGCACGCGATTGGCGCCGCTTGATGGATGCTCGTTAGCGCAATCCTGTCAATGACATGCGAGCCGACGCGCCACGTTCGAAAGGGCGGCGTTCTATGCCGCCCTGGCCGCGGAACCGAGTTGTGATGGCAAGGAACCGTGGCGTGAACGACCCCACCTGGCGCGCGAGAACACGTCCCGCGCCCCGTTCCGGGGTCGTTCACGCCACGGTTCCCGATGACCGCAGTCGTGTCACTGACGCGGCCCGGAGGTGGGCCAATGTCGTGACCCAGTTCTGGTTCGCACTTAGACCAAGATCGTGGCGCGCCGCAGCGGAAATTCGAGACCCAGCGTCAGGCCCCGCGCAAGGCCGACCCGATGTCTACCAGACGCTCGCAGCGCGTCCGCGTCGCGGGTTGGCATCACCGGGTGCAACTCAGCGAGCGCACTTGGCTCCTCCAATGCAGCGACAGCCTGTTCGCTTGACACAGTAGGAAGTCTTCCAGGAATTCGGAGAGCGGCTGCCCAGCTTCGAGGTAGTCGATGAGCGTCTCTCTGGTCAGTCAAACTGCCCGACGCGCCCGAACAATGTGGGCGAATCGTTCTGCACAAGTCGGGCCCGAAAATGGCGGCCAATTGTGCTTGGCGAAGGGGTCCGAAGCCGCTAGCGCGAAGCCGTAGGCGAGTGCGGCATGAGTCGAACCCGACAGGAACATCTTCAACGCCGTAGCGTATGCCCGCGCCAATGCGCCCGACTGACGCTCGCCTGTCCGCGAATCAGCGCCGTGTCGCCACGAAAGTTGCGTCCCCACGCATATACGTGCCCGGTCCCGTGGAGATGCGCATCACGTGGCCCTTGATCGTTCCGTCCGCGTCGAGCGTGCCGGTGAAGTCGGCAATCTGCGTCACGCCGGGACGCTTGGGGTTCTTCAGGACGGTCGTGAACGTCACCGCCTTGTTACTTGCAAAACCCATGAACGCCCCTTCGCTGCGGTCCTGGAACGTCACGTAGCCGTCGAACGGAACCGGTTTGGATTCCTCCATCACGTCGCCGAGCTTGAAGGTGACTGTGGCGCGAAAAGAAACACCATCCGGCATGCCGGGGGGCCCCTTGTGCGTCGCGATCAGCGACCACGTGCCGGACACGCCGGTTGCGGGCTTCTTGGTCTGGTCGGCGCGCATCGGATCGGGCAGCGCCAACGCGAACACGATGAAGAGAAGAGCGGCGCGGTGTGTCACGGTCACCTCCGTACGATCGCGAACGTTTTGCCGACAACGCGCGCATTGTAGGGAAGTACGATTGATTTGTCCAACATTGTTAGTGTATCGTCCGCTGAATGGCTGACCCCGGGTATCTCGGTGAGTTCGAGCAACTCGTGTTGCTGGCCGTCTTGCAGGCCGATCAGATGGACGCCGGCGCCTATGGCACGACCGTGTTCGACGAGCTCGTCGCGCGCACGGAGCGCCGGATCGCGCGTGGGGCGGTCTACATGACGCTCGATCGACTCGAGAAGAAGGGCCTGCTCGAATCCTTTGAGAGCGCGCCAACCCCGCAACGTGGCGGACGGACGAAGCGGTGCTACTCGGTGACGAAGCGGGGCATGGCCGCACTCCAAGCGTCGCGGAGGGCGCTCGTGCAACTCTGGAAGGACCTCGACGCTTTCGGGCCTATCCGATGAGCTGGCTGTTGCGTCGCCTGATCGGTCGCGATCTCGCCGAGAGCATCCTTGGCGACTTCGAGGAGTGTGCGCGCCAACGCCACCCGCGTTCTCCAGTCCGTGCCGCGTTGTGGATATGGCGCGAGCTGGTTGGGGTCCTCATCGCCGCGATCGCTGAACGCGCCCGAGGCAAGGTCCTTTCGTCAGTTCCGACGAGCCGCCACGAGACGAGTTCGGTGTCGCGCTGGGCCGCCGACTTCGGCCTGGACATTCGCCATGCCGGACGAATGTGCCGCCGCAATCCTGGCTCCAGCCTGGCCGCTGTTCTCACGCTCTCGCTCGGTATCGGCTGCACGACGGCCATCTTCAGCATCGTCAACGTCCTGCTGCTGCGATCGCTTCCGTACGAAGGCGCGGATCGCCTCGTGCGAATCGCGGAGCGTCTGCCGAGGGGCGTCGGCGGCGGCCAGGCTGGCGCGACGAGCGCGATTGAGGCGGCTGACGTGCCCGAGCTGCGCGCGCGTTCAAGTACCCTCTCGCATGCCGGCATTCATGCGCGGAGCACGCACACGCTGGTTGGGCAGGCAGAGACCGTGCGGATTGCCGGCGCACGCGTGTCGCCCGCGATCTTCGACATGTTGCACGCGCAGCCGCTCCTCGGACGTCGCTTTCGCGCGGACGAAGAGACGTTGGGTGCGGAACCATCGGTCATTCTGAGCTTCGGTGCATGGCACCAGTACTTTCATGCCGACCCGGAGATCCTGACTCGGCGCCTGGTTGTCGACGGCGAGTCCTTCAGCGTCGCCGGCGTCATGCGCGAAGACTTCTATTTTCCTGATCGACAAACGGAGGTCTGGACCCCCTTCGTTCTGGGCCCGGTCGTGGGGGGACGATGGCCGGTGCTGGCGCGCCTGCGGGATGGCGTCTCACTTCAGACGGCGCAGGACGAGATCAATAGCCTTCTCTCGGGTCTGAGACCTCAGTCGTCATCCGGCCAGGGATCGATCGACGGTCTTCACCGTTTCGCGGTCGTTCATGCGCAGGACGCGTTGTCCGCGCCGGTGAGACCTGCGTTGACGGTGCTGATGATCGCCGTGGGTCTCGTCTTGTTGATCGCGTGCACCAACGTGGCGAATCTGCTCCTCGCACGTGCGGTCGGCCGGGCGCGAGAGATCTCGGTGCGCAGGGCACTTGGTGCGGGGCGATTCCGGCTGGTTCGCCAGGCATTGACCGAAAGCGTGCTGCTCGCCGTCGTCGGAGGGATCGCCGGCATCGTGCTCGCGATGGGAATGATCGAGATCCTCCAGATCATCGGCGTTGGACTGACGCGCCGGGATCTTGGCCCAGCGTTGAGCATTCCGCGCCTCGAAGAAGTGCGCGTCGACGTGTTCGTCCTGGCCTTCACGTTGATCGTCTCGGCTTTCGCAGGCGTGGCGTTTGGACTGATCCCCGCGATCGCCCAGTCGCAATCGAACGCGATGGATCTTCTACGGAGCGACAGCACGAGCCGTTTCGGCATGTCGGGACGCAGTCCGATCCAGGGCGTCTTGATCGTGGGGCAGATGGCGATGGCGATGGCGTTGCTCGTGGCGGCAGGCCTGCAGATTCACAGCTTCGCGAAGCTGTCGTCGATCGATCCAGGGTACGACCCGAGCGATCTTCTGACGTTTCAAGTGCTGTTTCCGGACGACATGGGGCCGCCGACGTTTGCCGAAGAATTCGTCACGGAAGTGCAGCGGCTGCCCCGCGTTCGCGCGGCTGGGTACTCGAGCTCGCTGCCGATGGTGCAGAACGCCTTCATCTCGCCAATCAGCAGGACGCCCGGACCACCGCGACCTCCCGCGCCTGGATCGTCACCGACGCCGGAGTTTCCCGAGAGCCGCATTGTCAGCCGCGATTTTCTCGATGCGCTTGGCGTGCGCATCATTGCCGGTCGAGGACTGTCATCGGAAGGGCAGTCCTCGGGCCAGCGTGAAATCCTGATCAATCGCGCCTTCGCGCGCACTGGTTATCTGGGGAGCGATCCGGTCGGCCAGCAGGTGTACTCGAGCGAGCGCCTGGTCGAGGTCGTCGGCGTCATCGAAGACGTGCGGCAGTTTGGTCTGGATCAACCGGCCGACCCACAGGTGTTCGGCTTGGCCGTCGGCGGCGGTGGGCAGCTGTACTACGCGGTCAAAAGCAGCGGATCGCCAACGTCGCAGCTCGCCGACATCCGGCAGATCGTGCGTCGACTCGTGCCTGGCGCAGGCCTCTACAACGTCGCGACGATGGATCAGATCGTGGCGAGCTCAATTGGACGGCGCCGGTTCTATGCCGTGCTGATGGCGACCTTCGCGGCCATCGCCGCGACGCTGGCCGCCGTTGGTTTGTATGGAGTCGTCGCGTATGCCGTGTCGCGTCGCACACGCGAGATCGGCATCCGCGTTGCGCTTGGCGCGCATCCCCGGCGCGTGCTGGGTTTGATCATGCGTGACGCCGCCGTGCTGATCTGCACCGGCCTGTTGCTTGGCGTCGCCGGTGCGATCGCGTTGACGCGGTCGTTCGACGCCATGCTGTTCGACCTCACGCCGCTCGACCCGGCGACCTATGCGGTGGTCGCAATCTTCTTTACGCTCGTGTCAGTGACCGCGGCGTTTGCCGCCGCGCGGCACGCGGCGAGTGCCGATCCCGTCGTCGCCCTTCGCTCGGAGTGATGGCCAGCCCGGACAAGCAGGCTCGTCAGTCGGGGGCGAGCGAGGCCGAACTGCTGCGGTCGAATCCGGCCCTACGGGCTGGGGATCTGGCCAGCGCGCGTGGGCGTATGTGCGCGCGCACCGCGACCAGATCGACGCCCAGATTCGAGAGAACGAAGCAGCTTAGCTGCGCAGTCGTATCTCGTCGCTCCGGTGAAGTCATTTTGCGGGAGGGCTTGGGCGCGTCAAGGGTCCGCTCGCTCCGCTCGCCGCTATCGCGCCCTTGACCCGCCCAGCGCCCTCCCGATCCGGAGCAATTACCGGCGCGACCGGGATCGATGCTCAGGTCCAATGCGGTGATATGCTTACAGATGAACATGAGTGTAAGCAAAACACCGACGCCACGCGCCGCAACCCGCAGCCGCGTGCTGAAGCTCGCCAGGACCCAGTCCCTTCTCAGGACTCGTGATGTCGCCGCACTCGGTATTCATACCGGGGCGCTGACCCAGATGGCGAGATCGGGTGAACTTGAGAAGGTGGGGCCGGGCCGATATCGGCTGGCTGCGAAGCGGCAGATCTCGGAACACCATGACCTTGTGATTGCAACCAGTGCCGTCCCAAGTTCCGTCGTGTGCCTGGTATCAGCGCTCCGTTTCCACGGCATCGGAACCCAGCTTCCGCACCAGGTCTGGATCGCCGTTCCGCGCGGAACGCGCGTCCCTCGGCTCCAGACCCCACCCCTCCGTGTGGTCAACATCTCACCCGCGCTGTTCGATCTTGGCCGGGCCGTGCATCGCATCGAGGGCCAAGCCGTGAACGTCTACAATGTCGCCCGCACAGTCGCGGACTGTTTCAGATTCCGGAACACGATCGGCCTCGACGTGGCGCTCGAAGCGCTTACCGAAGCGTGGCGAAGCAAGCGCCTCAACCTCGACGAGCTCCATCGAATAGCAAAGCGTCTGCGGGTGAATCGAGTCATGCAGCCCTATCTAGAAACGGTGGTGCTGTGAAACGCGAGCCGAAGAACATCTCTGCGTCTGTCCAAGCGCGCCTCCTCCAGCGCAGCCGTGACCTCAACGTCGAGCACCAGCTCACGCTCGCGCGCTTCGGAGGTGAACGCTTGTTGTACCGCCTTGCGAAGTCGGAGTTTGCGGACCGCTTCATTCTCAAAGGTGCAGCAATGCTGCTCGTGTGGATGGGCGACGCCATCCGACCAACCAAAGACATCGATCTACTTGGTTTCGGCGACACGTCCGCCGAGGCGCTCCAGAGCATTTTCGCTGCCATATGCCAAGTCGAGGCGCCCGACGACGGCCTCACGTTCGTGACCGAAACGGTTCGCGTTGAGGCGATTCGCGAGGGGCAGGAGTACGGCGGAATGCGCATCACCTTGATGGCGCTGCTGGGCAAGGTCCGCATCCCACTGCAGGTGGACGTCGGAGCGGGCGATGCCGTTGTGCCGCCGCCGGACACAATTGACTATCCGGGTCTGCTTGACCTTCCGCGCGCTCGGCTACGTGTCTACAGGGCGGAGACGTCCATCGCCGAAAAGACCGAAGCGATGATTCGTCTCGGCCTGGCGAACAGCCGGATGAAGGACTTCTTCGATATTCGAGGGCTCGCGATGACCAAGCCGTTCGACGGTGAGACCCTGCGTCTCGCGCTCGCCGCGACTTTCGAACGACGACAGACCGCTCTCCCTTTGGAGATGCCACTCGGCCTGACGAACGAGTTCAGCGAAGACCCGCAGAAGCGTCAGCAATGGGACGCGTTCGTCGGTCGCATCCCGGGAGCGGAGCGGGCCGAACTATCCGATGCGATCGGGCTGCTCGGAGCATTCCTGTGGCCCGTCCTGCAGGCGGCAGCGAGAGGTGTCCGATGGCGCCGGCGGTGGGAACCTGGCGGTCCTTGGATATCGGCCTAGCGGCGGACGATTCTCCGTGAGTGGCTAGGGCGCTTCAAGGGTTCGCTCGCAACGCTTGCCGTTCCGGTTCATTGCCCGCCCGACGCATTTGTCAGGACGCAGTCTACCCGTGATCTCCTGTCACCCGATGATTTGATCGGCCTGCTTTGGACAGCCAACGCAAAGGGCCTAAGCTGGAAGTATGAAATTCCGAGTCACGGCACAATTCGCTGGCGATACTCGTATTGCAAGCTCTCCCCTCAGAGTGTCCTGGCCTCCATATCTCATCTCCTTCGAGGCCGACGATAGCGGTGCGGTGATTTCAATTGCTGCTGAAGTTACAGTCGATGATTACAAGCCGCTACTTCCTATCTACGATTCCTCTCGCGATCCGATCGTTCTCAAGTACCCAGACAATCCCTTTCATGCGGATTTGTTATCCCTCCTGCAGTACTTCGAATCCGTCGGTGCCTTTTGGTGCAGCGTGCACGAGATCAAGTGGGAGAGTGCCGACTTCGACTGGGTGCCGGAAAGCGATACAGAGGAGTCTCAGCTGGCGGTCTGGAATCTTCGGATTGAACAGAAGTATCCACCGGCAACAACCACAATCGACGACAGTTACGTAAAGACTCTGATCTATCGCAGGGCTAAACATGAATGTCTAACAGTTCCACTGGCGTTCTACCGGGAAGGCAAGAATGAATTCCGCCGATTTCGATATATACAAGCCTTCGTCAACTTCTACTTCATGATTGAAGGACTATTCGGCGGTGGCAGACCCAACTATAGAGTCCGTGAGCAGTTTGCAAACGCGCCGACACTCGTGAAAGCCGCCGATGCCGCAGCCGAGTAATTACGGGGTCAACCGAAACATTGGGAAGGAGTGCGTGCGGCTTTGCCATCCGCAAGTTATTCGCTCAATGCCGATGGCCTGTTGGACCTTCTCGTGGACTGCCGCGGCGTGCTCCATCACTTCTCAACGCGTGACTCGCGCCCGAAGGCGCATCCTCACAACCAGAGAACGTTTGAATCAGTTGCCTATATCGCGATGACCGTCTGTATCAAGTTGCTCCCAAGCCTCATTGCGGATCAGCCGATACCAAGCGACGTGCAAGTGTAGGAGCGGCCTACCAGCCGCAGCCGTCGCCGCAGATGGACTATGCTCGGCCGAATTGTCGCGACGGCTGGTTGGCGCTGAGTGGACTTCCTTCGCCTGAGCGTTGACGCGTGCGAGCGAAATTTATGGATGGCTTCGTTGGTATTGATGTTGCCTTTGCGAAAAGGAAACGGCTGCCGGTCTGCGTCGCGACCTGGATGCATGGTCGGCTTGTGCCATTTCCGGTCGCTGACCGACGTGCCCCCGCGCCGCCTCGAGGCTCGGGCAATGTGGCGACCTTGAATTCTGAAATCGTCGCGAAGTTCGCAAACGACACCGCTGCCTACCTCCGTCAGCTCGAAGCATATTTCGGTGTGACGATTCGCCGCATCGCCATCGACGCGCCCAGCGAACCTAGGAGCAGTGGTGGCAAGCGGCGGCAAGCCGAATGCGCGTTAGACGACCGCAGCATTAGTTGCTTCACTACGCCCAGCGCCGAAGAGTTCGAAAACATCAAGAGTAAGGCGCGGCATCACCTCGAGGCCGGCGGCGAAGAATCCCGTCTGCCTCACGCCAACCAATTGTGGATGTTGGTTGGGTTTGCATTATTCGAGCGACTGCGGCGCGAATGGGAGTGCTTGGAGGTCTTCCCACAAGCTACGGCGGCAGTCCTGAACGCAAACGATACGCACAAGTCTGACGTGAACGGCGTTGAAATCCAACTCAGGGCAGCGTCCAGGTTAACGCGGTGGCCAGAGCCGTTTAGCCTGCACGAGTTGCGGAAAGTTGTGTGCGGCCCCGCCCACGATGGTCTTGACGCGTTCTTGTCAGCATGGGTTGCAGCATTGGACGAACGCGATCGTTCTGAATTTGGCGCCGCACCGGATCACGTGATTTGGGTGCCTAACGTGGCACTGCTGTCTAACAAGGCGCTGCGGGCACCGAGCGGCGCGACTTCTGACACACTAGAGTAGCGAAAACGCCGCTCGTGGCGCAGCGTCAGATCGTTCGGCATTGGTATGCCTAGATTCACACTCAATTACCTGGTTTCGCCCCCGTGGGCCTTCGGATTACCGGACGGCAAGAAGGTGGTCGTTCCGGCAGGCTCTCAAAACGTTACGAGTTCATCGATTGATACACGGACTGGCCAAGTGGCTAGTCACGGGACTCTTCCTATTTACCGGCTACCAGAGGTGGCCCTGAATCTCGTGGTGCCGGGAGCGGGACTAGAACTTCGGTTTCAAGACAACTACTTAAGTCTGGGTGTCGAGGCCGACTCCATTCAAGATGCCATAGAACGCGGCGAAGATGTTGTCGACCTTTTGTGCCAGGCGCTCTCTGTTCATTACGGTGTTCGTTTCTCAGCCTCGCTGCGCCATCTCGAAGATTCAGAAGGCAATCCGAAGCAGCTCGTCAGGCCGCGTGCCATCCCTTTGATGGACATGGCCTCCTTCAACCTCGAGGAGTTGAAAGATCGAATTGGCATCGCGTTCAACTGGGCACAGACGGTTGACGACCGGGCGCGAAAGGCGCTGCTGTACTTCGAGCATGCATGTCTGTTGCGAGAGTTCTCTCAGTCTCTTGAACTCTTCTCGCCCCATGTGACCTGCCGGGTTTCTTCGGACCAATCGTTACTGGAGAATGGCCCCTTCGGGGTTAGTTAGTACGTTCGGTTCTTCTGCCCTGACTTCATCTTGTTCA